>NZ_JBWGIG010000014.1:0-152935 GCF_056312595.1 Pseudomonas sp. GYB4201 | reverse complement strand
CGCTGCCGCAGGCTGCGCTGGCCCTGTGCCTCACTCGAGATCCTCAGGGTTCACACCGGCCAGCGCAGCCTGGCGGCAGCGGCTACGGGTATGCTTCAGCCTTTCTTTTGCGCGAACAGGGCGTCCAGCTTCTGCTCGAACACGTGGTAGTCGATGGCGTCGTACAGCTCCATGCGAGTCTGCATGGTGTCGATGACATTTTGCTGCGTGCCGTCGCGGCGAATGGCGCCGTAGACGTGCTCGGCGGCCTTGTTCATGGCGCGGAACGCCGACAGTGGGTACAGCACCAGCGACACGTCCACCGACGCCAGCTGCTCGGTGGTATAGAGCGGCGTGGCACCAAACTCGGTGATGTTGGCCAGGATCGGCGCGCGCACGCGGTCGGCGAATTGCTTGTACATGGCCAGTTCGGTAATGGCCTCGGGGAAGATCATGTCGGCGCCGGCCTCGATGCAGGCTTCTGCACGTTCAAGGGCGGCGTCCAGGCCTTCCACGGCCAGGGCGTCGGTGCGCGCCATGATCACGAAGCTATCATCGGTGCGCGCATCCACGGCCGCCTTGATGCGGTCGACCATTTCCTGCTGGCTGACGATTTCCTTGTTCGGCCGGTGGCCGCAGCGCTTGGCGCCCACCTGGTCTTCGATGTGGATGGCGGCGGCGCCGAACTTGATCATCGACTTGACCGTGCGCGCCACGTTGAACGCCGAGGAGCCGAAGCCGGTGTCGACATCCACCAACAGCGGCAGGTCGCAGACGTCGGTGATGCGGCGCACGTCGGTGAGCACGTCGTCCAGGCCGCTGATGCCCAGGTCCGGCAGGCCCAGGGAGCCCGCTGCAACGCCGCCACCGGACAGGTAGATGGCCTTGAAGCCGGCACGCTTGGCCAGCAGCGCGTGGTTGGCGTTGATGGCGCCCACCACTTGCAGCGGATGTTCGCTGGCCACGGCGTCGCGGAAGCGTTGGCCGGGACTGTTCTTATTGTTCATGACTCACCTCTCAGGCTGGGTGGATGCGTCCGCGTAGTGACGCTCGATATTGCGTCGCGATGCGCCGATGTGCCGGCGCATCAGCAATTCGGCCAATTCGCCATCGCGGTCGGCGATGGCATCAAGAATGCGGTGGTGTTCGGCAAACGCCTGGCGCGGGCGGTTGGGCGTGGCCGAGAACTGGATGCGGTACATGCGCACCAGTTGGTACAGCTCGCCACAGAGCATCTGCACCAGGGTGCGGTTGCCGCTGCCCTGGATGATGCGGTAGTGGAAGTCGAAGTCGCCTTCCTGCTGGTAGTAGCCCACGCCGGCCTGGAACGCGGCGTCGCGCTCGTGGGTGTGCAGCACCTGGCGCAGCTCTTCGATCTCGGCCTCGGTCATGCGCTCGGCGGCCAGGCGGCAGGCCATGCCTTCCAGCGATTCGCGAATTTCGTACAGTTCTATCAGCTCGGCGTGGCTGAGCGACACCACCCGCGCGCCCACGTGGGGAATACGTACCAGCAGCCGCTGGCCTTCCAGGCGGTGGATGGCCTCGCGCAGTGGCCCGCGGCTGATGCCGTAGGTGCGCGCCAGCTCCGGCTCGGAGATCTTGCTGCCGGGGGCGATGTCGCCCTTGACGATGGCGGCCTGGATACGCCGGAAGACGTTTTCGGACAGCGTTTCTGAGTCTTCGGTGGCGAGGGGGGTAGGCATATTGTCGACACACTGTGTTTTGATAGGGTCGAAAATAGCCATATGTGCGCATCAAGTCAAAGAAAAAACAGTGATTGTCGACAATGGTCCAATAGCTCGATGCCTGTAGCAGCTGCCGCGAGGCAGCGTCCGGCCGCACCCGGTAATGCCTGCATTGGCGCGGTGACGTCTGACGCCGCCTGCGGCAGCTGCTACAGGGGGGGGCGCAAGAAATGGGGTTTTTTCCCGGGGCAGGGCGCTTAGAATGGCCGCTCGACCGATTGGAACCGCCGCCATGCACTACGCCTGCAAATTCCTTGAATCCCCCGTGGGCCTGCTGACCCTGGTCGCCCGTGGCCCCAAGCTGGCGGCCATTCTGTGGGAAGACGACCGCCCCAACCGCGTGCGCCTGGGCGAGTTGCAGGAGCAGGGTGACCACCCGATGCTGGTGCGCACTGCCACGCAGTTGCAGGAATATTTCGCTGGCGAGCGCCAGCAGTTCGACCTGGCGCTGGACTTTGCCGGCACCGACTTCCAGGTGCAGGTGTGGCACGCGTTGCTGGCCATTCCGTTCGGCGAAACGCGCAGCTACCTGGACATCGCCACCCAACTGGGCAACCCCAAGGCCGTGCGCGCGGTGGGCGCTGCCAATGGCCGCAACCCCATTTCCATCGTCGCGCCGTGCCACCGGGTCATCGGCAGTTCGGGCAGCCTCACTGGTTTTGCCGGCGGCTTGCCGGCCAAGCAGTTCCTGCTCAACCTGGAACGTCGGGACCTGCTGTCGGTGTGCTGAAGGCTGCCACCAGCGCCTCCACCACCACGTTGACCCGCGCCGTGTGGCGCAGGTCGGCGTGGCTCACCAGCCACACTTCATAAGGCTGCGCACGCACCCGCTGCGGCCACACCCGCACCAGCCCATCGCGCTCGCCGGCCAGCACCGGCAGTTCGCTCAGGCCCAGCCCGGCCGCCACGGCCTGGCGCACCAGCAGGCTGGTGCTGGCGCTGCAACTGATCTGCGCGCCATGGGCCGGCTCGTCCAGCAGGGTGCTGGCGCGGCCGGCTTCCACATACGGCTGCCAGGCCACCTGGGCGTGGCCGGTAAAACCGTTGCCCGGCTCCGGCACGCCATGACGCCGCAGATACTCGGCCGAGGCGAACAACCCTACCGGCCAGGCCGCCAGGCGCCGCACCAGCAGGTCGGGATTGTCCGGCTTGACCGTGCGGATGGCCAGGTCGGCCTCGCGCCGCGCCAGGTTGAGCATCTGCGTCGAGGCCTTGACGTCCACCTGCACCTGCGGGTGTTGCAGGCGCAGGCGGGCGAGAGCGGGGATGACGAAGTCCACTGCCAGCGAGTCGGTGGTGGCCAGCCGCACCTGGCCGCTGGGCAGGTCGTCCAGGCCCTGGATGCGCCGCTGCAGGTCGTGGGCGGAGTGCTCCATCTGCACCGCCGCGCTGTAGGCCGCCTCACCGGGCGAGGTCAGCCGGTAGCCGTCGGAACTGCGCAGGAACAGCGTCGCGGCCAAGGCCTCTTCCAGCGCGGCGATGCGCCGGCCCACGGTGGCCTGGTCCACGCCCAGCTGGCGCGCGGCACCGCGCAGGGTGCGCTCGCGGCACAGGGCCAGGAAGAAGCGCGTATCGTCCCAGTTCATGCTCACTCCGCTGATGCATTTCTGCATTTGATGGATGGGTAATCGCTGCATTATTGCATCTTCCTGCGGCGCTATGATGAACGCCTTGCCGTTGGTGGTTGTCACTGCCAATAGCCCACTTCATCGGAGCGCGACCATGCCTGCCATCCAACTGCCGTCCACCATGACCTACATCGAGATCACCCAGCCCGGTGGCCCCGAAGTGCTGCAACCGCGCCAGGGCCCGCTGCCCGTGGCCAAGCCCCATGAGCTGCTGATCAAGGTGCACGCTGCTGGCGTCAACCGCCCCGACGCCTTGCAGCGCGCCGGCCAGTACCCCATGCAGCCGGGCATGAACCCGCTGCCGGGCCTGGAAGTGGCTGGCGAGGTGGTAGGCCTGGGCGCGGACGTGCAGGGCTTCGCCCTGGGTGACAAGGTCTGCGCGCTGACCAACGGCGGCGGCTACGCCGAGTACTGCACCGTGCCAGCCACCCAGGCACTGCCGGTGCCGCCCGGCATGGACATGATCACCGCCGCGGCGATTCCGGAAACCTTCTTCACCGTGTGGGCCAACCTATTCGACATGGCCCACCTGGACGCCACCCAGAGCGTGCTGATTCACGGCGGCACCAGCGGCATTGGCACCACCGCGCTGGCCCTGAGCAAGGCGCTAGGCATCAAGGCGTTTGCCACCGCCGGCACGGCAGAGAAATGCGCGCAGGTGCAGGCCCTGGGCGGCGAACCGATCAATTACCGCGAGCAGGATTTCGCCCAGGTGATTGCCGAGCGCACCGCAGGCAAGGGCGTGGATGTGATCCTGGACATCATGGGCGGTTCGTATTTCGAGCAGAACATCGCCGCCCTGGCCCGTCGCGGGCGCCTGGTGGTGATTGGCTTCCTGGGGGGCGCCAAGGTCAAGGAGGTAAACTTGCTGGCAATCATGGCCAAGCAGGCCGTGGTCACCGGGTCGCTGCTGCGTTCGCGCAGCACGGAAGAGAAGGCGGTGATCGCCGCCGGATTGGAGCGTCACGTGTGGCCGTTGCTGGCCGAAGGCAAGTCGCTGCCGGTGCTGGACCAGGTGTTCGCGCTGGCCGACGCCGCGGGTGCCCACCGGCGCATGGAAGGCGGGGATCACATCGGCAAGATTGTGTTGCAGGTGGTTTGAGCAGGTAAGCCAAGGCAGCCGGCCTTGCAGGGCCGGCTGCCGTCGAGCCTTACAGCGCCATGTCGGCCGCTGGGTTGCTCGCCGCTTTAGCCGGTGCGGCCTGTGGCTGCGGGGCAGCAGTCAGGTCGATGGCCGGTGGCGGGTTCAGTTGCAGCACCTGGCTGGTGTAGGTCCATTCCTGCATCACGGCTTCAGGATGGTCGTTCAGCTTGGTGCCGTAGCTGGGCACGATCTGACGCAGTTTGTCCTGCCAGGCCGGGGTGGCTACCTTGTCCTTGAACACCTTCTCCAGCACGCTGAGCATGATTGGCGCGGCGGTCGAGGCACCTGGCGAGGCGCCCAGCAGGCCGGCGATGGTGCCGTCCTGGGACGCGACGATCTCGGTGCCCAGCTTCAGCACGCCGCCCTTGTCGGCATCACGCTTGATGATCTGCACGCGCTGGCCGGCTTGCCACAGGCGCCAGTCTTCTTTCTTCGCTTTAGGGAAGTATTCCTTCAGGGCGTTGAAGCGGTCGTCATCCGACAGCATCAGTTGGCCGGCCAGGTATTCCACCAGCGGGTACTGTTCGATACCGACCTTGGTCATCGGCCACACGTTGTGCGTGGTGGTGCTGGTCAGCAGGTCGAAGTACGAGCCGTTCTTGAGGAACTTGGTGGAGAAGGTGGCGAACGGGCCAAACAGGATCACGCGCTTGCCGTCCAGCACGCGGGTGTCCAGGTGCGGTACCGACATGGGCGGTGCGCCCACCGAGGCGATGCCGTAGGCCTTGGCCATGTGCTGCTCGGCAACGCTGGCGTTATCGGTGACCAGGAACGAGCCGCCCACCGGGAAGCCGGCGTATTCGCGTGCCTCAGGGATGCCCGACTTCTGCAGCAGGTGCAGGGCACCGCCGCCGGCGCCGATGAACAGGAACTTGGCGTCGGTGACCGATTCGGTGCCGTCTTTCAAGTTCTTGTAGGTCACGCGCCACGAACCGTCGTCGTTGCGCGAAATGTCTTCAACTTCGCTGGACAGTTTCAAGTCGAAGTTGGACTTGGTCTGCAAGTAGCCGACGAACTGGCGAGTGATTTCACCGAAGTTCACGTCAGTGCCAATCGGGGTCCAGGTAGCGGCGACTTTCTGTTTCGGGTCGCGGCCGTCCATCATCAAGGGCACCCACTGCTTGATCTGCTCCGGGTCTTCCGAATACTGCATCGGGCGGAACAGCGGGCTGGCCTGCAGGGCGTCGTAGCGCTTCTTCAGGTACTTGATGTTGTCGTCGCCCCACAGGAAGCTCATGTGCGGGGTGGAGTTGATGAACGAGTGCGGGTTCTTCAGCACGTCATTCTTGACCTGCCACGACCAGAACTGGCGCGATACCTGGAAGGATTCGTTGATTTCAACGGCCTTGGAGATATCGATCTTGCCGTCCTTGCCTTCCGGGGTGTAGTTCAATTCGGCCAGGGCCGAGTGACCGGTACCGGCGTTGTTCCAGCCGTTGGAACTTTCCTCGGCGACGCCGTCCAGGCGCTCGACCATTTCCATCGACCAGCCCGGCTCCAGTTCATTGAGCCAGATACCCAGCGTGGAACTCATGATGCCGCCGCCTACCAGCAGCACATCAACTTTCTTCGGCTCGGCGCCATGGGCCGGCAGCAGCGTCATGGACAACGCCAGACCCAGGAGGGTCCTGTTCATTTTCTTCAACATCAATAACCCCTGATTTAAAAAACTCAATCCGCGTCCCGCTCTTTTTGGCGAAATAACGGGGGCAGTGAGTACTGAAAAAGATAGGGAGCTATCTTTTCCGTAGTCATGTCCCTCCGGAGCCGATTTCTTGTTAATTATTGGCGACAGCTACTAGGGGGCATTCTTTATGGGGGTGCCTGAAGGCACCTGTATTGCTATCTAGATTGCTAGAAGTTTTTCGCGGTTGCGGCACTTCGTCGCGGGGGGATAATACCTTAGTCGTATGAAAAATGTTTCATGAAATGGCGTAAATGCCATCATTGACTCACCGCGTTCCGTAGCAGCGGCCACCAGGCCGCGTCCCAGGCGCCGCGGTTTACCAGGGGACGCAGCCTGCGGCAGCTGCTACGGGTTCTGGTAGAGCCAGGCTTCGAACTCGGCGGCGGGCATGGGCCGGGCGATCAGGTAGCCCTGGCCCACGTCGCAGCCGGCCTGGCGGACGAAATCGTACTGCTCCGGGGTCTCGATGCCTTCGGCGGTCACGCTGAACTTCAGCGCGTGGCCCAGTTGGATGATCGCGCGGGTAATGGCCACGTGGGTGGCGGAGTGGGGCAGTTCCTGAATAAAGGCGCGGTCGATCTTGAGGTTGTCCACCGGCAGCAGATGCAGGTACGCCAGCGAGGAGTAGCCGGTGCCGAAGTCGTCCACCGCCGTGGTCACGCCCATGCCCTGCAGGCGCCCCAGCACGCTGCGCGCCAGCTGGCGGCTTTCCAGGAACAGGCTCTCGGTGACCTCCACTTCCAGCAGCCGCGCGGGCAGCTGGTAGCGCTGCAGGGCGCGGCTGACGGTGTCGACAAAATCGCTGCGCTCGATCTGCGGCACCGCCACGTTGACGGCCACGTGGCCGTTGAAACAACCCTCGTCGCGCCACTGGCGCAGGTGCGCGCACACCTGGTCCAGCAGCCACTCGCCCATGGGCACGATCAGCCCGGTGCGCTCGGCCAGTGGGATGAAATCGGCGGGGGCGACCAGCCCGGCCACCGGGTCGCGCCAGCGCATCAGGGCCTCGGCGCCCATTACCTGGCCATCGGCCAGGCTCAGCTTGGGCTGGTACCACACCTCAAGTTCGTCGTTGTCCAGCGCACGGCGCAAGGCATGCTCCAGGCTCACGCGTTCCTGCATGTGCTGAGTCATGTGCCGCTGGTAGAAGCGGTAGTCGTTGCGCCCGGCTTCCTTGGCCGCGTACATGGCGGTGTCGGCGTGGCGCAGCAGGGTGTCGGCGCAGCTGCCGTCCGCCGGGTACAGCGCCACGCCGATGCTGGCGGTGATCAGTGCGGTGCTGCCGTCCAGGTCGAACGGTGGGCGCAGGCTGTCGAGCAGGGCCTGCAGGCGGCCGATCACTTCTTCCACCTGGCGCTCGATCGGCAGCACAAAGGCGAACTCGTCGCCGCCCAGCCGTGCCACCAGGTCGCCGGGGCGCAGGGCGCGCTGGAAACGCAGGGTGGCCTCGTGCAGCAGGCGGTCGCCGGTGGGGTGGCCGAGGGTGTCGTTGACGGTCTTGAAGCCGTCCAGGTCCAGCACCAGCACGGCCAGCTGGCGCCCGCGGCTGGCGGCCTGGCGAATATCCTCGCCCAGCCGTTCATGGAACAGCACGCGGTTGGCCAGCCCCGTGGTGACGTCGAAATGCGCCAGGCGCTCCAGGGCTTCCTGGGTCTGCTTGAGGCGGGTGATGTCGTTGGAGATGCCCAGCACCCCCAGCAACTGGCCGTCGGGGGTGCGCAGCGGGCACTTGGTGGTCAGGTAAGTGCGCGGTTCGCCGCGCTTGTGGTGGATGTCCTCGAAGCGCTGCGCCTGGCCGCTGAACAGCACCGTGGCGTCGTCCAGATTCTGCTGGCGGGCGTCGCTGGGCACCATGAAGTCGTCGCGGCGGCGGCCCACCAGTTCGGCCTCCTGGTGGTCCACGGCGTCTTCGTACAGCTGGTTGCACAGCACCAGGCGGCCTTGGCTGTCGAACATGTAGATCAACGATGGCGCGTTGTCGACAATCGCCTGCAACAGGGTTTTCTGCCGCAGCAGCTCGGCTTCCGCCTGGCGTCGTTGGGAAATGTCGCGCACCACGGCGAAGGTCACCGGTTCACCGTCCAGGTCCAGCACGCTCAGGGTCACCTCGGCGGGGAACAGGCTGCCGTCCAGGCGCCGGTGCGTCCATTCGAAGCGTTGCACGCCCTTGGCGGTGGCGGCGGCCAGCACCGCGTCGGCGCGTTCCACCGACGGCGTGCCGTCCTCCTGCAGGGGCGGCGACAGGTCCAGGGGGCTGATGTTGCGAAACGCTGCAGCGTCGCTGAAGCCGAAGGTGGCGAGCATGGCGGCGTTGGCCTGGCTGCTGAAGCCATGCTGGTCGAGGATCCACACCGCGTCCGGCGAGCACTCGAACAGGCGCCGGAAGCGGTCCTCGCTCAGCGCCAGCGAAGCGCGTACCCGGGCATGGTCTTCGATCTGGCGCTTGAGCTCCAGATTGCGCCGGCGAATCAGGCGCTGGCTGATGCCCACCTGCACGGCCAGCACCCCCAGCAGCACGATGGCCGCCAGGCACAGCCAGGTCAGCGGGGCCTGCCAGGCCTGCTGCCATTGCGCGCGGCCGGTCATGGCCAGCAGGCCAGCCAGCAGGGCTGCGGTCAGTGCCAGGTAGCGGGTGCCCGGGCAACGCAGGAAGTCATTGAGGGTTTTCTGGGTCATCGATGCCTGCCGAATCAAGAGCGTCGACGTCCTGTCTTGCGCAACGCCGACATGGCGTTTGAACCGGGTATCGGATAAAACCGGGCAAAGTTGAGGGGGTGGGCAGAGCCACCTGACGAGCTGCAGGGCGGTCTGCACGGCCATGGGGCGGGCACCGTGCAAAATGCATGAGGTTCGACCTGCAATCACCCGGTTTTTACGACCCCTGGGTAGTTGGCCCGAACCCTGCAACGGTCATGGCAAGAACAATCGGGGCGTCACCCCGAGGAGGTTGCCATGAGTATCATCTGTTTGATCAAAGGCTGCGAATGGGCCACTTATCCCGCACAACAACTGGGTTCGGCGCTGATGACCTGCGAGCGCTGCGAACGTTGCGGCGCCTTGCGTTACCACCGTTCGCTAGTCAATTGAATGACAGCAACATGAAAGCTCTGACAGCTTGAGCGCGGTGCGGTGAATTGCGCCCCGTACGGCGCTACTCTCCAGAACTTCATTGCCTGATTCTGGATACCTTCGCCCATGCTTGCCCCCACCGACGGCCTGCCCCGGCAGCACCGTACCCCCGCCGTCATCGCCATCTCCCTGGCCGTCGGCATGGCTACCCTCGACACGGCCATTGTCAACACCGCGTTGCCGACCCTGGCCAGCGGCATCGGCACCGATTCCGCCTCGGTCATCTGGGTGGTCAACGCCTATCAGCTGGCCATGGTCGCCACCATCCTGCCGTTCGCCTCCTTGGGCGAAGTGCTCGGCCACCGCCGCGTGTACCTGGGCGGGCTGCTGGTGTTCCTGCTGTCGTCGCTGGTGTGCGGCCTGGCCTGGTCGCTACCGTCCCTGGCCATTGCCCGGGTGGTGCAGGGCCTGGGCGCCGCAGCGATCATGAGCGTCAACACCGCGTTGTTGCGCTTTATCTACCCGTCGAAAATGCTCGGCCGCGGCATGGGCTACAACTCCCTGGTGGTAGGCCTGGCCTTTACCCTCGGGCCTACCGCGGCCTCGGCGATTCTCTCGGTGGCCAGCTGGCACTGGCTGTTCCTGATCAACGTGCCCCTGGGCGCGCTGGCCGCGCTGTTGGCCCAGCGCCACCTGCCGGACATCGCACCGGCCGGCCACGACTTCGACCGCCTGGCCGCCGTGCTCTGCGCCGGCTTGTTCGGCTGCCTGGTGCTGGGCCTGGGCACCACCGTGCACGGCGCCAACGGCCTGCTCACCGGCGCCGAACTGGCCGTGGCCCTGGCCTGCGGCGCCTTGCTGCTGCGCCGCCAGGCCGGCCACCCGGCGCCCATGCTGGCCCTGGACCTGTTCAAACGGCCGCTGTTCGCCCTGTCCTCGGCCACCGCTATCTGCGCCTTTACCAGCCAGGGCCTGGCCTTCGTCGCCTTGCCGTTCCTGCTGCAAAGCGTGCTGGGCCACAGCCAAGTCGCCACGGGTTTCCTCATGACCCCCTGGCCCGCCGTGGTAGCGCTCACCGCCCTGGTGGCCGGGCGCCTGGCCGACCGCTTCTCGCCGGGCCTGCTGGGCGGCATCGGCCTGCTGGCCCTGGGCCTGGGCATGGCCGCCCTGGCCTTGCTGGGCCCAGGTGCCAGCGCCTTCGACATCGGCTGGCGCATGGCCCTGTGCGGCGCCGGCTTCGGCTTCTTCCAGTCGCCCAACCTCAAGGCCTTGATGACCAGCGCCCCGGCCAACCGCAGCGGCGGCGCCAGTGGCATCGTCGCCACCTCGCGGCTGCTGGGGCAGACCCTGGGCGCCTCGCTGGTAGCGCTGTGCTTCCATGCATCGCTCAGCAGCGGGCCCGAGTGGGCGTTGTGGCTGGGCTGCGCCTTTGCCGTGGCGGGCAGCGTCGCCAGCGGCGCGCGGGTGTGGCAGGTGGGCGGCGGGTTTCGCTAAGGTTTCCGTAGCAGCGGCCGCAGGCCGCGTCAGGGGCGCGCGCGCCATCTCCCGCGCGGCCATCACCCCCGGGCTTCAACGCTTATATACGAACTGAAACTATTTTAGCTGCCAACCCAGCAGATAAAACGTGAGTCTCGTCACTCAGCCGTGCAATTATTCGAAGTGCACTCTTGACTATACAGAAGGTTATCTCTGATCTGTGTATTAAAAGTGCAGTGTATCTGTAGGGGTTTTTAGGTCGATTTGTAGGAAATATTACTTTGCCCTGTGGGACGCCTCTTGAATACCTTCCAGGGGTAGTATTGCTTCGAGCAATGACTTACGTTTTCGCCATCGCAACCATTACGGCACGTCAGCTTTTGACCCTGTCGGGCTGCCTTCCTGCGCAGCAATATGGCTGTACCCGAACGATTGAAACTCGGCAACGTCGTAGCCGTCTTGCGTTAGTTGCTTTTTGTTACGAAGGGGAAACCGATGGCATCGAACAGCTTCCAGAATGAAGTACCAAAGGCTCGCGTCAATATCAGGCTCGATTTGCATACCGGCGGCGCCCAGCGCAAGGTCGAACTGCCACTCAAGCTCATGGTCATGGGCGATTACAGCAACGGCCGGGAGGCCCGCCCGCTGTCGGCACGCAGCAAGCTGGACATCAACAAGAACAATTTCGACAGCGTGCTGGCGGAGTTTGCACCTACCCTCAAGGTCAGCGTGGAGAATACCCTGCTGGATGAAGCAGGCGAGACAGTTGCCGCATTGAGTTTTCGGGCCATGAAGGATTTCGAGCCTGAACAGGTAGCCAGGCAAATTCCCCAGTTACGTTCACTCCTTGCAATGCGCAATCTGTTACGGGATCTCAAGTCCAATCTGTTGGATAACAGTACATTTCGCCAGGAGTTCGAGCGCATTCTCAGGGATGAAACATTAAGTAATGAATTGCGTGCCGAGTTGTTGCTGTTGGGTTCGCAAACGCCTCGTTAATCTGTCGCTTCTGTTTTAAAGGGAAATTCATCATGTCTGCAAGCCCCAACACGGCCTCGGGCCGTGACGCTGAAGTGTTGCCTGAAGAAAGCCAAAGTGTATATGGCGGGTTGTTCGCGAAAATCAATCTGAACCCGGTCGCCACCCTCGCGGACCTGGAAGTATTCCAACACGCCGAGGGCATGGCGGAAGCCTCGCCCGACGAGCGCGTGACCGCAGCCGTCAGCGTGTTCCTTGAGCTGTTGAAGCAGTCGTCGCGCAAGGTCGAGCGCCTGGACAAGAGCTTGCTGGATGAACATATCGCTTTGTTGGACCAGCAGATCAGCCGCCAACTCGATGCGGTGATGCACCATCCCGATTTCCAGCGCGTGGAATCCACCTGGCGCGGGGTGAAGTCACTGGTCGACCAGACCGATTTTCGCCAGAACGTGCGCATCGAGCTGCTGGATATCAGCAAGGAACACCTGGTCGAGGATTTCGACGACGCGCCCGAGATTGCCCAGAGCGGCCTGTACCAGCACACCTACATCCAGGAATACGACACCCCGGGGGGTGAGCCGATTGCCGCGGCAATCTCCAACTACGAGTTCGGTCGCGGCCCGCAGGACGTTGCCTTGCTGCGCAATATCTCCAAGGTCGCCGCTGCCGCGCACATGCCGTTCATTGGTGCCGTCGGCCCGGCGTTCTTCGGCAAGCAGACCATGGAGGAGGTGGCTGCCATCAAGGACATCGGCAACTACTTCGATCGCGCCGAGTACCTGAAGTGGAAAGCCTTTCGTGATAGCGACGATGCCCGCTATGTCGGCCTGACCATGCCGCGGGTTTTGGGGCGGCTGCCCTATGGCCCGGACACCGTCCCGGTGCGCAGCTTCAACTACGTGGAAAGCGTCAAGGGCCCGGACCACCACAAGTACCTGTGGACCAACGCGGCGTTTGCCTTCGCCGCCAACATGGTCAAGAGCTTCATCGCCAACGGCTGGTGCGTGCAGATACGCGGCCCGCAGTCGGGCGGGGCGGTGGCCGACCTGCCCATCCACCTGTACGACCTGGGCACCGGGAACCAGGTGAAGATTCCCTCTGAAGTGATGATCCCGGAAACCCGCGAATTCGAGTTCGCCAACCTCGGGTTCATCCCGCTTTCCTACTACAAGAATCGTGATTACGCCTGCTTTTTCTCGGCCAACTCCGCGCAGAAACCGGCCTTGTTCGATACCCCCGAGGCCACGGCCAATAGCCGCATCAACGCGCGCCTGCCCTACATCTTCCTGCTGTCGCGCATTGCCCATTACCTCAAGCTCATTCAGCGCGAGAACATCGGCACCACCAAGGACCGTCGTGTCCTGGAGCTGGAGCTGAACCGCTGGGTCAGTGGCCTGGTCACCGAAATGACCGACCCCAGCGATGACCTGCAGGCCTCCCACCCACTGCGGGAGGCGCGGGTGACTGTCGAGGACATCGACGACAACCCGGGTTTTTTCCGGGTCAAGCTGTATGCCGTGCCGCACTTCCAGGTCGAGGGCATGGACGTCAACTTGTCCCTGGTTTCGCAAATGCCGAAGGCCAAGGCCTGAACCGGCCCAGGGGATGACGCCATGAAAATCGACCGCCCGCTGTGGGCCGCCGGGGCCTTGCTATGCCCCCAGCAATTCCAGCAACAGGCCCGCTGGGAAGCCTGGGCCAACGAATGCATCGCTCACCTGACCCTGGTGCACCCCTGGGGCGTCGGCTCGGTGGGCTTCGATCTGGACGCGTTGCGCCTTGGCAGGCTCAAGGCCAACCAGCTGCGCTTGCGCCTGCCGGACGGCACGCTGATCGACTCCGATGCGGTGGACCTGTTGCCTCCCGCGCTGGAACTGGAGCGGCTGATGCCTGCGGCCATCGACCACAGCGTCATCGTGGTTGCCTTGCCACTGGAGCAGGCCAACGGCAACAACTGCGTATTTGAAGACACCCGGATCGACCGTCCCATGCGCTATGTGCAGGGCTGGCGAGCGGTGCAGGATCTGTACGGCGATGATGTCCAGTCCATGGGTGTGCTGGAGCATGCCCTGAGCCTGCGCCTGGCCACCGACGACAACGCCGACTTCGTTGTCGCCCCAGTCGCCCGCCTGGTGCGCGACGGCCAGCAGGGCTGGTTGCTTGACCCCGGCTACGTACCACCGCTACTGAGTTTCGCCGGCCACCCGGGGTTGCTGACCCAGCTGGACAACCTGCTTACCCAGCTGTCCGCCAAGCGCCTGCGCTTGATGGGCATGCGTCGCGAAAGCAACCAGCGCATGGCCGACTTCGCCGTGGCCGACGTCTCGCTGTTCTGGTTGCTCAACGCGTTGAACACCTACCAGCCGGTGCTGGCCGACCTGCGGGCACACCCAGCGCGTCATCCTGAACAGGTGTACCTGGAGCTGGTCAAGCTGGCGGGCGCGCTGCTGACGTTCTCCCTGGACCATGACGTCGATCAGCTGCCTGCTTATCGCCACGATGACCTGGGCAGCGTGTTCCCGCTGCTGATGGCGACCATCTCGACGTTGCTGGAAGCCAGCCTGCCGTCGCGGGTGATCGCGCTGCAGTTGCAGCCAGCGGCGGCCAACCGCTGGCAGGTGGCGCTCAACGACCCGCGCCTGCGTGAGCCCGGTGGCGCGGACTTCTACCTGTCGGTGTGTTGTCGCCTGCCCGCAGCGCAGTTGCAGATCCAGTTCCCGCGGCTGTGCAAGGCCGGTACGCCCGACGACGTCGACCATCTGGTCAATGCCGCGCTCGACGGGGTGCCGCTGCAGCCACTGGCGCACGTACCCGCAGCCATTCCACTGCGCCTGGAAAACCAGTACTTCGCCCTGGACTTCAGCCACATCAAGGGCCAGGCCGTGCTGACCGCAGGTGTCTGCGCCTTCTACGTACCCAGCACCCTGGCAGACGTGAAGCTTGAGCTGTTCGCGGTGCTACGCACATGAGCCTTCTACCTATGAAAAAGCATCCGGACACTGCGGTGGCTATCGATCAATTGCTGCAGGACAGCTACCTGCTGGTGGTCGAACTGCAGCAACACACGCCGTTGCAGGAAGCCGCGCCACTGCGCGACCGCTGTGTCGCCCAGATCGAACGGGTGCGCCGCGAATTGGCCAGCGCCAGCGTCAGCGAAGCCAGCATCGATCATGTCTGCCTGGCCCATTGCGCCTTGCTGGATGAAACGGTCCTCAACGTTGCCAAGGGCGAGGACCATGCCACCTGGGCCAGCGAACCCTTGCAGGCGCGCTTCTTCAGCCGCCACCAGGCCGGGGACTACCTGTACGAAACGCTGCGCGAGCTGCTGCGCCAGCCCAACCCCGACTCATTGGTGCTCACGGTCTACCAGCGGGTGTTGACGCTGGGCTTCCGCGGTCGCTATCGCGATGTGGAGGCCCCCGAACGTGCGCAATTAGTGGCGGCATTGAACGCACAGGTGCCACCGCTGGACCTGCACACGGTGCTGCCCACCCAGACCGGCGCTACTTCCAGGTTCGGCTGGCCGCTCGGCGCTTCGCCGCTGGTGCATTGCCTGGTCGCGGGGCTCTTGCTGGCGGGCGCGTGGTGGGCATTGACGCAGTTGCTCGGCAGGCAGGTCGCCGCGCTGCTGATCGGCGAGGCCTGAGGTGGGGGCGATGACGCAGACATTGAACCGTGCGCTGTGGCTGTGGGCGGGTGCACTCATCCTCCTGTTGTTGATGGTCCTGCCTCTGGGTACGGCCGCCGCCGCGGGGGCGGCGTTGGTCACGGTGGTGGGGGTAGGGTGGGCCTGGTGGCGAGCAGGGCAACCGATCGTGGCCAAGGGGCTGATGGTTTCCGAGTCCGCGTTGCCACCTGCGGAATACGGCCTTCCTGTGGTCCTGGTGTGCGGCGATGGCTTGGCAGAGTTGTTTGCGGGCCGGTCCCAGCGCGCCAGCGAACAGGGCACCTACGTCCAGGTCGCCGACGTTGAGCAACTGCCCAGGGTTGTGGCTGACCTTGTGGCGGTGCGCCCCGAGTGGGGCGGGCAGCTGAGCGTGATGTTCGTCGTCAACCCCGGCGAGCATCAGGACGACAGCGGCTTGGCCTGCCGGGTCCGGGCCTTCGGTCACCAACTGGTGCTGGCACGCAGGGCTGGCCACGGCCTGCCGCTGCTGTTGATCAGTTACGTGCCGGCCGGCCAGGGGGCGGGTGCCTGGTTCAGCTGGGAGGCGGGCCAGGCCAGTACCCGCGTGCGCGAAGACGGCGCTTGCAGCGACCTGGGGGCCTGGCAAAGGCAGGCAGTGACGACTGCGCAACGGGCGGCGCGGCTGCATGCCAGCGTGCAGCTCAACAGCGCCGCGGTGTGGCTGCACGGCCGGGTGCTGGCGTATCTGAACGCGGGCGCAGGCGCTGCAGCCTCGGTACAACCGTTGGCCTGCGCCATCGCGCTGGCACCCACTGCGCCACGGCTGCCCGCCAACCTCTGGCAGCAGTGGCTGCAGGCCAGGGCGGGGCTGAAGAACGGTGCGCCGGCAACCGAGGGACTGGCCTTGCCGTTCCCCGATCCGTTGTTGCACCTGCTACCTGTTACCTCGTCAACCGCTGCGCAGCATCGCGCAGCGGCCCTGGCGGTGTGGATGTTCACCCTCGCCAGCGCTGTCGCGCTGGGCAGTTCGGCTTGGCAGAACAGCCTGCTGGCAAGGCAGGTCACCGACGACCTGCGGCGCTACGACGCGGCCGCCCACACCTTGCCAGGCAAACCGGCGAGTCAGGCCCAGGAACAGGCGCTGGCTACCTTGCGCCAGGATGCTGCGCGGCTGGACCGCTATTTCCGTCACGGCGCGCCCTGGGCGCTGGGGCTGGGCCTGTATCACGGCGAGCCCCTGCGCCTGCCGGTGCATGCCGTGGTCAATGGCCAGCACCCGCAGCTTGCCGTTGGCCCGGTGCGGCTGGACAGCCTGTCGTTGTTCAACAGCGGCAGCGCCCAGCTCAAGCCCGACTCAACCCAGGTGCTGGTCAATGCCCTGCTGGGCATCAAGGCCCAGCCCGGCTGGCTGATCGTCATCGCCGGGCACACCGACGCCTCGGGCAGCGCGGACACCAACCTGTCGCTGTCCCGGGCGCGAGCGGCAGCGGTGCGCGACTGGATGAAGGCCATGGGCAGCCTGCCGGACAGCTGTTTCGCCATACAAGGCTTCGGCGCCAGCCAGCCCATCGCCAGCAATGACACCGAACACGGACGCTCCGCCAACCGGCGCGTCGATATTCGCCTGGTGCCGGAAGCCGGGGCATGTGCCCGGCTGGCATCCACATCAGGCCTGCAAACCCAGTCGCATGTCGCGACATTTTGAGAAGGAGCTTCACATGGCAATTCCCGTTTACCTGTGGCTGAAAGATGACGGCGGCGCGGACCTCAAGGGTTCCGTGGATGTAAAGGATCGCGAAGGCAGCATCGAAGTGATCGCCCAGGACCACAAGGTTTACATCCCCACCGACAACAACACCGGCAAGCTGACGGGCGCGCGTATCCACACGCCCTTCCTGTTCACCAAGGAAATCGATGCCAGCAGCCCGTACCTCTACAAGGCGGTCAGCACCGGCCAGACCCTGAAAAGTGCCGAGTTCAAGTGGTACCGCATCGACGATGCCGGCCAGGAAGTGGAGTACTTCAACGCCACCCTGGAGAACGTCAAGGTGGTGCAGGTGGCGCCCAAGATGCACGACGTGAAGGACCCCGCCAAGGAGAAGCACAACCACCTGGAAGAGATCGAGTTGCGGTACGAGAAGATCACCTGGACCTACGTGGACGGCAACATCATCCACACCGATGCCTGGAGTGAGCGTCAGACCGGCTGACCCGCAGCAGCCCCTGGTGTGCAGGGTTGAGCGTCCGTTTGCGGGCGCTCAGCCAAGCACATCGTGTCTCGCCAAACTTCTCGACAAGGACGTACCAATGGTACCGACCACCAGCCGTTTGCTTCGCCGTCTCAACCCGTATTGCGCCCAGGCCCTGAGTTCGGCGGCATCGCTGTGCCAGAGCCGCGGCCATGGGCATATCAGTATCGAGCACTGGTTGCTCAAACTGCTGGAACAGGGGGAGGGCGACCTGCCCTTGATCGTCCGGCGCCATGACTGGGACATGGACGCGCTGTGGCGTGGCTTGCTCGATCATTTCGACAGCCTGCCCCGCAGTTTGCGTGGCAAGCCGCAGCTGTGTCACAGGCTCGAGCAGCTCATCGAGCAGGCCTGGCTGCGCGCGTCGCTGGAGGCAGGCAGCGAATACGTGCGGTCGGTGCACCTGCTGGGTGCGCTGTTGCAGCGCCCTGAACTGCTGGCCTGCGACGCGACCTGGCCGTTGCTCAGCCTCGGCGAAGCGCAATTGGAACGCTTGGGTTCACTGCTGGATCAGTCGGAGGAACGCCAGGCGCCGCCCGTCGAGACCATGACCTCGTTGCCCGCCGACACACCGTCGCAGGACGCCCTCGAGCGTTTCACCCACGACCTGACTGCCGACGCACGCGCGGGCAGGATCGACCCGGTGCTGGGCCGTGACAGTGAAATTCGCCAGGTCATCGACATTCTCAGCCGTCGGCGCAAGAACAACCCACTGCTGGTAGGCGAGCCCGGTGTCGGCAAGACCGCCCTGGTCGAGGGGCTGGCCCTGCGTATCGCCGAGGGCAACGTGCCCGATGCGCTGAAAGCGGTCAGCATCCGCAGCCTCGACCTTGGCCTGCTGCAGGCAGGGGCAGGGGTGAAGGGGGCGTTCGAGCAGCGCTTGAAGCAGATCATCGCGGCCGTCAAACAATCAGTGCCGCCGACGCTGCTGTTCATCGATGAGGCTCACACGTTGATCGGTGCCGGCAACCAGGCCGGTGGCGCCGATGCCGCCAACTTGCTGAAGCCCGCCCTGGCCCGTGGCGAACTGCGCACCATCGCTGCCACCACCTGGTCGGAGTACAAACAGTACCTGGAGCGCGATGCAGCGCTGGAACGGCGCTTCCAGCGGGTGGCCGTCGATGAGCCCGATGACGCAGGCGCAAACCTGATGCTGCGTGGCCTCAAGGCGCGCTACGCGCAGTACCACGGCGTGCATATCCTCGACGAAGCGGTGCAGGCTGCGGTTGCCCTGTCCCGTCGCTACCTTGCCGGGCGGCAGCTACCGGACAAGGCAGTCGACCTGCTCGACACCGCCAGTGCCCGGGTGCGCATGAGCCTGGACTGCCAGCCCCCGGCACTGCTGTCCCTCAAGGCGCAGCGCCAGGCGTTGGCGCTGGAGCGTCAGGCCCTGGAGGAGGATGCGCAGCTACAGGGCCTGTGCATCGCCGCAGCGCTGGCCGCCCTGGGTGCGCACGATGCCGAGCTGCTGCACAGGTTGCAGGCGCTGGAAGACCAGTATCGCCAGGAGCGTGCCCTGGCCACGCAACTGCTTGCCGCCCGCCAGCACCCCGCGAGCGCCGGTGGTTGCGCCGCCTTGCTCGGACAGTTACAGGCAGCCCAGGGGCAGCAGCCGCTGGTGTCACTGGACGTCGGCGCCCGCAACGTCGCCGAAGTCATCGCCGACTGGACCGGCATTCCCCTGGGCAGCCTGCTCAAGGACGAGCAGGCAAGCCTGCTGGCGCTGGAACAACAGCTGGCCGAACGCGTCATCGGCCAGGACCGGGCCCTGGCCGCCCTGGCTCAACGCCTGCGCGCCGCCAGGACCGGCCTTGCTTCAGAGCACGCGCCGCTGGGCGTGTTCCTGCTGGTGGGCAGCAGTGGCGTGGGCAAGACCGAGACGGCCCTGGCGTTGGCGGACTGCCTGTTTGGTGGCGAAAGGTCCCTGGTCACCCTCAACCTCTCCGAGTACCAGGAAGCCCACACCGTCAGTCAGCTCAAGGGCGCGCCGCCTGGCTATGTCGGCTATGGCCAGGGCGGGGTGCTGACCGAGGCCGTGCGCCAGCGTCCCTACAGCGTGGTGCTGCTCGACGAGGTGGAAAAGGCCCATCGCGACGTGATCAATCTGTTCTACCAGGTGTTCGACCGCGGCTTCATGCGCGACGGTGAAGGCCGCGAAATCGACTTTCGCAACACGGTCATCGTCATGACCTCCAACCTGGGCAGCGACCGCTTGCAAGCGCTGCTGGAGCAGCAGCCCGACGCCGACGACAGCAACCTGCAGGCCCTGCTGCGCCCCTGCCTGCGGGAGCACTTCCAGCCGGCGCTGCTGGCTCGCTTCCAGACCCTGGTGTACCGGCCGCTGACGGCGCCGGCGCTCGCGCGCATCGTCAGCCTCAAACTGGCCAAGGTCGCCGAGCGCCTGCATCGCCACTATGGCCTCGCCTGCCAGATCGAACCGGCCCTGGTCGACGCCCTGGTTGCCGCCTGCCTGCTGCCCGACAGCGGCGCCCGCAACATCGACAGCCTGTTGCACCAACAGATCCTGCCGGTGCTCAGCCAGCAACTGTTGCAACGCCAGGCCGTTGGTCAACTTCCCCGCGCCGTCACCCTGGGTCACTGCGACGTCGACGGCATCACCCTGCAGTTCCACGACACTGCCCCCCAGGAGGCCTGACCATGGCTGAAGCCCCCCGCATCCTCTTCGACCACACCCGCCACCGCCTCAGCATCAGCCAACTGGAGGCGCCCCTCGACGTGCTGGCCTTCGAAGGTGAAGAGCGCCTGAGCCAGTGCTTCACCTACCGCATCGAATTCACCAGCACGGCCCAGGACATCACCGCCGAACACGTGCTGCGCCGCGGCGCCACGTTCCGCCTGTTCCCGCTGCCGACCAAGCCCCTGTACCGCGGCCACGTGGTGCCGCCGGCCAAGCCGCTGCGCAGCCTGCGCGGGGTGGTCACCAGCTTCCGGCGCCTGTCCGGCTCGCGCGACGAGGCGCGCTACGAAATCACCCTGCAACCCAAGCTGGCGCTGCTGGCGCGCGGCAAGCAGTACCGCATCTACCAGCAGCAGAGCGTGCCGGAGATTGTCGAGAGCGTCCTGCGTCGCCACGACTTTGAAGGCTATGAATTCCACACCCAGATGGTGCGCGAGTTTCCCCGCCGCGAGCAGGTCATGCAGTTCGGCGAAAGCGACCTGGCGTTCATCGAGCGGCTGCTGGCCGAAGTGGGCATCTGGTACTGCTTCTTCGACGACGTGCGCGTCGACATCACCGTGCTGGAGTTCCACGACCACCGCCGCGGCTACCAGTTTGGCGTCGAACTGCCGTACACCCCGCCGTCCGGCCTGGCCAACAGCGGCGAGGACAGCGTCTGGGCCCTGCAAAGCCGCCACCAGGTGGTGGAGCAGCACATCGACGTGCGCACCTACCGCCACCGCGACGTCCGCGCCTTGCTCGACGCCGAGGTCGACCAGACCCGCGCCACCACCCGCACCACCTACGGCGAGGCCTACCACTTCGGCGACCCCTACGACACCCTTGGCAACCGCCACGTCTACGACGACGACCTGCCCGCCGAAACCGGTATCTTCTACGCGCGCATGCACCACGAGCGCTACCTCACCCAGCAGGCCTGCCTGAGCGGCACCACCAGCAGCCCGACCCTGGGGCCCCGGCAGGTGCTGACCATCAACGGCGACGCGCCGCAGGCGTTCAAGCCGCGCATCGTCATCACCGAACTGCGCGCCAGCGCCGCCCGCGACAGCAGCTACATCGCCCACTTCCAGGCCATCCCCTACATCGAGGCCGGCAGCTTCCGCCCGCCGCTGCAGCCCAAGCCCATCATGGCCGGCACCGTCGCCGCGCGCGTCACCAGCTACAAGGCCAACGACCCCTACAGCCACATCGACCTCGAGGGCCGCTACAGCGTCAACTTCCTGTTCGACCGCCACACCTGGCCCCTGGGCCGGGAAAGCCTGTGGCTGCGCCTGGCCCGGCCCTACGCCGGCGCCACCCACGGCCTGCACCTGCCGCTGATACCCGGCACCGAAGTGGCCATCGCCTTCGAACACGGCGACCCCGACCGCCCCTACATCGCCCACGCCCTGCACGACAGCGAACACCCCGACCCGGTCACCCTGCGCAACCACAAACGCAACGTGCTGCGCACCCCGGCCAACAACAAACTGCGCATGGACGACACCCGCGGCCAGGAGCACGTGAAGCTGGCCAGCGAGTTTGGTGGCAAGAGCCAGCTGAACCTGGGGCATGTGGTGGACGCGCAGCAGAAGGTGCGTGGCGGCGGCTTCGAGCTGCGCACCGACGCGCATGGGGCGCTGCGGGCGGGGAAGGGGGTGTTGATCAGTGCGGATGAGCAGGGGAAGGCGCAGGGGAAGGTGTTGGAGATGGCGTCAGCCATCGGCCTGCTGCGTAGCGCCCTGCAACAGATCACCGACGCCCAGGCCACCGCCCAGGCCCACCATAGCCCACCGCCCAGCAGCGACGGCCTGCGCCAGTTGCAGGCCGACGCCAAGGGCCTGCAGGCCCCGGCCATCGTGCTCAGCGCACCCAACGGCATCGGCGCGGTGACGCCCGCCAGCCTGCTGCTCAAGAGCGGCGACGACCTGCATCTGCAGAGCAGCGCCAGCATCAACCTGGCTGCCGAGCAGCACCTCAATCTTCACTCGACCCAAGGCACGTCGCTGCTGGCGCAGCAGCAGGGCATGCGCCTGGTGTCGGGCAAGGGGCCGCTGGAAATCGAATCCCACGGCGATGTCCTCAAGCTGATCGCCCAGCGGGACATCACCGTGCAGTCAGTGCAGGGGCATGTGCAGTTGACGGCGAAGAACGGGATTACGTTGGGGTGTGGGGGTGGATATATCCGCATTGCCGCGGATGGCGAAATTCAGATTCACGGGCCCAACTACATCACCTTCAAGGGTAAACACCGCCTGTTCGGGGCGGCCGGCCAGGACTTCGCGCTGCCAGTGCTGCCCAGTTCCGTGTGCATCGAATGCCAACTGCGAGCCCACGCCGAAGCGCAAGGGTTCATGCTGCGGGAGGTGCGCACATGATGCCCTCGACGCTCGATGCCTGGCTCGCTTTACTGGTGCGTTCCTGCCAGCAAGCACAAACCTGCTGCCTGGACGTCATCGTCGATCAGGCCGGCAGTCCAGCCTCCGTGCTGCCCAGCGCAAAGGCCGTGGAACCACCGCTGCCATGGCGCTCACTGTTCGCGGAGTTGCCTGAGGCCGGTGCCGAGCACATTGCCCCCTTGCTGTTGCGCATTGATCTGGCGAACCCGTTGCAGCGGCAGTGGTTCGCGGGCCTGCTGCGCAACGTGAAGGTTGAATCGCAGATCCTTGTGCTGGCGTCCCATTGGCCATTTCCGGCACTGGCCGATTACCTGGGACGCTGCCTGGAGGCACGCAACGGCGGTTACCTGGGATTGCTGCGCTACTACGACCCGCGTCTGTTTCCGTTGCTGTTCAGCCACGTCCTGGCACCCGACCAACAACAAGTACTGCTGCGCCCGGCGGTGTTCTGGAGCTGGCTGGACCGCGACGGCCAGCCCCAGCGCCAAGTGGGCATCCATGACGCACCGGTGGCAGCGGATGAGTTTTGCGTGTTGGAGCTAACAGACAACCAGGTGGACAGTCTGGGGTGTGCCAGCGACGCCACGGCACTGCTCAAGCGCGTGCCAGTGCCAACAGGGGGGCAGTCGCCAGCGCAGCAGCGTTTCCACGCGTGCTACCTCGCCATGCTCCAGGCCACCGAGGCAGGCTTGATTGGCGATATCGAGCGTGAAGCCTTTGTGCTCGCCAAGCTGCAGGCAGAGCGAAACGGGGGGGCTTCATGAGCGGAGTTCGCGGTTTCAAACGGTGGTTCAGGGGCAGGGCGTGGCAGATTGGCGTGCTTGGCGCCATGGTGCTGTTGACCGCAGGCGGGGCCAGCGCCGGGCTGATCGAGGCGGTCAATCACACGTATTGGGCGATTAATCGCTTCAGTGTTGATGGTCAGCCAGGCATCGACGTTATTGGGCCGTATCAAGGGGGCGGGGGTGGGTGTTGTTATGTCGCGCCTGCGCAGTGGCGGCCGGGGATAACGGTACGGGTTGATTGGGAGACGGGTGTAGGTAACTCCGAAGGCTTTCCAGGTTTTGCCGATCGAGAAAAATATCACGCATGGCTAAAGGAAATTGACGCACAAACGCGGGTGCATTCTGCAGAGGTTGTTCTACCGGATTACAACGGCCAAGACCAATGCGGCATCACCGTGCATTTCCTCCCTTGTGATGAACTGGAAGTGACCACTTCCTGCTTTGCCTTTGGCAGTCCTGAATACCCCATAAAAACGCCGCTGCATTTGCCGGAGCCTCAGTCATGTCCGGAGTAACAGCTCGTCTGTCCAAGACGATTCCATGGCGTTCACTGAAGACGACGCTATTTCTGCTGGCCGGTCCGCTAACCGTCTTCGCCACGGAGGCGGCCACGATCGGCGCAATTAACCACACGCATTGGGCGATCAACCGGTTCAGTGTTGATGGGCGGTCAGGTATCGATAGCGTGGGCCCGTATCAAGGTGGTGGGGGCGGTTGTTGCTACGTTGCTCCGCCCGAGTGGCAGCCGGGGATGACGGTGCAGGTTGATTGGGAGACAGGCGCGGGGAGTTCGGAAGGCTTTCCAGGAACTCTGGATTGGCCAAAGTTCTTGGCCTGGGAAAAAGAGATAAAAGCTCAAAGGCGCCATCATTCCAAAGCAGTGCTGATACCTGATTACTCTGGCCAGAAACAATGCGGAATTACTGTGCATTTTCTCCCCTGTGATGAACTTGAGGTGACCACCTCCTGCTACGCCTACGGCAGCCCCCAATACCCCATCAAAACACCGTTGCATTTGCCGGAGCCGCAATCATGTCCAAAATAAATGCCTCTCCCATCTGGTATCCACCACAGTTTCCGCTTCAGGGGCGCTTGCCGAATGATGAATGGCAGGTACAGCAGAACCTCGAACGCCAAGGCCGCGAGGTGCGCGAGTTTCATAGTGAACGATGCGTTGCGGCAGGGCGTCGTCTGCCGCTGACGTGTTGTAAAAGCCTGCACATCAGCCTGTTCTTTGATGGGACCGGCAACAATTTGAACCATGATCTGTTCGAATCCGATCCTGCGCACCCAACGAACATTGCCCGTCTGTTTCGAGCGACTATCGGCGACGGATACGCGGGAGGGGTCAGCAAGGACAAGCGCTTGACCGACGTTGGTGGGGCAGGCAACAACGAATATTTCAAATATTACATGCCTGGTGTCGGCACACCGTTTCCGGAAATCGAGGACCTGGACTTCACGCTATTTGGCATGGCATTCGGGGCCTTCGGAGACGGACGAATCAACTGGGCCTTGCTGATGTTGATCGATGCCCTGCGCCGTACGATGAACCTGGAGCCGCTTGATAATGCCGCGCACCTGGCCGCGGTAAAAGCCATGTGGTCCATCGCGGGTGGCACCCGGAAGCAGGGTATGCATGCGCGCGCAGCGGAGTTTCGCAAGCAACTCAAGGCACTGGAGAAACCGCTGCGCATTGCCTTGCAGCAGCCCAGCCCGGGGCAGCCCAGGCTGCTGGGGCTGAAACTTTTCGTCTATGGGTTTTCCCGGGGCGCGGCGTCGGCGCGGGCTTTCGTGACCTGGCTGGACGAACTGATGCAATCCAAACCGTACTTGGCGTTGGATGATCTGCAGTTGCCAGTCAGCGTTGAATACCTGGGCATCCTGGATACCGTGGCCTCCGTGGGGCTGGCGGACATTGCGCCCCTGAGCAGCGGGCATTCTGCCTGGGCTGACCGCACCCAGCCGTTGCCGACCAGCGGGTTGGTGAAGCGGTGCCTGCACCTGGTGGCCGGGCATGAACAACGGTTGTGCTTTCCGGTGGACTCTATTCGAAAGGAGGATGGTAGTTACCCGGCCAATTGTGAGGAGGTTATTTATCCGGGGGTGCATTCGGATGTGGGGGGAGGATATCGGCCTGGGGATCAAGGTAAGGCCAGCGGATTTGATGACGGGCTCTTACTTTCTCAAATTGTTCTGAATGACTTATACGCGGATGCTTTCAACCTCGGCGCACCACTCAAAACACTCAAAGAAAAATTGCCAGAGAGTGAGAGGAGTCAATTTTGGAGAGCTCTCAGCTTTGACCTGGTTGAGGAGTTCAGGGTCGACCAACAGTTGGTAGAACGCTTCAACGCTTGGCGCGAAACAACCCTCGGCCTGAAACCCCAGCCGACCACCGCTGCCACCCCGTACACCCCCATCCCCACCAGCACCTCCCTGGAAACCGCCCTGACCATCCAGATGACCTGGCTCACCGCCTGGCGCATCGGCCGCTATGCCTTGGGCAGCTACAAGACCACCCCGTTCTACCTCAACGCCACCGATACCCAGGCCGAGCTGTCCACGCGCAGCGCCGCCGAAGCTGCGCGCGACAAGGAGCAGGCCGATGTCGAAAAGCTGCGCTTGGAGCAAAGGGCCCGCGAGCGCGACCCACGTTATCCGAAACAGTTGCTGCCTGCCGGGGTGAAGGATTTCGATCCCGATATCGCCCAGACGCAGCTGCGCGAAGCCGCCGAGGAGTTCCGCGCCGCCCATGAAGACCCCGACCCGCTGAGCACATCGCTGCAGCGCAAGATCCTGCCGAAGTATTCCACCTGGGTGCTGTTGTATCTCCTGCCCCGCGACGCGCAGGCCCAGGCACTGGGCATGCGGCGCGAGGGGCTTGCCAAACTGCCCCAACTGTTCCCTCGCCCGGGGCCGTCGGCCTATCCCGAGTGGCGGGCAAGACCCGAATGGACCGACGAACAGCGCAATGCCGAGCAGCCCACCGGGCTTCTTCGAGGGCTATTCGACGACCAGGTGCACGACTCGCGGGCGTGGTTTCTCTACAACCAGGGCCGCGAACCGCGGGGCAGCTATTTCCGTGAACGGATGGTGTTTTTCGGCGACGCGCGGCGCCAGGCCTTCGCACAGTTGCTGGAGCACGAGCCTGCGCTGCTGGCCATGGCGGCAGAGTCCCGGGAATCGATCATGGATGCCGGGCGCCTGGCTCACATCAATCAGGCGCTCGATGCCCTGTGGGAAGAATTCTACACCGCCGGCACAGACGTCAGCGATGCACCTGTTTGACCGCAGTTATCCATCAATCGGACCAGGGAGTTCCACCATGTTCAACGCTCGACCGTTAAACCTGCCGGCCGCAGGATTGTGCCTGACGCTGTTCATGCCCGCGGCCAATGCAGCATTGATTGGCGGCATCAATCACACGCACTGGGCCATCAACCGGTTCAGTGTGGATGGCCGCTCAGCCATTGACGTCATTGGCCCGTACCAAGGCGGTGGCGGAGGGTGTTGCTACGTTGCGCCGCCGCAGTGGCAGCCTGGAATGGTTGTGCGTGTTGATTGGGAAACGGGTGAAGCATATCCCGATGGTTTTCCTGGATTTGCTGATAGGGCCAAATATGAGAAATGGGCTGAGAAAATCAGGGACAAGAAGCGGCTGCATAGCCGGGAGGTTGACGTTCCGAATTACACCAACCAAAAACAATGCGGCATCACCGTCCACTTCCTCCCCTGCGATGAACTCCAGGTCACCACGTCGTGCTTGCGCTACGGAAGCCCCAATTACCCCATCAAGGCGCCGCTGCATTTGCCGGTCCCCACGTCCTGTCCATCACCCGTGCAGGAGGCCGCCGAATGAGAGCAGTTGTTCGTCAAGGCGACAGTCTCCGTGAGCATGGTGGCGAGGTGCTGGATGGGCACTACCTTTGCCATGACCAACCGATTGCCTGCCGGGGTGATCGGGTGCGTTGCAATTTTCATGGCCTCACCCATATCAGCGAGGGCAGTGACTTGATGGAGGCCGATGGCCAGCCTGTGGCGTTGCACGGCCACCGCTGTGCTTGTGGTTGTACCCTGGAAAGTTCGATGCCCGACACGTGGGTGGAGTCATGAAGCCGCTGCCGGAGTTCCGCCCATACCCGTTGGCGTCTGCGCCTGTGTACGGCCCCTGGTTGACGGCGGGGGCGGTGCTGATGGTGATGGCGATGAGTCTCGGTGCGCTGCTGCACCCGGTGTTGGAAGCCTGGCAAATGATACTCGGGGGCGCCCTGGCTGCGTTGCTGTGGACGCTGGCCCTGCTGCTGCGGGTGATGCGCTTCCGGCTCAATCGGCATATCGCCGACTGTTATGACCATGAAATCGAGCAAATGACCCGAGAATGGTGGCGGGGGCATCGGCAACACGCTGCGTTGGTGGCGGCGGTGCTGTTGGGGCCGGGGTGCAGCGCGCCTGCGCACCTGCACCGGTTATTCGACCCCACGGCCAGCTCTCCGTCAGCCGAGGACGGCGGCGCCGGTCCGGCACTGCGGGTGTTGCCAGTGATGGGGCAGGGCAGCGACGAACGCGAGCAGGCGTTGGCCAGCCTGCTGGTGCTGCAGTGGCGCGAGCAGGCGCCCGATCTGGTGGAGTTGGAGCTGTTGGGCTGCTATTGGCAGGGCAGCGTTGAAGCCTGGGGAGCGTTTAAACGCCAGATGGCGACCAGCTTTCCGAAGGTCAGGCTGCCGGAGCAGCCCGAAGCCTGGTGCGGCATCCGCACCCTGAACGGGATTATCGACCAGGTGCAGCATGCACCGGCGCACGTGCGCATTCTTTGCGCCGGCTGCGAGTCGATGGCCCCGGTGCAGGGCAACGTGCTGCCGGCTGGCGAGGCGGCCGTGTTGTGGGTGTTCGCGCCTCAGGGCCGAGTACGGTTTTTGCGAGGTGAATGGTTTGCATCGCAGCACATGCCCCTGCCTGCCGTCGCAGACAGGGCCTTGCAGCAGGCGCAACTGGCGGAGCCCCCGACGGTGTGCGTGGCGTCCTCCCATGTGCAGGCCGCGCTGCGCAAGGCCGTGCACTGGAATCAGCGGCCGGAGCTGCTGGACACCCATTTCGGTGAACTGCCGCAACTCGCGGCCATGGTTGCGCAGACCCTGGCAGCGTCACAGGCGGCCCAGCACGGGGCACCGTGCGCCTGGCTGGCCAACGACCCTCACTACACCCTGGCGCTTGGAGTGGTAAAAACCGATGATTCAACGCATTGATGAGCCTAAGCATTACCTCTGGCACTCGCTATTGCTGCTCGCGCTGCTGGTGACCGTAATGGTTGCCGTTGGAGCTGTAGCATGGCGGCTGTGGGGGGCTCCCGACACGCTCAGTCGCCCAGCGCTGCAGGATCTTTCAGCCCAGCTGCTGGCCTGCTGGCTAGTGTTGTTCAGCCTGGCGGTCAGCGTCTTGCTGGTGTTGCGGTGTGGTGTGCGCGAGTTTGTGCAGGGCGTCTTTGCGCCTGTGTTGCCTGCCAAACCCGTGGTTCCAGCACCCCGGCGCCGCCCGGAACTGGTCGACTACCTACGCACCTACTACGGCCTCCTCTGGCGCCACAAGGCCCGCCTGATCCTGGTCGTCGGCGAAGCCGAGCAGATCGAAAGCATCGCCCCCGGCCTCACCACCCAGCACTGGCTGGAAGGCCACGGCACGGTGCTGATCTGCGGTGGCAGTCTGAACGGCACCCAGCCCGACGAGCAGATCAAGCTGCTAAAAGCGCTGCACGCCCGCCCCCTCGACGCCATCCTCTGGACCCTCACCACCCCCCAAAGCCAAGACCCCAAAGCCATGAGCGCCGGCAGCCGCTACCTCCGCGACTTGTCCCAGGCCCTAGGCTGGCAGTTGCCCCTGTACCTCTGGGAAGTCTGCCCCCAGGCCTGGATCGAACCTTTCGAACCCGCCCAGCCGGTAGGCTGCCTGCTGGCCCCGGACGATGACCTGGGCGCCGCCCTGCAACAGCTGATCGAACCCCTGAACCAGCAAGGCATGGCCCATATCCAGGTGCACCGCACTCACTGTTTCCTCTTTTACCTCGGCCACCACCTGCACACCCACGGCGCCGCCCACTGGCCCCAGGCGCTGGCGCCGCTGCTGCCCGAGTTTGCCCGCAGCACGCCGCTGCGCGGCCTGCACTTCAGCCTGGCCCGCACCGACGGGCCGGTGCCGGGCACCGAGCACCTGCTGCAGCTCGACGGCGCCTGGGCGGCGCTGTTGGCGGACCGCAAGACTCGCCCGCGGCGGCGCGGCTGGCATGTGCGGCGCGTGCTGTACGTGGCGACCTTGGCCGCCATTGGTGTGATGGCCGCCGGTACGCTGCTGTCCTTCATTACAAACCGCCACCAGGCCCTGCATCTGGCGCAGGTCGCAGAACAGCCGATCACCAATCTCACAAGCCTCAGCGACCTCACCCGCGAGGTAGACCGCCTGGAATACCGCCGCGTCCACGGCGAGCCCTGGTACCTGGGCTTTGGCCTGAGCCACAGCCAGGCGTTGCTCGACATGCTCTGGCCGCGCTACGTGCAGGCTACCCATGCGCTGCTGCGCGACAAGGCCGTGGCCAGCCTGGAGCAGACGCTGTGGACCCTGGTGGCGCAGCCCGCCGGCAGCCAGGCGCGCACGGAGATGGCCGGTGGCGCCTACGAGCCGCTCAAGGCCTACCTGATGCTCGCGCACCCGGAAAAAGCCGATCCGGCGTTCCTGGAAAAACTGCTGCTTGAGCGCGTGCCTGATCTGCCCGGCCAATGGTCGTTCTACCTCCAGCAACTCCCCAGCCATCCCGAATGGCGCATCGACGCCAACCCGCGCCTGATCGCCCAGGTGCGGCAGATCCTGCTCGGCGAGCTGGGCCAGCGCAACGCCGAGGCCAGCCTGTACCAGCAGGTGCTGGACCGCGCGGGCAACCATTTCCCGCCGATGGCGCTGGCGCAGATGCTTGGCGACACCCAGGCGTCGGCGCTGTTTGGCGCGCCCCGCAGCGTGCCGGGCATCTTTACCCGCCAGGCGTGGGACGGGCAGATACGGGCTGCCATCGACGACATTGCCGAGGCGCGTAGGGCGAAAATCGATTGGGTGCTCAGTGACCAGGACTCGAACGTCGATAGCGAGCTGTCCCCTGAAGCCCTCAAGGCCAGACTCACCGCCCGCTACTTCAAGGACTTCGGCAGCGCCTGGCTGAGCTTCCTCAACAGCGTGCGCTGGCGCCAGGCCAAGGACCTGGGCGAGGCGGTCGACCAGCTCGCCCTGATCAGCGACCCGCAGCAATCGCCGCTGCTGGCCCTGATCACCACCGTGGCCTACCAGGCCGGAACCGGCGGCAAAGCGCTGATCAACACGGCGCAGCAAACCATCGATACGCCCATGCCGCCGGGCCCGCTGGACGCCACCTTCGCCCCGCTGCTGCAACTGCTGGCCAAGGACAACAGCCCGCTGAGCCTGCACAGCTACCTCACCCGCGTCACCCGCGTGCGCCTGCAACTCCAGCAGGTCGACGACGCCAGCGACCCCCAGGCGATGACCCAGGCCCTGGCCCAGTCGGTGTTCCAGGGCCGCACCCTGGACCTTGGCGACAGCCGCGAGTACGGCAGCCTGATCGCCGCCAGCCTGGGCGGGCAATGGAGCGGCTTTGGCCAGAACCTGTTCGTCAAACCCCTGGCCCAGGCCTGGCAGCAGGTGCTGCAACCTTCCGCCGCAGCGCTCAATGCGCAGTGGCAGCGGGCGATCGTCGAGCACTGGGATGGCGCCTTCAGCGGCCGCTACCCGTTCGCCGCCACCGGCAGCGACGCCTCCTTGCCGATGCTGGGGCAGATGATCCGCGCCGGCACCGGGCGCATCGACCAGTTCCTGCAGCAGGAGCTGGGCGGCGTGCTGCGCAAGGAGGGCAACCGCTGGGTCGTCGACCCGCGGCACAGCCAGGGCCTGCGGGTGAATCCGGCGTTCCTGGCGGCGGTCAACCGCCTGGGCCACCTGGCGGACGTGCTCTACACCGACGGCGGCATGGGCCTGGGCTTCGCGCTGCAGGCCAAGGCGCTGCCCGAGCTGGTGCAGACCACCTTCATCCTCAACGGCGAACGCCTGCATTACTTCAACCAGAAGCCAAGCTGGAAGCGCTTCCTCTGGCCCGGCGGCAGCGACTACCCCGGCGCCAGCCTGAGCTGGACCAGCGTTGCCACCGGCGAACGGCTGTTCGGTGCCTACGACGGCGCCTGGGGCCTGATCCGCCTGCTGGAGCAGGCCCAGGTGACGGCGCTGGACGACAGCGACACACGCTTTCGCCTGGTGCTGAAGGCTCCGGACGGCATCCCGCTGACCTGGCACCTGCGCACGGAACTGGGCGCAGGGCCGCTGGCGCTGCTCACGCTGCGCGGCTTCAGTTTGCCGTCGCGAATTTTCCTGGCGGACAACGGCCAGGCATCCACTGGAGGTGTTGAATGAGTCTGCAAGGATTGCGTACCACTTGCCTGGGGGACCGCGATGCGCTGGCCCTGGGGCGCGAACAGGCCGGTCGTTGGGACGCCTGGCTACAGCCTGTCAGCCAGCAGTTGCCGACTGGCGACGACCCCAGTTACGACGATGATTTCCAGTGCCTGCGTGAGGAGGTCAACAAACTGTCCGGGGCCGATACCGAGCAGGTGATCTGCCTGGGGGAAAAGCTCTTGACCCATAGGTGCAAGGACCTGCGGGTGGCCACTTATTACCTGTGGGCGCGCCTGCAACGCGACGGTGAAGCGGGGCTGGCCGATGGCCTGGCCTTGCTGGCGGCCATGGTGGAGCGCTTCGGCACGGCGCTGCTGCCAGCGCGGCCCACCAGCCGCAAGCTGGCCCTGGAGTGGCTGGCGGCGGACAAGCTGCTGGGCAGCCTGTCCTTGTACCCCGAGGTAGTCAGGGCCGAGGCCGAGCGCACGGTGGCCGCGTTGGTGTGGCTTGAACATGGCCTGCTGGCTTGGCCAGAAGATGAGCGCCCGCAGTTGGGCGTGCTGTACGACGCGCTGTCGGCGCGCCTGGCGCGCTCCGGGGGTGTCGATGCCGTGGTGCCGCAGCACAGCGCCGGGGCCGGCGGGGCAGGAGGGTTGGCAGCGCCCGTGGCGATAAAGTCCGGCCGCGACCTGCTGGACAGCGCCCGCGCTTTGGCCACCTACCTGCGTGACCAACCCCAGGGCTGGCTGGCGGCGCACCGCCTGATGAAAAGCGTGCGCTGGGACACCGTGCACCAGGCTCCCCCCGAAGACACCCATGGCAATACGCGCCTCGCCGCTCCGCGTGGCGATTATCGCGTGCAACTCAAGCGCCTGTATGTGCAGCAGCGCTGGGACGAACTGCTGGAGCTGGTGGAGCGGGTGTACGCCGAAGCCGTCAACCACTTCTGGCTGGACCTGCAATGGTACCTGTGCCAGGCGCTGGCCAGGCAGCCGGCGCCCCGGGACGCCTGGGCGCAGATCGTCCAGCGTGACCTGGGCATGCTGCTCGAGCGCCTGCCGGGCCTGGAGCAACTGCGGTGGAGCGACGGCAGCGCGTTTGCCGATGAGACCACCCGCGAGTGGATCAGCCAGCAGGTTAGTGGCAACCGTCCGGCCCAGTGGCTGGCGGCGGCGCCCGTGGCGGTACAGGACGACATCCTGGCCCTGCAGGACGAGGCCTTGGCCCAGGCCGAAAGCCAGGGGGTAGAGCTGGCCCTGGCGTGGCTGGCCGCCCGGCCAGAGGCGCACGGCGGGCGCGAGCGCTGGTTGCTGCGCCTGCTGATGGCGCGGGTAGCCGAGCAGTACGGCAAGCACGAACTGGCCGTGCACCTGTTGGGCGAACTGGAGCAGGTGGCGCAGCGCCAGCTCTTGGTTCAATGGGAGCCGCAGCTGGTATTTGAGACCAAGGCGCGGTTGCTCAAGCTGCTGCGCATGAAAGCCCAGCGCAGTGACGTCGACAAGCCTGCCCTGGCACGACGCATGGAGGCCTTGCTGGCCTCGCTGGTGGCCATCGACCCCGTCCGCGCCGCGGTGCTGTGCGGTTGACCCTTTACACACGAGACGTGCCATGAGCCTGGATAACCTGACCCTGCATTACTTTGACGCCGAGATGCGCTACCTGCGCGAGGCGGGCAAGGAGTTTGCCGACGCGTTCCCGGACCGCGCCGCCCACCTCAACCTGGACAAGCCAGGCGCGCAGGACCCGTACGTGGAGCGCTTGTTCGAAGGCTTTGCGTTCCTGATGGGACGCTTGCGCGAGAAGCTCGACGATGACCTGCCGGAACTGACCGAGGGGCTGGTAAGCCTGCTCTGGCCCCATTACCTGCGGACCATTCCTTCGCTCTCGATCGTGGAATTGGCGCCCGACCTGGGGCAGCTGAGCCGCAGCGAGCCACTCGCCTCGGGCTTCGAAGTACTGTCGCAGCCCGTGGGACCACAGCGCACGCGTTGCCGCTACACCACCACCCAGGCGCTGACCTTGCGGCCCTTGACGCTGGAAGCGTTGCGGGTGGCCCAGGTCGCTGATGGTCGTTCGATGGTGTGCCTGCGGTTTGCCCGCGGCGCCATGGCCGCCTGGGCAGCCATGAACCTGGCGGAACTGCCGTTGTACCTGAACGCCGATGCCGCACTGGCCACCGCCCTGCACCACGCCCTGACCCTCAATGCCCGGGACGTCTACCTGCGCTTGCCTGGCCTGCCGACGCGGCAGGCGGTGGCGATGACGTTCGCCGCCAAGGGCTTCGCCGAGGACGACCGCCTGTGGCCCAAAGGGGACAGCGCCTTCAGTGGCTACCAACTGCTGCTGGAGTATTTCACCTTCCGCGAGAAGTTCATGTTCGTCACCCTGCGCGGCTTGCAGCACGTGCGTTTGCCCCCGGAGGCGCCGTGGTTCGAGCTGGAGGTGGAGCTCAAGCAGGCCTGGCCGCAGCACCTGGCGTTGAGCCGCGAGCACCTGCGGTTGCACGCGGTGCCCGTGATCAACCTGTTCGAACTGGAGTCGGACCCATTGCTGGTGGACCCCTTGCAGACCGATTACCTGCTGCGTGCCAAGCGCCTGCAGGACGGCCATACCGAGATCTATTCGGTGGACGAGGTGAGCAGTACGGTGGACGGCGAGCGCCAGGCGTTCGTGCCCTTCAGCAGCTTTCGCCACAAGGGCGGCATGCTGCGCGAGCAGGCGCCGGAGCGCTACTTCCACACCCGTTTGAAACGCGGTGCCAACGGCCTTCACGACACCTGGCTGGTGCTGGGCGGCGAAGACTTCGAGCAGGCGCGCTTGAGCCACAATGAAAGCCTGTCCCTGCGCCTGACCGGCACCCACGGCCAACTGCCGCGCAAGGCCCTGCAGAGCACCTTGCTCGATACCGCCGTGCACGCTCCCCACCCCGGGTTCAAGGTGCGCAACCTGTGCGCGCCGACCTTGCCGTGTTACCCGCCCAACCGCGACCGCTTTCATTGGCGGGTGCTCAGCCACCTGGGTTCCAACTTCCTGCCGATGCTGGACAGCGCCGAGGTGCTGCGCGGCACCCTGGCGTTGTACGAATGGACCGGCAGCGAACTGAATCGGCGGCGCCTGGAAGCCATCGTCGAGGTAAGGCACCGGTTGATCCAACGGTTTGAAAAGGGCTTCCTGCGCCGCGGCGTGGACATCGAAGTGACCCTGGACAGCAACGGTTTTTGCGGCGAAGGCGATATCAGCCTGTTCGGCGAAATGCTCAACCGTTTCTTTGCGCTGTACGCCGATATCCATCTGTTCATCCAGCTGACGCTGGTCCTGCAACCTACCGGGGAGTGCCTGCGATGGAGCGAAAACCACAGCCAGCGGATCCCCGGTTGAGCGTCGAGGCGCTGGTTGACGTCCTGCGCGAGCGAGTATCGGAAGCCAGCGTCTACCGCTTCTGCCAGTGGCTGGAGCACGCGGCGCCTGGGCGGCCGCCGCTGGGCAGCACGGCGCGGCCTGGCGATGACCCGGTGCGTTTTCGCCCTGACCCCGGCATGGGTTTCCCGGCCGGCGAACTGAAGGCCATCGAGGCCGGCGGCCAACACCCGGCGACCGTGCGCACACGACTGCTGGGGCTGTATGGCGTGGACTCGCCACTGCCCACGGCCTACCTGGATGACATCGCCCAGCGGCGCGAAGGGCATGAGGCGCTGGAAGGCTTCCTGGATATCTTCAACCACCGGATCTTCACCCAGTTCTACCGCATCTGGCGCAAGTATTCGTACCCGGCCACGTTCGAGCCGGGCGGCAGCGATGCTACCTCGCAATGCCTGCTGGGCCTGGTCGGGCTTGGCATTCCGGCACTGCCCGGCACATCGCCACGCCGGTGTCGCGCTTCCTGGCGCTGCTGGGGGTGATGCGCCTGCCCACCCGCAACGCCGAAGGCATTCGCGCACTGGTGACGTTGCTGGCGCCGCAGACGCAGGTGTTCGTCACGCCGCATTGGCCCTTGAAAGTGGCGCTGGCAAGGCCTGGGAGGCTGGCTCGCAGCCAGCCGGTGAGCCTGGCCGAAGGTACGCCACTGGGCGGCATCGGCCTCGATGGCAATAGCCAGCTGTTGCTGACCCTGTGCACGCCAGACCCGGAGGAGGCGCGCGGCTGGCTGCCAGGCGCACCGCTGCATTCCGACGTGCTGGTGCTGCTGCGGGTGTACTTGGGCTGGCGCTGTACCGCCCGGTTGTGCCTGACCCTCACGCCGCCGTTGTTGCCTCCGCCCTTGTTGGGCGGTGCTGGCGTGTTGCTCGGCATGACCTGCGTACTAGGCAGCACCAACCCAGCCCCCGTGACCATCAACCTGGGCCGCTACCACGGCCTGCTCCCCAACCCGCACCACAGGACAACCGAACATGTCGCGTACACTTTTTAACCGTTTGTTGTTGGCCAGCTGCGTCACGCTGCTGGGTGGCTGTGGCCTGACCCAGGCGGTCAGCGACGGTACGGCGTCCACCGCCCGGGCGATCTTCCACAAACAAGTGAAGACCCTGCGCCTGGACCTCGACGCCCGCACGGCGATGAACCCCGAGGGGCGCGACATGCGCGCGCTGTCGGTGCCGACCCAGGTGCGCGTGTATCAATTGCGCGATCGCATGGCGCTGGAAAAGGCCAGCTACGACGCGATCGCGGCCGACAGTGAGTCGCTGCTGCGTGACGATCTGCTGGATGAGCACGCGCTGGTGCTCAAGCCCGGCAGCGGTGCGCAGCTGAATGTGCCCTTGGCCAAAGAGACGCAGTTTGTCGCGCTGGTGGCGCTGTTCCGTGAGCCAGACGACCGCCTTCACACCTGGCGCCTCACGCTGCGGCGTGACCAGCTGCTGCCCGACCAGGCTCGCGTGGTCGAGCTGGGGGATAACCGCTTGAGATTGCGCCCACTGGACAAGGAGTAGCCCATGGGCGATTCGGGCGCTTCGCTTTATGAACGATTGCTGCAGAACTTCGACGGTGAATTGGACTTGCACGCTGTCGCCGAGCAAGACCAGGCGACGCTGTCAGTGCTCGACAACCTGCAGCGCATCCTCAATAGCCGTGCCGGGGCGCTCAGCCACTTGCCCGATTATGGCCTGCCGGACATGGGCCTTGTTCTTCAAGGCCTGCCTGCCACCGCCCACGGGCTAATCGGCAACATGGCCGCAACCCTGCTCAAGTACGAGCCACGCCTGGCGGCCATCGAAATCCAGTTGTTGCCCCAACGCCTTCCTGGTCATCTCGAGTACGGGCTGAGCGTGCAACTCAAGGGCGGCACCCAGACCCGCTTCGGCCTCCATCTGGGGCCGGAGGGCAGGGTGCTGGTTCGTCATCTGAGGGGGGTGGATGGCCTCACGTAACCAAACCGCGTTGCAGACGTAGCAGCTGCCGAAGGCTGCGTCCGGCCCCAACGCAGTATTGCTGGGCCTACGCGGTGCGTTCGGACGCGGCCTGCGGCCGCTGCTACAGAAACCGCGTTGGCTGGGCGGGGTAGGAGCCGGCCTTGGCCGCGATGCAGACGACGCGATCGCCCCTGTAGCAGCTGCCGAAGGCTGCGTCCGGCCACGGCGCGGTACACCTTGGGGGATACGCGGCGCCATTGGACGCGGCCTGCGGCCGCTGCTACAGAAACCGCGTTGGCTGGGCGGGGTAGGAGCCGGCCTTGGCCGCGATGCAGACGACGCGATCGCCCCTGTAGCAGCTGCCGAAGGCTGCGTCCGGCCACGGCGCGGTACACCTTGGGGGATACGCGGCGCCATTGGACGCGGCCTGCGGCCGCTGCTACAGAAACCGCGTTGGCTGGGCGGGGTAGGAGCCGGCCTTGGCCGCGATGCAGACGACGCGATCGCCCCTGTAGCAGCTGCCGAAGGCTGCGTCCGGCCACGGCGCGGCACATCTTGGGAGATACGCGGCGCCATTGGACGCGGCCTGCGGCCGCTGCTACGGGGATTGCGCCACTCACGCCAACACTGCCACCGCCTTGATCTGCGCCCACACTGCGCTGCCCACGCCCAGCCCCAGCTGGTCCCAGGAATAGCGTGTGACCCGCGCGAGCAACGGCGTGCCTGCCGCGTCCAGGCTCACCAGCACGTGGGCGCTGTTGTCCGCTACGCGCTGGCCGGTGACAGTCACTGGCAGGCGGTTGAGGATGCTGCTCTGGCCCTGGCCGTCCAGGCTCAGGCTGACGTCGCGGGCCTGCACCTTGACCCGCAGCGGGCTGCCCAGGGCCAGCGGGCCATGGGCCACGCGAATGTGCAGGTCGGTGTTGGGCAGGGCCAGGCTGAGCAGCTGGTAGGCGGGGTCATGGGCCTGGACCTGGCCGTGGATGATGACGCCGGCGTCGTCGCCCAGGGCCAGCGGCAAATCCAGGCGTGCCAGGGTCTGGGCGATGGGGCCGCTGGCCAGTACCTGGCCGGCCTCCAGCAGCACCAGATGGTCGGCCAGGCGCGCCACTTCGTCCTGGGCGTGGCTGACGTACACCACCGGGATGTCCAGTTCGTCGTGCAGGCGCTCCAGGTACGGCAGGATCTCGGCCTTGCGCTGGCTGTCCAGCGCCGCCAGCGGCTCGTCCATCAGCAGCAGGCCGGGGCTGGCCAGCAGCGCGCGGGCAATGCCCACGCGCTGGCGTTCGCCGCCGGACAGGTGGGTAGGCATGCGCGTCAGCAGGTGGCCGATGCCCAGCAGCTCGCAGGCCTGCTCCAGCTCGACCTTGCGCTGGCTGTTGGCGATGCGTTTCCAGCCAAACTCCAGGTTGCGCCGCACGTTGAGGTGGGCGAATAGGCTGGCTTCCTGGAACACGTAGCCCAACGGGCGCTGGTGCGGCGGCAGGAACAGGCCGCGCTGGCTGTCCTGCCAGACCTGGCCGTTGATTTCGATGTAGGCGTCGGCGGCGCGCTCAAGGCCGGCCAGGCAGCGCAGGCAGGTGGTCTTGCCCGAGCCGGACTGGCCGAACAGCGCGGTGACACCGCGGCCGGGCAGTTGCAGGTCGACGTCCAGGGTGAAGGCGGGGAAGCGCTGGCGAATGCGCGCGGTCAGGGGGGCGGCCACGGGTCAACTCCAGCGGGCTTTGGCGTGGCCGCGGGCGTACAAGGCCAGCAGCACCAGGAACGAAAAGACCAACATGGCACCGGCCAGCCAGTGGGCCTGGGCGTACTCCATGGCTTCCACGTGGTCGTAGATCTGCACCGAGACCACGCGGGTCTTGTCGGGGATGTTGCCGCCGATCATCAGCACCACGCCGAACTCACCGACGGTGTGGGCGAAACCCAGGATGCTGGCGGTGACGAAGCCGGGGCGGGCCAGGGGCACCACCACGCTGAAGAAGCAGTCCCAGGGGCTGGCGCGCAGGGTCGCGGCCACTTCCAGGGGGCGGTCGCCGATGGCGGTGAAGGCGTTTTGCAACGGCTGCACCACGAACGGCAGGGAATAGATGGCCGAGCCGATCACCAGGCCGGCGAAGCTGAAGGTCAGGGTGCCCAGGCCCAGGGCCTGGGTGGCATGGCCGATGAAACCGTTGGGCCCCATGGCCAGCAGCAGGTAGAAACCGATGACCGTGGGCGGCAGCACCAGCGGCAGCGCTACCACGGCCCCCACCGGCCCGCGCAGGCGCGAGCGGGTGCGGGCCAGCCACCAGGCGATCGGGGTGCCGATCACCAGCAGCAACAGGGTCGTCAGCGACGCCAGCTTGACCGTCAGCCAGATGGCCGACAGGTCACTTGCATCCAGTGGCATCAGAGCTCATAGCCGTAGGACTTGATGATGGCGGCGGCTTTCGGGCCTTTCAGGTACTGCACCAGGGCCTTGGCGGCGGCGCTGTCCTTGCCCTTGTTGAGGATGACCGCGTCCTGCTTGATCGGGTCATGCAGGTTGGCCGGCACGATCCACGCCGAGCCGCTGGTGACCTTGCCGTCCTTGTAGATCTGCGACAGCGCCACGAAGCCCAGCTCGGCGTTGCCGGTGGAGACGAACTGGTAGGCCTGGGTGATGTTCTGGCCTTCGACGATCTTGGCCTTGGTGGCCTCGGTGAGTTTCAGCTTGTCCAGCACCTGGGTGGCGGCCAGGCCGTAGGGCGCGGCTTTCGGGTTGGCGATGGACAGGTGCTGGTACTGGTTGGCCTTGAGCACCTCGCCCTTGCCGTCGACGTAGCCGTCCTTGGCCGACCACAGCGCCAGGGTGCCCACGGCGTAGGTGAAGCGCGAGCCCTTGACGGTGTCGCCTTCGCTTTCAAGCTTGGCCGGGGTGGTGTCGTCGGCGGCCAGGAACACCTCGAACGGCGCGCCGTTCTTGATCTGGGTGTAGAACTGGCCGGTGGCGCCGTAGGCCGCGACCAGCTTGTGGCCGGTGTCGGCCTCAAAGCCCTTGGCGATGGCCTGGATGGGTGCGGTGAAGTTGGCGGCCACGGCCACCTGCACTTCATCGGCGTGGGCGTTGAAGGCCAGGGCGGCGAACAGGCCGAGAAGGGCGAGGCGAGGGGTGCTGACGGACATGCTGAAACTCCTTTTTTGAATTTTTCGTTATGTTCGCGAATATATAGCGAAGCGCCATAAGTGCCTACCCCCCCAGTGATGGCGGGACGCAGCCTTCGGCAGCTGCTACGGGGGCGCGTTCGACAATGGTTGACAATCGAGACGGCCAGTCTAATATCGGTGTTCATGACTACGCCAACCCAAGCACCCGTCCCCCGCAGACCCGGCCGCCCCCCCAAGGTGCCTCGCGAGCATTACGACACCCGCGAGCTGCTGGTCCGTTGCGGTACTGAAATCCTCACCGAGCAAGGCTTCAGCGCCACCGGCATCGACATGATCCTCAAGCGTGTCGGGGTGCCCAAGGGCTCGTTCTATCACTACTTCGCCAGCAAGGACGCCTTCGGCCGGGCCTTGCTCGACAACTACGCGCAGTACTTCGCCGCCAAGCTCGACCGCTGGCTGCTGGACGAGTCGGTAGCGCCGCTGGAGCGCGTGCTGGCGTTTGCCGAGGACGCGCAGAAGGGCATGGCCAAGCACGAATACCGCCGTGGTTGCCTGGTAGGCAACCTGGGCCAGGAAATCTCGGTGCTGCCCGAAGGCTACCGCGAGGCCATCGACGCGGTGTTCCGGGACTGGCAGCAGCGTTTGAGCACCTGCCTCAAGGCCGCCCAGGCCGCCGGCGACCTGCCCAAGGAAGCCGACTGCGACGAGCTGGCGGCATTTTTCTGGACCGGTTGGGAAGGCGCGGTGTTGCGCGCCCGGCTGGTACGCAGTGCGCAGCCCATGCGCGTGTTCGTCAGCGGCTTCCTGCGCTCGGCGTTTTTCCAGATCTGAGGTTGATCAAGCCGGCACTGCCGGCTTTTTCAGCGCCATTAAAAGACAATCGGTCTATATAAGGGAGAGCTCCATGTTCAACGCTATCGTGATCGAGAAGGATGAGCAGGGCCAGCGCGCCGCCGTGCAAGCGCTGGATGAGGCGCAGCTGCCTGCGGGCAACGTCACCGTCGCGGTGGCCTACAGCACCCTCAACTACAAGGACGGCCTGGCCATTACCGGCCAGGGCCCGGTGGTGCGCAGTTTCCCCATGGTGCCGGGCATCGACCTGGTGGGCACGGTGCAAAGCAGCCAGCATGCCGATTTCAAGCCCGGCGACGCGGTGCTGCTCAATGGCTGGGGCGTGGGCGAGGGGCATTGGGGCGGGCTGGCGCAGCAGGCGCGGCTGGACGGCGACTGGCTGATTCCGTTGCCCAAGGGCTTCACGCCGGCCGAGGCCATGGCCATCGGCACCGCCGGCTACACGGCGATGCTGTGCGTGATGGCCCTGGAGCGCCATGGCGTGACGCCAGACAAAGGTGAGGTGCTGGTGACCGGCGCCAACGGCGGGGTCGGCAGCTTCGCCATCGCCCTGCTGGCCAGGCTCGGCTACCGGGTGGTGGCGTCAACCGGCCGCGCCAGCGAGCACGACTACCTCAAGCGCCTGGGTGCCAGCGAGGTGATCGACCGCGCCAGCCTGTCGGCGCCGGGCAAACCGCTGGCGAAGGAACGTTGGGCGGGGGCGGTGGACTCGGTGGGCAGCCACACCCTGGCCAACGTCTGCGCCACCACCCGCTACCACGGCGCGGTGGCGGCCTGCGGCCTGGCCCAGGGCATGGATTTCCCAGGCTCGGTGGCGCCGTTCATTCTGCGGGGGGTGGCGTTGCTGGGCATCGACAGCGTCAAGCGGCCCAAGGCCGACCGTGTCGAGGCCTGGGACCGCCTGGCCCGCGACCTGGATCGCGAGCTATTGCCGCTGATCAGCCGTGAAGTCGGCTTGAGTGAAGCGGTGGAAGTGGCCAATCAATTGATGGCCGGCACCGTGCGCGGGCGCGTGGTGGTGGACGTCAACCGCTGACGGTCAGCGCTTGCCCATCGAACGGCGAGTGCCGTTGGGCGCGCGGCCCGGGGTCTTGTCGTGGTTGGACTTGCCGGCGCCCGGGTAGGTGGCGGCTTTTTTCGCCGCGGCGAAGGCGCCGGGCTTGAACGGGAAGCTGAACGCCGGCACGGCGGCCTGGCTGTCGCTGCCGGTGTCTTCGGGCAGGGCTTGGGCAGGGGCTTGTTGGTCGACAGACATGCGGGAACTCCGGGGCGTGCAGGGTAGTGTCCGGGGCCGTCCCCGGGAGCCGCGCAGTATACCTGCGCGGCTGCGCGGGCGCGCCTACTCGCCGCGAATATATTGCTCCAGCTGGCGGATCAGGTCGGCCTGCTCGGCAATGGCCTCCTTGACCAGGTCACCGATGGACAGCAGCCCCACCAGCTGGCCATCCACCACCACCGGCAGGTGGCGCAGGTGGCCGTCGGTCATCATGTTCATGCAGGCGTCGATGTTCTGGTGGGTGTCCACGGTCACCACCTTGGCGCTCATGATGTCGCGCACCGGCGTGCCTACTGACGAACGCCCCTCCAGCACCACCTTGCGGGCGTAGTCGCGTTCACTGACGATGCCCACCACGGCGCCATCCTTGACCACCGGCAGGGCGCCGACGTTTTTCTCGGCCATCAGGCGCAGGGCCTCGACCACCATCTGGTCGGGGCCGATGGTGTGCACCTGCTGATTCTGCTGGGCCTTGAGCTTGAGTAATTCGGCAACGGTCTTCATCACAGCCTCTGCGGTTCTGGTTATACGCACAGCGTAGCAGCAACTGTGTGAGGAAGTTCCCGTAGCCGCTGCCTATAGGCTGCGCTGGCCCCTGAGTACACTGCAGATCTTCAGTGAGGAGGCGGGCCAGCGCAGCCTATCGGCAGCGGCTACGGTCGATCTGCGTACCGGGCGCGGGCTATTGCACCTTCGGCGGCTGCGCGCCCTTGGGCCACAGCAGCCAGATCTGCCCCTGCTGCTTCATGTTGCCCGCCAGTTCGCCGGCCTTGTCGCCGGTGCCCCAGAACAGGTCCGCGCGCACTTCGCCGGCGATGGCGCCGCCGGTGTCCTGGGCGGCCACCGGGCGTACGATGGTCTTGCCGTCGGGGCTGGTGGTGTTCAGCCACAGCAGGCTGCCCAGTGGGATCACCTTGCGGTCGATGGCCACGCTGTAGCCGGCGGTCAGCGGCACGTTCAGCGAGCCGCGCGGGCCTTCGTTGCTGTCCGGGCGGGTGGAGAAGAACACGTAGCTGGGGTTGCTGGCCAGCAGCTCCGGCACCCGCGCCGGGTTGGCGGTGGCCCAGTCGCGGATCTTGCCCATGCTGACCTCTTCCTTCTTCAGCAGCCCCTGTTCCACCAGCCAGCGGCCCACCGGCTTGTAGGGCCAGCCGTTCTGGTCGGCATAACCGATGCGCAGCTGGCGGCCGCTGTCCAGCTGGATGCGCCCCGAGCCCTGGATCTGCAGGAATTGCAGGTCCATGGGGTTGGTCAGCCAGGCCAGGGTGGGCGCGTTGACCGGTTTCTGGTTAATGGCGGAAGCGTCGTCATAGGGGCGCAGCACATGGCCGTCCAGGCGCCCGCGCAGGCGCTTGCCCTTGAGTTCGGGGTAGACGCTGTCCAGCGCTACCACGATGAGGTCGTCGGGCACGCCCAGCACCGGCACGGTGTGCTGGTCGTCGCGGGCCAGGCTGCCGGGGTACACCGGCTCGTAGTAGCCGGTGATCAGGCCGCGGTCCTGGTCCTGGCCCGAGCGCAGGCTGTAGACCTGCAACTGGTTCTGCAGGAAGGCGCGCACGGCGGCCGGTTGTGCCGGCACCTGGGCGGCGGCCGCGCAGGTGGCGCCCCAGGTGGCGTCCTTGGCCAGGCGCTGGCAGGCCGAGTTCCAGGCGGTATAGCCGGCCATCAGGTCGGCGTCGCTGACCGCCGGCAGGGCGCTCCAGTCGACACTGACGTAGGTGGTGGGTGGCGGTGGCTTGGGCTTGCCGAAGTCGCAGCCGGCCAGCAGCGCCAGCACACCGGTGGCGGCCAGCAGCAGGCGTGGCCATTTGATCGCTGAAGTCTTCACTCAGGGGGTGTCCGCAATACGAGTGGAAAGGGGCGTAGCTTGGGCAAAGGCGGGCGCGGCGTCAAATCGTCGGGCAAGCAGGTATAATGGATGTTTATCCAGCGGTTCGACGAGGTCAGTGCAGTGGATGTCCAGCAAGGTTTTATCCTGACCCGCCATTGGCGCGACACGCCGGCGGGAACGGAGGTCGAGTTCTGGCTCGCCACCGACGCTGGGCCCCGCCAGGTGCGCCTGCCCGTGCAGCCCGCGGTGGCCTTCGTGCCGGCCGAACACGCCGAACGGGCCCAGGCGCTGGTGGCCGCGCAGGCTGGCGCCGAGCTGCGGCCGCTGGGGCTGCAGGACTTTCACCGCCGCCCGGTGCAGGGCCTGTACTGCCAGCAGTACCGCCACCTGCTGGACCTGGAAAAAAGCCTGCGGCGCAACGATGTCGACGTTTATGAAGCCGATATCCGCCCGCCCGAGCGCTACCTGATGGAGCGCTTCATCAACGCCCCGGCCACCATCGCCGGGCGCGACGACGGCAGCGGCCTGCTGCTGGACGCCCAGCTCAAGCCGGCGCCGGGCTACCGCCCCAACCTCAAACTGCTGTCGCTGGACATCGAGACCACCGAGCACGGCGAGCTGTATTGCATTGGCCTGCAGGGCTGCGGCCAGCGCCAGGTGTACATGCTGGGCCCGGCCAACGGCGACGCGAGCGGGCTGGACTTCGACCTGCAGTACTGCCCGTCGCGGGTTGAGCTGCTGGAATGCCTGAACCAGTGGATGGCCGAGCATGACCCCGACGCCATCATCGGCTGGAACGTGGTGCAGTTCGACCTGCGCGTGCTGCACGAACAGGCCCGGCGCCACGGCGTGCAACTGCGCCTGGGGCGCAACGGCGGCGAGCTGCTGTGGCGCGAACATGGCAGCGGCAACGGGCACTACTTTGCCAGCGCCGCCGGGCGGCTGATCATCGACGGCATCGAGGCGCTGCGCCAGGCCACCTGGAGTTTCCCCTCGTTCAGCCTGGAAAACGTCGCCCAGACGCTGCTGGGCGAGGGCAAGGATATTTCCACGCCGTACCAGCGCATGGACGAGATCAACCGTCTGTTCGCCGAGGACAAGCCGGCCCTGGCGCGCTACAACCTCAAGGACTGCGAGCTGGTGCTGGGCATCTTCGACAAGACCCGCATCATGGACTTCCTGCTCGAACGCGCGACCGTCACCGGCCTGCCCGCCGACCAGAGCGGCGGCTCGGTGGCGGCGTTCACCCACCTGTACCTGCCGTTGATGCACCGCCAGGGCTTCGTCGCCCCCAACCTGGGCGAGCGCCCGCCCCAGGCCAGCCCCGGCGGCTTCGTCATGGACTCGCGGCCGGGCCTGTACGAATCGGTGCTGGTGCTGGACTACAAGAGCCTGTACCCGTCGATCATCCGCAGCTTCCTGATCGACCCCATCGGGTTGATAGAAGGCCTGCGCCAGCCCGACGACGCCCACTCGGTGCCCGGTTTCCTCGGCGCGCGCTTCTCACGCACGCGCCACTGCCTGCCGTCCATCGTGCGCACCGTGTGGCAGGGCCGCGAGGCGGCGAAGGCCCAGGGCAACCAGCCGTTGTCCCAGGCACTGAAGATCATCATGAACGCCTTCTACGGCGTGCTCGGCTCCAGTGGCTGCCGCTTCTTCGACCCGCGCCTGGCGTCGTCGATCACCCTGCGTGGCCACCAGATCATGCAGCGCACCCGCCAGCTGGTCGAAGCCCAGGGCTACGAAGTGATCTATGGCGACACCGACTCCACCTTCGTCTGGCTCAAGCGCGCCCACGGCCAGCAAGAGGCGGCGGACATCGGCCGGGCGCTGGTGGCCCACGTCAACGCGTACTGGCGCAGCCACCTGCAGGCCGAATACGGCCTGGAAAGCGCCCTGGAACTGCAGTTCGAAACCCATTACAGCCGCTTCCTCATGCCCACCATTCGCGGCGCCGAGGAGGGCAGCAAGAAACGCTACGCCGGCCTGGTGCGGCGCGCCGACGGCAGCGACGAAATGATCTACAAGGGCCTGGAGGTGGTGCGCACTGACTGGTCGCCGCTGGCCCGGGCCTTCCAGCAAGAACTCTATGAGCGCATCTTCCATCACCGGCCCTACCAGGCCTACGTCCGCGACCTGGTGCAGCGCACCCTGGCCGGCGAGCTGGACGCCCAACTGGTGTACCGCAAGCGCCTGCGCCGGCCGCTGGACGACTACGAGCGCAACGTGCCGCCCCACGTGCGCGCCGCGCGCCTGGCCGACGAGTACAACGCCCGCCACGGCCGGCCGCTGCAGTACCAGCGTGGCGGCTGGATCAGCTATGTCATCACCCTGGCGGGGCCGCAGCCGCTGGAAGCCATCGACGCGGCCATCGACTACGACCACTACATCAGCCGCCAGCTGCAGCCGGTGGCGGACGGCATCCTGCCGTTCGTGGACGACGATTTCGCCACCCTGGTTGGCGGGCAGATGGGCTTGTTCTAACGTGGACCTTACTTCAGCACACCTAACGGAGAAACACCCATGACCCGGATTGCAGTCGTGGCATTGATGCTGCTGTGCACCCTCGGCAACGCCCAGGCCCGGCAGAACACCCAGTCCAGGGGCGAGGCCGGGGTATTCGATTACTACCTGTTGAGCCTGTCCTGGTCGCCGACTTTCTGCCTCACCCATGGCAACAACGAGCAGTGCAGCGGCAAGGGCTATGGTTTTGTCCTGCATGGCCTGTGGCCGCAGTACCAGGCCGGCGGCTGGCCGCAGCGTTGCGCGCCGGTCACGCCCTTGACGGCGGCGCAGCGACAGCAGGGCGCTGCGCTGTTCCCCAGCCGCCAGCTGCTGGCGCATGAATGGGAGCGTCACGGCACCTGCAGCGGCCTGGACGCCTCGGCGTACCTGGATACCGCTGACAAGGCGCTGGGCCGGGTCAAGGTGCCGGCTGCATTGCAGCCGTCCGAACGCGCCCAGGCCTTCGCGCCACGGCAGATTGTCGATCTGTTCCGCCAGGCCAACCCCGGCATGCCTGCCGATGGCGTAGTGGTGCGCTGCAGCGGTGCGCAACTGGCCGAGGTGAAGGTCTGCCTGTCCAAGGACCTGGGCTTTGTTTCCTGCGGGCGCGGGGTCAAGATGCAATGTGCGCAGGATGAGGTCAGGGTGCCCGGTATCCGCTGAAGCGCCAGCGGCTCAGGGCACCAGCACTCGGCGTGCCTGGGGCGATTCGAACACACAGCTCACGTCATGCCCGCAACCCGGCGCCACCACTAACGGCGCCTGCTGGCTGCGGGCATAGGCCTGGGCGCGCTCCAGCCGGTACGGGCCCTGGGCCTGGGCTGCGCAGGAGCGGTCCAGCACTGAATAAGCGGTGCCCTTGCCGGTGCCGGTGTCCAGGCCGCCGGCCAGGTAATGCACCTCGGCCGCAGCGTACTGCCGCTGTGCGCTGGCGGCATCCCTGGGCAGCCAGGCGGGCAGGGCGTCGGTGCCATATTTCCACTGGTTCAACCCAGGGCAATCCGCGGTCGGGAAGGGCCGTGCGGCGCTGAAGTACAGCCAGCTACCCGGGTCTGCCACCACGAAGCGCAGGCCCGGCTGCGGCGCGGCGAAGCCGATGTAATGCTGCACCAGCTGCGCCCCTGCGGAAAAACCTGCCACGGTAATGGACTGTACCTGCGGCCACTGCTGGTGCACCTGCGCGATCAGTGCGTCCATGGCCTTGAACGCCGTGACCTGCGGCGCATCCAGCGCCGGTTCGCCCTGGGCCCAGCCGCCGCAGCTCCACACCAGGTCGCCAGGCTGGGGCTCTGGCTCATCGCCGCCGCATTTGCCTGAACGTGCCGCGAACAACGGCGCAATCACCAGCCCATCCGGGCTCACCGCGGTGCCGGCGTCGAAGGTGGCCTTGGCATCATGATGAAAGCCATGCACCACGATCAGCGCCGAGCGCGCCTGGCGGTTGGCCGCCTGCGAGGCGTAGTAATGCAACCGGCCCTGGCCGGGCACGGGCGTCACCGCCAGCCACTGGCTGGCGTGGGCGAGGGCGGGCAGGGTGAACAGCAGGGCGAGCCAGTGGCGCATGGCGGGGTACTCGTCGAGGGATAGGGGCAGATTACCACTCGGCTATGCCGCGCCAGATGAATCTGGCACTCTTCAAGCCCCGCAGCCGAAGGAACGCAGGCCATGCCCACGGATTTTCAAGTCAGCGGCGCCAATGACGCCGCCCTGTTCAGCCTCAAGCTGCACCGCAGCGAAGGCATGCTGCTGTTGGCGATGAACTGGAAAAACGGCCCGCCACCGGCGGATTTCGTCGGCTTCGGCATCGAGTACAAGGAGCCGGGCGGCGACCGCTTCTACGCCCTCAACAACCGCCTGACGTTCCCCACCGCCGACGGCAGCGTGCCCACCACGGCGCTGTCCAGCCTGCTGTCGCCGATCCAGAAATTTCGCTGGGTGCACTTCCCGCGCAACGCCGAACTGGCCGGCGCCTTCACCTACCGGGTCACCCCGGTGTTCATGAACGCCCAGGACCAGCTCAGCTACGGCGAGGCCCAGAGTGGCGACATCGAACTGCAGCGCGACACCTGGCCGGGCCAGCTCAACGTCACCTTCACCCGCGGCTACGTGTCGTCCCAGGCGTTCGTGGAGCGCTACGGCAAGGACGACCGCAACCTGACCACGCTGCTGCCACGCAAGGCCGACGACGGCCTGGACTTCGTGCCCAGCAACCCCGACGCCAGCGCCGCGCTCCAATGGATGGGCTTCGAGGCCCGCGAGGCGATCCTGGCGGTGCTCGACCAGGCCGTGGCCGACAGCGGCGCCAAGGTGCAGGTGATTGCCTATGACCTCAACGAGCCCAACGTCGTCGGGCGCCTGGAAAAACTGGGCAGCCGCCTGCAGATCATCATCGACGACAGCAGCGACCACGGCGCCGCCGACTCTGCCGAGACCCTGGCCGCCGCGCGGCTGGCCCAGGCCGGTGCCACGGTGAAGCGCCAGCACATGGCCAGTCTGCAGCACAACAAGGTCATCCTGCTGGACGGCACGGCGCTGAAGACCGTGGTGTGCGGTTCCACCAACTTCAGCTGGCGCGGCTTGTACGTGCAGGCCAACAACGCCCTGGTACTGCAGGGTCAGACCGCGCTGGGCCTGTTCCAGGCCGCGTTCGCGCAATACTGGGCCAGCAGCGCCGCCAAGGCGTTCGGCGCCCAGCCGCCGGCCCAGTGGCACAGCCTGGGCCTGGACAACATCGACGCCCAGGTGACGTTCTCGCCCCACGCCCTGGACAATGCCGCCCTGGCCGGGGTGGGCAGCGACATCGCCACCACCGGCTCCAGCCTGCTGTTCTCCCTGGCCTTCCTGTACCAGACCAATGGCCCCATCCAGGCGGCGATCAAGCAGGTGGCGGGCAACCCCCAGGTGTTCGTCTACGGCATCTCCGACCGGCAGATGCAGCAGGGCCTGGACGTGCTGCTGCCGGGCGGTGAGAGCGCAATACTGCACGCGGCGGCGCTGAACAAGAACATCCCGGCGCCGTTCCAGGCCGAGCCCACCGGGCTGATCGGTGGCGCCGGGGTGCGCCTGCACCACAAGTTCGTGGTCATCGATTTCGACAAGCCTAGCGCGCGGGTGTACATGGGCTCCTACAATTTTGCCGACGCCGCCGACCGCAGCAACGGCGAGAACCTGCTGCTGATCCGCGACCGCCGCGTGGCCGTGGCCTACATGGTGGAGGCCGTGCGGTTGCTGGACCACTACCACTTCCGCGTGGCCCAGGAAAGCGCCAGCGCCGGCACGCGCAAGGCCCTGACCTTGCAGCGCCCGCCACGGCAGGCCGGCGAAAGCGCCTGGTGGCAGGAGGATTACAGCGATGCGCGCAAGGTCCAGGACCGTGAGTTGTTTGCCTGAGGCGTCGTGGGGGGGGGCGGGACGCGGCCTTTGGCCGCTGCTACGGGGATTCGCGGCGTCCGGGGTGTCAGAAGGACGCTACGATCCGCCCCAGTATCGCCATCGCATCCTCGTTGCGCTTGTCCCAGGGGTGCCCATGGTTCAAGCGTGCACAGTGGCTGAACCCGCGCGTGGCGGAAAAGATCGGCCCCGGCGCGATGCTGATGCCCTGGGCCAACGCCAATTGGAACAGCTGCAGCGCGTCCACCTGCTCGGGAAACTCGAACCACAGGAAATAGCCGCCGTCGGGGCGGGTCACCCGGGTGCGCTCGGGGAAATGCCGCGCCGCTGAGGCCAGCATGGCGCTCTGCTGCATCTCCAGGTTGTGCCGCAGTTTGCGCAGGTGGCGGTCATAGCCGCCGTGCTGCAGGTAATCGGCAATGGCCGCCTGGGCCGGCACCGAGGGCGAAATAGTGGTCATCAGCTTCAGCCGGCTGATCGCCTGGGCAAAGCGCCCGCCGGCCACCCAGCCCACCCGGTAGCCAGGCGCCAGGCTTTTGGAAAACGAGCCGCAGTGCATCACCAGCCCGTCGCGGTCCAGGCGCTTCACCGGCTGCTGGGGTTGCGGGCCGTAATGCAGCTCGCTGTAGACGTCGTCCTCGATCAGCGGCACCTGGTGGCGCTGCAGCAGGCCGTACAGCGCCTCCTTGGCCGGCCCCGGCAGGCTGGCGCCCAGCGGGTTCTGCAGGCTACTCATGAACCAGCAGGCCTTGATGGGCAGGCGTTGCAGGCGGTCTTCCAGCACGCTCAGGTTGACGCCTTCGCGCGGGTGCACCGGGATCTCCACCGCCTTGAGCTTCAAGCGTTCCAGCACCTGCAAGGTGGCGTAGAAGGCCGGCGACTCAATGGCCACCAGGTCGCCGGGCTGGGTCACCGATTGCAGGCACAGGTTCAGCGCTTCCATGGCGCCGTTGGTGATCACCAGCTCCTCCATGGCCAGGTGCACGCCGCTGATCATGTAGCGCAGGGCGATCTGCCGGCGCAGGTCGGGGTTGCCGGCGGTCATGTCGGCGATCACTGCCTGGGGCGCCATGTCGCGCACCGTGCGGGCCATGGAGCGGGCCAGGCGCTGCAAGGGGTACAGGTCGGGGCTGGGGAAGGCCGAGCCGAACGGCACGGTGCCCGGGTCCTTGAGCGAACCGAGCACGGAAAACACCAGCTCGCTGACGTCCACGTCGGTGCTCTCGGCCTGCCGGTCGGTGATGGCCGGCTCGTCCAGCGGGCGTGCCTGCTGCTCGCGCACGAAGTACCCCGAGCGCGGCCGCGCCTGGATCAGGCCGCGGTCCTCCAGCAGGTAATAGGCCTGGAACACGGTAGAAGGGCTGACCACAAAGGTACGGCTGGCGGTGCGCACCGACGGCACCTTTTCACCGGCCTTGAGCACCCCGTTGCGGATCATCAGGGCAATGTCGTCAGCAAGCTGTTCGTAGCGTTTCATGGCGGGCCGGTGCGGGGGAGGGGGGCACCAGCATGGCGCCAAATCTGCCTGCATACCAGCGGCAGATTCGGCGCAAAACAGCAGATCAGGCGATGGGCTCAAGCCCGGCGAAGGGTTGCGGCCACGGCGTGAGGATCTCGAAACCGTCGTCGGTCACCGCCACCATGTGCTCCCACTGCGCCGACCACGAGCGGTCGCGGGTCAGCACCGTCCAGCCATCGGCCAGGGTCTGGGTGCCGCGCTTGCCGGCATTGAGCATCGGCTCCACGGTGAAGATCATGCCCTTCACCAGCTTCATGCCCTGGCCCTTCATGCCGTAGTGCAGCACCTGCGGCTCGTCGTGGTAGACCTTGCCGATGCCGTGCCCGCAGTACTCGCGCACCACGCTGAAGCCGGCGCCCTCGGCCACCGTCTGGATGGCATGGCCAATGTCACCCAGGTGCGCGCCCGGGCGCACCTGGCGGATGCCGGCGCACATGGCTTCGTACGTAATACGTATCAGGCGCTGGGCTTCGTCATTGACCGTGCCCACCTGGTACATGCGGCTGGTGTCGCCGAACCAGCCGTCCTTGATCACCGCCACGTCGATATTGAGAATGTCACCATCGGCCAGCGGCTTGCCGTTGGGAATGCCGTGGCAGATCACCTCGTTGGGCGAGGCGCAGATGGTTTTGGGGAACCCGTGGTAGCCGATGTTGGCCGGCTTGGCCTTCTGCACGTTGACGATGTAGTCGTGGCAGATGCGATCCAGCTCGTCGGTGGTCACCCCGGGCTTCACATGGGGGGCGATCATGTGCAGCACATCGGCGGCCAGCTTGCCGGCAATGCGCGACTGCTCGATATCGGCGGCGCTGTTGATCGTGACTTTCTTGCTCATTGTACATTCCCGGCCAGTTGGCGTTGGTCCATGCAGGTGGCGACCGTCTGCAGGTCGAAGCCGCCGGCCTGTTCGGCGCGGATCAGCAGTTGCGTGAGTTCATTGTGGGGCAGGTGCGGGTGCAGCTCGGCCAGCATGCCGATGCGCATCCAGTGTTCGGCCTGGGCGTTGATGGAACGGCTCAGGGCGTTGGAGGTGATGCGCAGGTTCTCGTGCATCACGTCGGAGATTTTCACGATGCCCATGAGATAGGGTCCGTATATGAAGTGTATATGGAACATATGGTATCCGCCCCACCCAACAAATGCCAGCGCCCAAACCTGTAGCAGCGGCCCCAGGCCGCGTCCTGGCCCCAATGCCTTTCATGTACCTGTCATGTTTCATTGCTAGCGTTGCGCGCGGTCGTCTGTACCGCCGCCCATACAACAATGAAACATCAGGACGTTCGCCATGCTCCCCACCTCTGCGCGCAAGCCGTTCATCATCCGTTCCGACGCCATGGGCGCGGATGAATTCGGCGCGCTGTTCAGCCGGGTGTTCGGCGATCTTTACGCCGACGTGCCGCGATTCGGCCAACTGATGGGCGTGGCCGGGGTGTATGGCCGTTATGAGGGCGTGAGCTTCCGGCGCATGAGCTACCGCGGTAATTTCACCGTGCAGATCCCCGACTTGAACGACGAGATCACGTTCGTGATTCCAACCGCGGGGCAGATCATCTTCAACATCGGCGACGATGCCGTGGGCCGGCCCGACGTGGGCCTGGCGGTGGAGAAAAGCGCGGTGCGCTCGGTGACCTTCGTCGACGGCCACGGCCAGCACGGCATTTCCGTGCGCCGCGGGCTGTTCACCCAGCGCCTGGCCACGCTGCTGGGGCGGCCGGTGGTGAAGAAAATCCACTTCGAGCCGGTGGTGGACCTCAACCGCCCGGCTTTCAAGGCCATTCGTGCGCTGGTGGATTTCGCCACCGGCGCCGAGCTGGATGCGCTGATGAACGCCAGCGTGCTGATGCCCACGCGCTTGCAGGAGATGCTGGTGGACGCGCTGCTGGAAGGCTGGCCGCACAGCTACAGTGAAGCCTTGCAGCGCCCCGGGCCGAGCATTGCGCCGCGCCATGTGCGCCTGGCCATGGATTACATTCAGGCGCACCCGCACTGCCTGGTCAGCGGCACCGAACTGGCGCAGCTGAGCAACGTCAGCCTGCGCGCGTTGCAGGAAGGGTTTCGGCGGTTCATGGGCACCTCGATCGTCGCCTATCAGCGCCAGGTGCGGTTGGAGCGGGCCTACCAGGCGTTGCGCCAGGGGCCGGTGGTGTCGGTGACGGACGTCGCCCTGGGGCTGGGCTTCTCCAACGTCGGACGCTTCTGCCAGTACTTCCAGAGCGCCTACGGCGTCACCCCCCAGGACGTGCGCAAGGGCCGGTAGCGCGGGCTACCGGCCCCGCCCTGATCAGAAGCGGTAGCTGGCCTTCAGGCTGCCGCTGGCCCCCTGGCTGTCGCCACCGCTGACGGCGCCCACCTCGGCGCCGACGCTGACGTTGCCCAAGCTGGCGGTCAGGTTCACCGCGCCGCTGTACAGGTCGCGGGTGGCGAAGGCGGCGCGCTGGTCCACATCGAAGCCCAGGATGCTCGCCGAACTGTCGACGTGGGCGTTGCCCAGCACGTGCTCGTAGCCTACCTGCACGCCTGGCACCAGGCTCCAGCCACCGCTGATGCCGATCGGCGCCAGCGCTGCCTTGAGGTTGGCGAAGGCGCTGCGGCGGGTCTGCTGGTTGCTGTCGACGTCCAGCGCCAGGTCGCTGCCTTTCTCGTCGAAGCCGGCCAGGTTCAGGTGGCTGATGCGCACGCCGGCGCTGGGCTCCAGGGTCACCGCGCTGATCGGCAGGCGGTAGCCCAGGGCCAGGCTGGCGGCGCTGAGGGTGCCGTGGGTGTCGCCCTTGGTCGAACCCAGGCCGCCGCCCAGTTGGCGCTTGCTGTCGTAATCGACGTAGCCGGTGCTGGCGTCGGCGGCCACGAACAGGCCGCGGTCCAGGCTGTCGAGGGCCAGGCGCGCGCCGGCGGACAGGAAGGTGTAGTCGGTGGTCACTTCACCGCCGGCGCCGCCCACGCTGCCGTGGCTGTAGCCGAAGCTGGCGTGGCCGCTGAGCTGCTCGCTGAAGCGCTGGGTGAGGCCGACCATGGTGCCCTGGGTGTGCTCGTTGCTGCTGTCGGCGTGGGCCGAGCCGTCGGTGCCCAGGTAGCCGGCAAGGCCTGCGGTCCACAGGCTGCGCTGGCCGACCTTGAGGTCGGTGCCGCTGGTGTAGGGCGCCGCGGCGGCGTCGATCAGGGCGTTCTGGCGCAGCAGGAAGGCGGCGGCGTCGGCGTGCACCTGGCCGCCGATGGTGTTCTGCACGCCGCCCAGGGTGCCGGCGTCGATGGCCGATTGCAGGTAGTAGTTGTAGTCGGTGTAGGCGCCCGACAGGCTGCTGTTCTGCAGGCGTTGCAGCAGCAGCGCGCCGGCGGCGGCGTTGCCCACCATGGCGTCCTGGCCGGGCAGGCTGTTGTAGTAGACCATCTTGCCGCGCAGCACGTAGATAGTGGCTTGGGACAGGCCCAGGCCTTCCTTGAGGTAGTTGTCCATGCTGCCGTACAGCGCGGTGATCTCGTCGAGACCTGCCTGCAGGTAGCTGGCGTCCACGGTCAGCAGCGGCTCGTAGATGGCCGCCATGCTCGACGGCAGCGCTGCCAGGGTGGCGGCCACGCGGGTGGCGGTGTAGTCGTTGGTGGCCAGGTAGTTGGCCATGATGGTGGCGCTGTCCACCCCGGCGATGCTCAGCAGCACGGCGGCGGTCCAGCCAGTGCGGTCCTTGCCGGCGGTGCAGTTGAACAGCGCGGCGCCGTCGGTGGACGCCAGGTCGTTGAACAGCGTGGCGAACTGGCTGCGCATGCCGGCGTCGCTGACGAACTCGCGGTTGGTCTCCTGCATCATGGCCACGGCGTCGGCGGCGCTGCTCACCGAAATCGAGCTGATGTTGGCGCCGGAAGTGGCGTTGCCGATGATGTCGATGTTGGTGTAGGTGGCGCCGGTCAGCGGGCTGTCCGGGGTGGCGGCGATCTCGCTGGCGGTGCGCAGGTCATACACCGCAGTGATGCCCAGGGTGTTGAGGGTGGCGATGTCGGCGGCCGAGCCCGACAGCGCGTTGGAGCGGTAGAACACCCCGGCGCGCATGGTGCCGTCGTTGGCGGTGGTGTAGGCGGTGGTGGTGCCGGCGATGTCGCGGAAGTTGTCGATGGTCGACAGGATCGGCGTATCGAGGGCGTAGGTCTCGGCGGCCTGCGCGGCGGAGATGGACAGACTCAACACAGACAGCGAAAACACAATGCGGTGCAACACGGTGTAGCTCCTTGGATACAAGTCAAGGGGGCTACTATCGGTATCGTCGGGGACGCGATTGTGACAAGTTCAGGTACGTGGCGAATGGCGGCGCGATGTGTCCGTGGCGTGCGTGATGTGTCTGTGTTGGGGCCTGACGCGGCCTGCGGCCGCTGCTACGGGGCAACCGCGTCAGGCGCACCGCTTACCAGCGGCCGTAACCCCGGCCATGGTCATAACCGTAACCGTGGCCGTAACCGTCATGGCGGTAGTGGCCGCCATAACCATAGTAGTAAGGGCGCGGGGCTACCGGTACATAAGCCACCGGCTGGTACGCGGGCTGGTACACCGGCTGGTAATAACCCTGCTGGTACGCCGGGCGGTAATAGTGTTCATGGTACGACGGGCCACTCAGCGCGCCAGCGACGACGGCGCCTACCACGGCTCCAGCGATGACAGGCACGACCACGTTGCGTTCGCCTGCGCTGGCGGTGCCGGCGGCAATCAGGCAACCGGACAGGATCAGGGCTTGGGTCATCTTCGAAATCATGGGTGTCTCCTCAGGCGGATATGGGTTCGCCATGGAGCTATGAAACAACGGATTCGTGTCAGCGGACGTCTACATTTCGTAAAGGTTACGTAAACCTCTCAACGCCGGCTTTCCAGTGCCATGCGCACCGCCAGGCCCGCCAGCACGGTGCCCATCAGCCAGCGCTGCACGGTCTGCCACAGCGGCCGGCCACCGAGGAACAGGGCGATGCTGCCCGCCGTCAGGGCGATCAGGCCGTTGACGCTGACGCTGATGACGATCTGCGTAGCGCCCAGCACCAGCGACTGCCCCAGCACGCTGCCATGGCCGGCGGGGCTGATGAACTGCGGCAGCAGCGACAGGTACATGACCGCAATCTTGGGGTTGAGCAGGTTGGTCAAGAAGCCCATGGCGAACAGCCGGCGCGGGCTGTCGGCGGGCAGGTCGCGCACCTGGAACGGCGAGCGGCCACCCGGCTTCACTGCCTGCCAGGCCAGGTACAGCAGGTACAGGGCGCCGCCCAGGCGCAGGGTGTCGTAGGCGAACGGCACGGCCATCAGCAGGGCGGTGATGCCCAGCGCGGCGCACAGCATGTACACCACGAAGCCCAGCGCCACGCCGCCCAGGGAGATCAGCCCGGCCTTGCGGCCCTGGCAGATGGAGCGCGAAATCAGGTAGACCATGTTCGGGCCTGGGGTGAGCACCATGCCCAGGGAAATCAGGGCGAAGGCCAGCCAATGGGTGAGTTCGGGCATGGGGCGCTCCAGGCGGAAAAGGCGATGGCAAAGGATCCGATTTATTGTCGGACAATGCCACTCTTTTCACTCAAGCCATCGGCTTTCGAGCCGATAGGGGTGCAACGAGCAAATGAGCCTTGGAATCCGGTCATCATGATGTTTAACAAGCGGTTGAAAGAAGAGTTGGCGCAGCTGCGCGAGAAGCTGTCCTCCATGGAGCAGGTGCAGCGCAGCCTGGACAGCGAGATGCTGGTGCTGATGCTAGACCCCCAGGGCCGGATTCAATACACCAACGCCAACTTCGACAAGGAGTTGGGCCACCGCCGCGAGCAGCTCACGGGCCGCGCCCTGGTGGACCTGGTGCCCAGTGACGCCCGCACCACCGATCATTTCAACCGCATGAAGGCCGCCATCCAGGCCAGCGCGCACTGGGCCGGGGCCTTGCAGCTGATGCGTGGCGACGGCGGCGAGGCCTGGTTGCGTGCCATCGTGCAGCCGGTGCGCGACAGCGAAGGCAAGGTCATGCACTGCGAGGTATACGCCAACGACCTCACGCGCACCATCGAGACCTCGCGCGAGCACCAGAACCTGATCGACGCCTTGCAGCGCTCCACCGCCGTGATCGAGTTCGACCTGGACGGCAACGTGCTCACCGCCAACGGCCGCTTCCTCAGCGGCATGGGCTACCGCCTGGAGCAGGTGCAGGGCAAGCACCACCGTATGTTCTGCTCGGCCGAGGAAGCCAACTCGGCCCAGTACCAGGCGTTCTGGGACACCCTGCGCCGGGGTGAATTCGTCGCCGACCGCTTCCAGCGCCTGGACAGCGCCGGCCGCGTGGTGTGGCTGGAAGCCTCCTACAACCCCATCGCTGACGTACAGGGCCGCCTGTACAAAGTAGTGAAGTTCGCCACGGTGATCACCGAGCAGGTGAACCGTGAACAGGCCGTGGCCCAGGCGGCGGACATCGCCTACACCACCTCGGAAGACACCGACGCCGCCGCGCGCCGGGGCAGCGGCGTGGTGCAGGACACCGTCGAGGTGATGCGCCAGCTGGCGGCGCAGATGCAGGCCGCCGCCGATGGTATCGCCGCCCTGGACCAGCAGTCCCAGGTGATCGGCACCATCATCAAGAGCATCAGCAGCATTGCCGACCAGACCAACCTGCTGGCGCTGAACGCGGCCATCGAGGCGGCGCGGGCGGGCGAGCAGGGCCGTGGCTTTGCCGTGGTGGCCGACGAAGTGCGCCAGCTGGCCTCGCGCACCAGCACCGCCACCGACGAGATCGTCACGGTGGTGCTGCAGAACCAGAAACTGGCAGCGGACGCGGTGCAGGTCATCGAGCAGGGCAAGCGCCAGGCCGAACAGGGCCTGGCGCTGGCGGCGCAGTCCGGCGAGGTGATCGCCGAAATCCAGGACGGGGCGCGCAAGGTGGTGGACGCGGTGGGGCAGTTCAGCAGCCAGTTGAGCCATTAAGCATTGCGCACCGCCCTGTAGCAGCGGCCGCCAGGCCGCGTCCGGGCGTTGCGCGGTGCCTGGGACGCGGCCTGCGGCCGCTGCTACGTGTGCGGTGGGTGCGACTGCTGCAGCCGCTGCCGCCAGGCTGCGGCCCACGGGGCCTCGTCTATCGCGTCGCCTGCATCGCGGCCAAGGCCGGCTCCTACCACGTACGGCGTAGGAGCCGACTTTAGTCGCGATGCAGACGACGCGATTTCAAGACAGTTGCTGGCACGGGGGCGGCTCAACCATCTACCGCCAGCGTCACTTCCACCGCATCCGGGCGCCAGAACTCCAGGTCCAACTCGACCACGTTGCCGTCCTCGTCAAAGCACAGCCGCTCCAGGTACAACCCGCTGGAGCCGCTGGCAATCTCCAGCCGTTCGCTCTGTTCCTCGTCCAGCAGGCATGGCTTGAGGCTGATCTGGCTGCGCGCCTGCTGGCGGCCGTAATGGTCGCGCAGCAGGGCGGTCAGCGAGCCGTCCAGGCGCTGGTCGAGCAGGCCGGGGCAGCCACTGGGGTTAAGCACGTTGGTCTCCAGCAACACCGGGCGGCCGTCCACCCAGCGCCGCCGCTGCAACTGGAACAGCGGCTCGCCAAGGGCTACCTGCATGCGCTGGGCCAGCCAGGCATCGGCCGCGCGCAGCTCGGCCAGCAGGCACTCGGTGCGCGGCTCGCGGCCCTGGGCGCTGACGTAGTCCATGAAGCCGGTGATGCGCGTGGGGTCGTAGCGGATGGGCACCGGTGACACGAACCAGCCGCGCCGGTGGCCACGGTACAGCGCGCCCTGGGCCTCCAGGCGCTGCAGCGCCTGGCGCAGGGTGACGCGGGTGCAGCCGAACTGCGCGGCCATGTCGCGTTCGGTGGCCAGGCGCGCGCCCGGCGCCAGGCGGCCGTTGGCGATGTCCTCGGCCAGCTGCTCGCCGATGCGCAGGTACTGGGACTGGGCAGGCCGGATGCTCATGCCACAGCCTGTAGCGCGGCTTCATGGGGCTGCTGCGCCAGGTCACGCTGCCAGGCGCGCAGGCCATACACCGCCAGCACGATGAAGCCGGCGTACAGCACCGCCGTCAATGGCAGGCCCTTGTAGTAATACAGGCCGGTGTACACCACATCCAGCACGATCCACAGCCACCAGTTGGCGACGAACTTGCGCGCCGCCCAGTAGCTGGCCACCAGGCTGTAGCCGGTGAGGGTGGCGTCCAGCCACGGCACGGCGGCGTCGGTGAAGTGCGCCATGGCCGTGCCCAGCAGCACCGACAGCACGGCGCCGGCCACCAGGCTCAGCAGCGCCACGCGCGCCGGCAGCGGCTCGATGCGCACCTTGCCCTGGGCCAGGCGCCCGGTGCGCCAGCGCCACCAGCCGTAGCCCTGCAGGCCGGCGAACAGCACCTGCAACAGCATGTCCGAGTACAGCTTCACGTCGTAGAAAATCCACACGTAAAGCAGCACCGCCACCACGCCCACAGGCCAGCACCAGGGGGTGCGGCGGGCGGTCAGCCAGACGCCGAGGACGTTGACGATGACCGCGAGTATTTCCAGGTTCGACATGGTTGCAGCCCTTAGAAGTTGACGGTGGCGGACAGCCGCGCGGTACGCGGGGCGCCCAGGAACAGGTAGTCGTCGCCGGCGTATTCGCCCACGTCGCGCCAGTAGCGCTTGTCGAACAGGTTGTCGACGCTCAGGCGAAACACCGTATCGTACCCTTCGATGCGCGTGGTGTAGCGGCTGCCGGCGTTGAACACGGCGTAATCGCCGACCTGCACCGTGCCTTCGCGGTTCGCGTACTTCTTGCCGCTGTACTGCACGCCGCCCAGCAGCGCCAGGCCGTCGATGCCCGGCACGCTGTAGTCGCCGTAGAAGCTGGCGCGCAGGGTGGGCACGTTGATGGCCTGGTGGCCTTCGTAGGCGTCCACGCCGCTGTCGGTGACCCGCGCGCGGGTGGCGGCGACGCTGGCGTTGAGCTGCAGGCGCTCGGTGGCGCGGCCGCTGGCGGTCAGCTCCAGGCCGATGTTCTTCTGCTTGCCCTGTTGCACGTAGGTGAAGGTGCCGTCGCCGTTGGGCCGCGGGAACTGGTAGGCCTGGGTGATCTGGAACAGCGCCGCGCCCAGGCTCAGGCGTTGCCAGTCCTGCTTGATGCCCACTTCCAGCTGCCGCGAGATCGTCGGCGCCAGGGTCTCGCCGGCGTTGCTGGCGAACCACGACGCCTCGCTGCCCAGGGACAAGCCCTTGCTGTAGCGGGTGTACAACGACAGGTCGTCGGTGGGCTTGTAGACCACCGCCAGGTTGGGCAGGAACTCCCACATCTGCGTATGGCGCGTGGTGCCGCCGTCGGCGTCGAAGGCCTTTTCGTCCAGGCGCACCTCGCGGCCGCCCAGCACCAGCTGCCACTGCTCGTTGAGGTGCAGGCGGTCGTTGATGAACAGGCCGTACTGGCGGCTGTCGAGGTGGCGGTAGGTGTGGTTCAGGCTGCCGTCGTAGGGGGCGTAGGTGGGCGGCGTGGCGCCGATGTTGCCGCTGCCCACGTACTCGTTGATGGCGTCGCGCTGGTCCACGGTGCGGCGGAACGCGCTGACGCCCACGTCCAGTTCGTTGCGCAGGCCGAAGGCGTTGAACGCGCCGCTGAGCGAGGCCTCGGCCTCGTCGTTGCGGCGGGTGTCGTCGGGGTTGCGGTAGTCGTAGATGTCGTAGTCGCCGCTGCTGCTGAACGAGCTGGTGGTAGCCGTGCAGCCGGCGCCGTAGTAGCAGCCATAGGGGAAGGCGCTGTAGTCGTCGATGATCACCCGGCTGCGCGACAGGCTCAGTTGCGCGCTCCAGTCATCGGTCAGTTGGTAGCGGTAGCGGCCTTCCATGTTCAGCGAGGTGATGCCCACCGGGTTCGACCAGCTCTGGTAGCCCAGCAGGTCGTGCGGGTCGGCGTGGTGGGGCACCTCGGTGCCGCCCAGCAGCTGGTAGCCGGGCACCGAGCGTTGTTCGCGGTGCTGGTATTCGACGTCCAGCTGCAGGCTGGAGCGCGGGTCGATGTTCCAGTCGAAGGCCACCGAACCGAAGTCGCGGCTGCCGTCGGCGTGGTCGACGTAGGAACGGATGTCCTCGTGGGCCAGGTTGGTACGAATGCCGAACTGCTGCTCGCTGCCGAACCAGGTACCCAGGTCGGTGGCCAGGTAGCGGCCGCCTTGCTCGTCCGTGGAAACGGTCACCGAGCGCACGTCGGTGGGGCGCTTGGTCTGGTAATTGATGACCCCGCCCGGCTCGCTGACGCCGCTTTGCAGGCCGGCCAGGCCCTTGAGCACTTCCACCTGCTCCTTGTTCTCCAGCGCCACGTTCTGCTCGCCGGTGATGGTGCGGCCGTTGATCTTGTAGCTGCTGGCGGCGTTCAGGGAAAAGCCACGCACCACGAAGTTCTCGTAGTAGCCGATGGGCGCGTAGCTGTCGCCCACCGCGGCGTCGTTGCGCAGCACTTCGCTGAGCAGGCGCACCTGCTGGTCTTGCAGCAGTTGCGCGTTGAACACCGACACGGCGGCAGGGGTGTCCAGCAGCGGCGTATCGCTGAGGCCGGTGACCGAGGCATGGTCGGCCCGGTAGCTGTCCGGCGCGTCACCGGTGACGGTGACGGCGCTCAGCGTCGTCGGTTCTTCCGCGGCCACCCACGGCGAGGCGAGGGCAATGCTCGTCGCCAGCACACGGGCCCGGAAGGGAATGGGGGGAAACATGGGGCAGCTCCTTGTCGCGCATGATTTTTTTGGGTGCAGGCTACCCTGCGCGGGGCCGTAAAGCCACGCGCATGGGTCATTACCTGACCTATTGGTTTTTCAGGCCGGAGCTGCTCCGGTGGTCATTGGCAAGGCGGGGTCGGCGCTCCATTGCTGCAGCGAGCCGTCAAACAGGGTGACATCGTGGCGCCCCAGCAGCGCCAGGGCGAAGGCCGTGGCGGCGGCGGAAATGCCGCCACCGCAGTACAGCAGCAGGGGTTCGGGCAGGGCGTCCACCGCCAGGATCTGGCGCAGCAGCGGGGTGAAGTGGTAGCGCCCGCTGGCGTCGAACAGTTGCCGCGCCGGGCGGTTGCGGCTGTTGGGAATGTGCCCGCGGCGGCTGTAGCGGGTGGCGGCGCTGCCGTCGAACACGGCCTGGCCCAGGGCGCAGATCAGGTGGCCGGGCAGGCGCCCTTCGCTCACCGCCTGCACCTGTTCCAGGCTGGCCCAGTAGCCGGGTTGCGCGTGCAAGGTCGCAGGCGTTGCACCCCCGGGGGTGTTGGCAGCGCCGCTGGCCAGCGGCAGGCCGGCCTGGCGCCAGGCGTTCAGGCCACCGTCCAGAATCGCGGCCGCAAGACCAACGCTGCGCAGCATCCACCACAACCGCGCCGCCCAGAAGCCGTCGCTGCGGTCGTAGATCACCACGCGGCTGTGCTGGCCGACGCCCAGGGCCTGCAACTCGGCAGCCAGCTGCGGCAGCGGTGGCATGGCGAAGCTGTAGTGGGCCTGGGCGTCGTGCAGGCGCTCGAGCAGGTCGGCGTGGCGGGCGCCGGGAATGTGCGCGGCGCGCCAGCCGGGTTCGCCGCTGAAGGCCTGGTAGTCACCGTCGAAGCGCGGCGCGCGCAGGTCCACGGTGGCGTCCAGCAGCACCAGGTCGCTGGCGTTCAACTGTTCTGCCAGCCAGGTCGGGTCTACCAGCAAACGGTTCATGGCCAGCTCCGCAGGTGTTCGATCAGGCGCTGGCCTTCGCTGCCCTGGAACCAGCGGGCGTGGCGCAGCAAGTAGTCGTCCCAGGCAATGTCGGCGCTGGCGCGGTCGTCGAGGATGCCGGCGAAGTACTCGGTTTCGGACACGGCGAAATCGGCGTGCACCAGCGGCAGCCAGGCGGCCAACGCCTGCAGGTCGGCCGGTGACAGCGGGCGCACGCTGGCGTAGCCGTTCAGCAGCGCATCCACCGTGGCCAGGTCGGCGCGGGCCACGCCGCCTGCGTCCAGGTCCAACCAGGGAATGGCATTGCGCTCCAGCGCGGTGGCCAGGTCGTACAGGGCGAAGGTGCGGTCGCACAGGCCGAAGTCGAGCACGCTGCGCACCTCGCCGTCGGCCCACAGCAGGTTGGAGGCGTGCCAGTCGTTGTGGGTCCACAGGGGCGCCTGGCTGGCCAGGTGCGGCAGCAGGGCGGCATGGGCGGGCAGCAGGGCGTCGGCCAGTTCGCTGCGCCAGTCACGGTTGGCCAGGTAGCGGCTCAGCGCCGGGCTGTTGGCTATTTGCTCGGCCAGCACGGCCAGCGGGTCGGGCTGGGTGAAGGCGTGGCAGCGGCTGGTGAGCACGCTGGCCTGGCGCGGCCCGGCGTCGAAACCTGCTGCGGCCAGGTGCAGGCGGGCCAGCGCCGTGCCGGCTGCGTGGGCATGGATCGGGCTGTGGAACGGCGACCAGGATTGCGCGTCGCGGTACAGGTCGTCACCCGCTGAGCGCGCGTGCACCTCATAGGTCCACAGCCCGTGGCCGATGGTCGTGGCGCCTTGGCTGTTCACCTGCACGTCCGGGGCGGGCACGCCATGGCGGCGCAGGTGCTGGATGAAACGGTGTTCTTCCACCAGCCAAGGCTGCGAACGCACCTGATGGAAATGGCGTTTGACGAACCACCGGCCCTGGGCGGTGCTGATCAGCGCAGCGGCCGAGAAGGGCCGCGGGCTGTGCCAGTCGATGCGCTGCAAAGGGCCCACCTGCGGGTAGTGGGCCAGCAGCGGTTGCAACTCGGCCTCGGTCAGCGGCGCCCACACCGGCGCGACTATTTCGCCGGCCAGGCCATGGCTGTGCAGCAGTTGGCTCATCGCGCCTCCCCGGGCAGGTAGGCGTTGGTGGTGGCATTGGCCCAGGCGTCGGGCCGTTGCAGGATGCCATGCTGGTGCAGCCAGTGGGCGTAAGGTTCCAGCAGCGCCTGGCGTTGCTGGCCAAAGCGGCCTTCATGCAGCCAGGTGGGGGCGATGTGCGCAAGCGACTGCTCGATCAGCGCGCCGGGGAAATAGGGAATCACCCGCTCGTAGGCCTGGCGCGCCCGTTGCGGCTCGGCGGCCACGCTTTCGAAGCCGCGCGCGGTGGCGGCGAGGAAGGCGCGCAGCACCTGCGGGTTGGCGTCGATCCAGTCCTCGCGGGCGCCCAGCAGGTAGCTGTGGTAGGCCGGCGCGCCCCAGCGGCTGACGCGGTGCACCACGCGGCGTTCGGCCGCCACCGGGCTGTCCATCAGCGCCTCCCAGGCCCAGTAGCCACCAAAGCTGGCATCGGCCACGCCGGCCGCCAGTTCCTCGGGGCGCAGCTCGCGGGCGCCGGCATCGACGATGATCACCGCGTCCGGGTCGCCACCGTCCTGGCGCACCAGGTCGCGCACCATGGCCAGCCCGCGCGGGGTGGGGTTCATGGCCAGGCGCTTGCCCATCAGGTCGCGGGGGCGCTGGATAGCGAATTCGCGCAGGGTCTGGAAGGCTTCCAAACCATCATGGTTGATGGCCGCCACGCCCTTCAGCGGCTGGCCCTGGTCGCGGCGCACCAGCAGGCGGTTGCTGGGGAACACGCTCAACTGCACCGCGCCGTCCAGCAGGTGCTGCAGGCTGTCGCCACGCTCCGGGTCGGGCACGCACAACTCCACGTCAAGGCCGGCGTCGGCGTACCAGCCGCGTTCGCGCGCCAGGTAGAAGCCGGCCGAGTTGGGCCAGGGGTGGAAGTATTCGAGCATGATCCGCAGTGGCAGCATGGAGGGGTAGGCCTTGTTCGCTGTGAAGTGATGGCCCTTTATAATCGGGTATTTGGTATATACCAAATACCCAATAGCATTATGCTTAGACGCAAATGGCGGCTAGCCGATATCGCGCGTGCTCTGCCGGTCAATGATGCTGAACCCCGTATCAATGCACACCGGCGCCGCCGCCTCGGTGCCTGGCGTGGCGCGCAACCGTGCCAGCAACGCCTCGGCCACTTGCTGGCCGATCAACGCGCCGTTCACCTGCACGGTGGACAGCGGCGGGTGCACGTGGGCGGCGCTGCTCAGGTCGCCGAAGCCCATCACCGCCAGGTCTTCCGGCACGCGAAGGCCGCGGCTGGCCGCTTCCGCCAGCACGCCCTGGGCAATGGTGTCCGAGCTGCACACCACCACCTGCGGGCCATGGCCCTTGTCCAGCAGGCCTTGCAGGCCCAGGCGACCGGACGCCAGGGTGGCGGGGGCGGGGAGTATTTCGGTGGGTGTGTCGGTGATGCCGTGGGCCTGCAGCTCGGCTTTCAGGCTGGCCACGCGGCGCAGCCCACGCGGGTCGTCGAGGGTCACCACGGCGAAGCGCCGGTAGCCTTTGCCCAGCAGGTTGCGGGCGATGCCCACGCCCACCTGTTCGTGGGAAAAACCCACCAGCATGTCGATGGGCGCCTCGCTCAAATCCCAGGCTTCCACCACCGGAATGCGCGCCGAGGCCAGGCGCTGGCGGCTGGCCTCGGTGTGCAGGGTGCCCGTCAGCACGATGCCGTCGGGGCGCCGGCCCAGCACGGCTTCCAGCAGTGCTTCTTCCTGCTCGGCGCTGTAGCCGGTGAGGCCGATCAGGGTCTGATAACCGGCGGCGGTGAGGCGGTCCATCACCGCCTGCACGGTGTCGGCGAAGATCGAGTTGGCAATGGTGGGCAGGAAAATCGCCACCAGCCGGCTTTTGTTGGTGGCCAGCCCGCCGGCCAGCATGTTCGGCACGTAGCCCATGGCCCGCGCGGCCTCGCGCACCTTGTCGCGGGTGCGCTCGCTGACCAGCTCGGGGCGGTGCAGGGCGCGCGACACGGTAATGGGCGAGACGCCGGCTACGCGTGCCACGTCGATCAACGTGTAGCCGGGTACGCCGGCGGCGCCGCTGGCGGAAAGTGAAAGGTCCTTGTTCGACTTCTTGGCCATCAGGGGGGCGGGTCTACGGTGGGGAGGGGGAGATATCTTAACCCACACACCTTTGATGTCGCTTACACAACGGCTGCCAACACCAACCCCACAGGCCATGGCACGTTGCAATCGATGTAGGAGCCGACCTTGGTCGCGATGCGCCGCGCGGGCGGCGCTCGATCTAAAGGCCGCCCCAGCAATCACGACGTGCACCCCCGGGGTCACACCAAACCTCGCGTAGCCGCTGCCGTAGGCTGCGCTGGCCTGAAGACTTGCAGGGTTCACACCGGCCAGCGCAGCGCTGACGGCAGCGGCTACGGGTCGGCGTTTGTTGATCGCGACCAAGGTCGGCTCCTACGTTGGTTGCAACGTACCTGTGCCTGACGGATAGCCGTTGCATGATTGCGCAATCAGTGTATTTTATAAGTGCTGATGATTGCGCAATCATTTCCGTATCAAAGGAGCTTGCACCGAGCCACCGCACCACTCACAACAAGGAAAATAACAAGTGAACCCAGCCACGCCCCCCGTCGCCAGGACCCGCGTCCGCTACCTGATCCTGACGCTGATTTTCATCGTCACGGTGTTCAACTACGTCGACCGCGCCACGCTGTCCATCGCCGCCCCGAGCATGCGCGGCGACCTGGGCTTCGACGCCATGACCATGGGCATCGCCTTCTCCGCCTTCGGGTGGGCCTACACCGCCATGCAGCTGCCGGGCGGGGTGATCCTCGACCGCTATGGTTCGCGGGTGGTGCTGGGCGCCAGCCTGATCCTGTGGTCGACGCTGACCTTCCTGCAGGGCTACGTCGACTACTTCGCCTCGGCGTTCCTGGTGCTGTTCGGCCTGCGCTTCTTGATGGGCGTGGCCGAGGCCCCGGCGTTCCCGGCCAACAACCGCCTGACGGTGATGTGGTTCCCGCGCCAGGAGCGTGGCCTGGCCACGGCGGTGTTCCAGTCGGCGCAGTATTTCGCCCTGGCGGCGTTCACGCCGCTGATGGTGTGGCTGGTCAGCACCTGGGGCTGGCAGCATGTGTTCTGGGTCACCGGCCTTGCCGGCATCGCCATTGGCCTGGCCTGGTTCCGCCTGGTGCGTGAGCCGCGCAAGGACCACCGCGTCAACCAGGCCGAGATCGACTACATCGAGGCCGGTGGCGGCCTGCCCACCATCGGCGACGTCAAGACCCCATTCAGCTGGCAGCGCGTCAAAGCCATCGGCGCCAACCGCATGATGGCCGGCATCTACCTGGGCCAGTTCTGCCTCACCTCCATCACCTGGTTCTTCCTGACCTGGTTCCCCACCTACCTGATCGAAGCCAAGGGCATGACCCTGCTCAAGGTCGGCCTGGTAGCGGCCATCCCGCCCGTCGCCGGCTGCCTGGGCGGGGTAGTGGGCGGCGTGTGGTCGGACTGGATGCTGCGCAAGGGCTTCAGCCTCACCGCCGCGCGCAAGACCCCGATCATCTGCGGCCTGCTGCTGTCCAGCAGCATCGTCGTCGCCAACTACAGCGCCTCGCTCACCGTGGTGATCGCGGTGATGTCCCTGGCGTTCTTCGCCAAGGGCGTCGGCAACCTGGGCTGGTGCATCGTCGGCGACGTGTCACCGGCCCGGGCCATGGGCATCAGCGGCGCCATGTTCAACTTCTGCGGCAACCTGGCCAGCATCGTCACGCCCATCGCCATCGGCGTGATGATCAACCAGCTGGGCTCCTTCGATGTGGCGCTGATGTACGTGGCCGCCATGGGCCTGCTGGGCGCCTTCGCCTACCTGTTCATCGTCGGGCCGCTCAAGCGCCTGGACCTCGATGACTTCGCCGAACCGCAGCCCCGGGCCACGCCTGCGGCCACCCCCGATTCTTCCCTGTCCCGTTAACAAGGAGAGCGCTCATGCTCACACAACAACAAGCTTTGCCCACCGGTGACGACGACGCCATTGCCTGGGTGCGCGTGTCCTCGGTGTTCCTGCCGCTGGCCAACCCCATCAGCGACGCCAAGGTGCTCACCGGGCGGCAGAAGCCGATGACCGAGATCGCCATGCTGTTCGCCGAGATCGAGACCAGGGATGGCCACCGCGGCCTGGGCTTCAGCTATTCGAAGCGGGCAGGGGGGCCGGGGCAGTTCGCCCACGCCCAGGAGATCGCCCCGGCGCTACTCGGCGAAAACCCCAGTGACATCGCCAAGCTGTGGACCAAGCTGTGCTGGGCCGGTGCCTCGGTGGGCCGCAGCGGCTTGTCCACCCAGGCCATCGGCGCCTTTGACGTGGCCCTGTGGGACCTCAAGGCCAAGCGCGCCAACCTGTCGCTGGCGCGCCTGCTGGGTGCCCAGCGCGACAGCGTGCGCTGCTACAACACCTCCGGCGGCTTCCTGCACACGCCGCTGGACCAGTTGCTGAAGAACACCGACCTGTCGCGCGAAAAGGGCATCGGCGGCATCAAGCTCAAGGTCGGCCAGCCGGACTGCGCCATCGACATCGAACGCGTCAGCACCGTGCGCCGCCACCTGGGTGACAAATTCCCGCTGATGGTCGACGCCAACCAGCAGTGGGACCGGCCCACCGCCCAGCGCATGTGCCGGCAGTTCGAGCCCTACAACCTGGTCTGGATCGAGGAGCCGCTGGACTGCTACGACGCCGAAGGCCACGCCGCCCTGGCGCAGCAGTTCGACACGCCCATCGCCACCGGCGAGATGCTCACCAGCGTTGCCGAGCACGCCGAGTTCATCAAACTGCGCGGCGCCGACTTCCTGATGCCCGACGCGCCGCGCGTGGGCGGCATCACCCCGTACTTGAAAGTGGCCGCCATGGCCGAGCAGGCCGGGCTGATGCTGGCGCCGCATTTCGCCATGGAGCTGCACGTGCACCTGGCCGCTGCTTACCCGACCGAGCCTTGGGTGGAGCACTTCGAGTGGCTGGAGCCGCTGTTCAACGAACGCCTGGAAACCCGCGACGGCCGCATGCTGGTGCCCAAGCGCCCCGGCCTGGGGCTGAGCCTGAGCGAGCAGGTCAAGGCCTGGACCGCCCAGCAGGTGGAGGTCGGCAGGCGGCCTTGATTGCCTGCACCGTGCCCGCCCGCCGGGCGGGCACGGCAATGTTTTGTGTTCAATTGCCGACGGGAAGGAGTTGTCAAAAAACACAACTGGCGTAGCATGAGCTCAAAGACAGGGACGCTCATGGATATAGTCACCCCATCACGCTTTGAAGAAGCTGCGGCTCGGTACCCGAACGACAAGGCCGGCCTGGACCGCTGCCACCGCCTGTTGAAAATGGCCCGCCCCGGCGGTTTTGCGGATTTGCAGAAAATGTTCGGGCCGCACAACATTGATCTGTTCAAGCCCAGGGCCGAGGCAAACTGGGTGGTCATTGATGTAGGTGGCAACAATCTCCGGTTGATTGGCGGCGTCAATTACCCCAGGCAGAAGTTTTACGTCAAACACATCTACACGCACGCCGACTACGACGTTGCCAACGCCTGGTACGCGAGAAACAAAGGGGTCAAACGATGAACGAAGCCCGTAACGACATTCAAACCGTGATTGCCACGCTGGCAGAGTTGCAGGCAGTGTTGGAGCGCCTGCGCGGTGAGTTCGTGCACGGTATCAAGACACCTGCCGACTACCAGCGCGCAACCGACCTGCTCGATGAACTGACCGATGGTCGCGTCTTGAGCAAGGTCGAGGAGAAAATCCTGGTCGAGCTGGAGGACGAAATACTGGCTTATCAGCGCGACGCCGCGCCGTTTCGCGAGGCCAGCGCGGGGCTGGAGGCAACCTGCACGCCCGTGCAGTTGATCAGGGATTTGATGGAGACGCTGGGGCTTACCGGCTCGGACCTCCCTGAAATCGGCGACAAGACCGCGGTCTCCAAGGTCCTCAACGGTGACCGCGCCATTAGCCACAAGATGGCGTATGCGCTGGCAGAGCGTTTCGCGATGGCCCCCCATGCGTTTCTGCCCACGTCGGGCGCGACACCCGCCACCAGGGCCAACGTCCGTTCCAGATTGCCGATTACCTCGGACCTGTTCCGCGGTCGTGAAGGCCATCAGGCCGTCGGGCAGGTGCAAGAGACGCGGGCCGGCGAGTACACAGCCCCAGGCACCCCCCCCAAGGCGTAGCAGCGGCCGCCAGGCCGCGTCCCGCACCGACTGGATGCTCGCCAGCCCCCACCCGCAACAAACTCCCCGTAGCAGCTGCCGAAGGCTGCGTCCGACCCGACCCGGTATACCGATAAATGCGCGGTGCTCGTGACGCGGCCTGGTGGCCGCTGCTACAGCCCCAACTCCGCAAGGCTGCGCGATTTCCCCTGTCCGTTACAAATTGCGCATCCACCTATTGACAGTCTTCCCCTGAAAATCCTAGTCTGCATACAGCGCTGCACACATGACGGCGCACAACGCTCCGATTTGTACCTTCCTGCCAACAAAAACCAAAGATGGAGAGGTCAATATGGTTCAGCTCTTTCCGCGCTCCCTGCGTACCCTGATGGTTGCCGCTACCGCCGCCCTGGCGTTGGCCAGCCAGGTTCCGGCCCACGCCGCCGACAGCAGCGGCCTCTGGCAAGACGTGCAGAAAGCCGGCGTGCTGCGCTGCGGTGCCGCGGTGGCGGCGCCGTACGTGATGCGCGACGCCAGTTCAGGCACCTACAGCGGCTACTTCGTCGACCTGTGCCGCGACTTCGGCGAGCGCGTGCTGAAGGTCAAGGTCGAGTTCGTCGACACCAACTGGGACAACCTGGTGGCCGGGCTGCAAAGCAGCAAATGGGACATGGCCATGGCCCTCAACCAGACGCCGGAACGCGCCATGGCGGTGACCTTCTCGGTGCCGGCCACCGACTATCAGGTGTCGCTGGTGGTCAACAAGGACAACCCCAAGTTCGCCGGTGCTGGCGCCTCGGTGGCCGACTACGACAAGCCCGATGTGACTTTTGCAGTCATGTCCGGCACCGCCCAGGACAAGGCCATTTCCGCGGTGATCAAGAACGCCAAGGTGATGCGCCTGGGTGGCATGGACGAGACCCGCCTGGCGGTGATGTCCAAGCGCGCCGACGTGCTGGTGGACGCCAGCGACACCAACCACCTGTTCGCCCTGGCCAACCCGGCCTGGACCCGCGAACTGCTGCCCAAGCCCGCGCTGGCCAAGCAGGGCGTAGCCTTCGGCGTACGCCGCGACGCAACGCCTGCCGACATGCAAGTGCTCAACATCTACCTCACCCAGCGCCGCGACAACGGCGAGATCGACACCCTGGTGGACAAGGCTTCGGTACTGGCCAACGCCGACAAGACCAAGCAATAAGCCCGGAGCACGTCCATGAATGACTCAACACGCGAACTGGCCAGCCAGACCGTGCTGGTGACCGGCGCCTCGGGCGGCATCGGCCGCGCCATCGTCCAGCGCCTGACGGCAGAAGGCGCCAGGCCGATCATCCACTACGGCCGCGACCGGGACAGGGCCCAGGCCTTGCTGGATGAGATCGGCGGCAACGGCTTCAGCGTCCAGGCCGACCTGTCGGTGCCCGGTGGCGCTGACCGCCTGTGGCGCCAGGCGGTGGCGCTGGCCGGGCGCATCGATGGGCTGGTGAACAACGCCGGCACCCGCACCGAAGTGTCCATCGAGGCCGACGACGACATCTGGCGCCAGGCCTGGCAACAGGAATTCCAGGTCAACCTGTTCAGCGCCGTCGACCTGTGCCGCGCTGCGGTGCGCCATTTCAAGGCCCATGGCGGCGGGCGCATCGTCAACATGGCCAGCCGCGCCGCCCAGCGTGGCTACGCCGCCGAGGCCTTGCCCTACGGCGCCAGCAAGGCGGCGCTGGTCAACCTGACCAAATCGCTTGCGCGCAGTTTCGGTGCCGATGGCGTAGTGGCGGTGGCCATAGCGCCAGGCTGGGTACGTACGCAGATGGCCGAGCAGTTCATCGCACAGTTCGGCAAGGCCGCCGCAGTGGCCGACATTCCCATCGGCGACATGGCCCAGCCCGGCGCGATCGCCGAACTGGTGGCCTTTGTGCTGCGGCCGTCCCAGGCCTCGCTCAACGGCGCCACGCTGGACGTCAACGGCGGCAGTTACATTCGATAATCGAGGGGGCAGCACATGCAACGTTTCCAGGACAAGGTAGCGCTCGTGACGGGCGGCGGCGGTGGCATCGGTTCGGCGATCTGCCAGCGGCTGGCCAGCGAAGGCGCGCTGGTGGTAGTCAGCGACGTGAATGCCGACGCCGCCCACACGGTGGTTGAACGGATCGAAGGGCAGGGCGGCACGGCCGTGGCCATTGCTGCCGACATTGCCAACGGCGACGCCTGCCGGGCGCTGGTGCAGCAGGTGATGCAGACGCACGGCCGCCTCGACCTGCTGGCCAACAACGCCGGCATCAACCGCCGCGGCAACCTGCTGGCCCTGAGCGAGGACGACTGGCACACCAGCTTCGCCGTCAACCTGGACGCCATGTTCCACCTGTGCCGCGCGGCGCTGCCGCACATGATCGCCGCCGGTGGCGGGGCCATCGTCAACACCGCGTCCCAGTGGGGGCTGTACCCGGCGCCCAACCATATCGCCTACAACGTCACCAAGGCGGCGGTGGCCGCCTTCACTCAGAACCTGGCGCGCGACTACGCGCCGCACAAGGTGCGGGTCAACGCCGTGTGCCCCGGTGAAGTGCACACGCCGATGCTGGAAGCGGGCGTGCGCCGCAGTGGCCGCAGCATCGCCGACCTGGACGCCCTGGTGCCGTTCGGGCGCATCGGCAAACCCGAGGAAATAGCGGCGCTGGTGGCTTTCCTGGCCAGTGACGAAGCCGCCTTCATGTGCGGCTCGCTGGTAGAAATCACCGGCGCCCAAGCCGTGGCCTGACCTTCCCTGCAACCCTGGGCGTCAACCACGCCGGGGTGGAGAACTTCGATGAACGCGATTCAGACAGTGGCGCCTGCGCCAGCGGTGCCGTTCGCCTGCGATTCCCGGGGCGCCGACTTTATCCAGTTGCGCGATGTGTGCAAATCCTACGGCGAAGGCCTGGTGGTCATGGACCACCTGAGCCTGGACATGCGCGCCGATGACCGCCTGGTGATCATCGGCCCCAGCGGCAGCGGCAAGAGCTCGCTGCTGCGGGTAATGATGGGCCTGGAGAGCATCCAGGGCGGCACCATCGCCTTCCAGGGCAAGCCCTACATCGATGGCAACGCCCGCAAGTACCACGGCAAGCCGCTGGACGCCACGCTGCAGACCCAGGTGGGCATGGTGTTCCAGCACTACACGCTGTTCCCGCACCTGTCGGTGCTGGGCAACCTGATCCTGGCACCGATGAAAGTGCACGGCCTGACCCGTGCCCAGGCCACCGAGAAAGCCCGGCTGTTCCTGGCCCGCCTGGGCCTGGAGAGCAAACTCCAGGCCTACCCCAGCCAGCTGTCCGGTGGCCAGAAACAGCGCGTGGCCATCGCCCGCGCGCTGATGCTAGAGCCACGGCTGATGCTGTTCGACGAAGTGACCTCGGCGCTCGACCCGGAAATGGTCATCGAGGTGCAGAACGTGATGCTGCAACTGGCCGAGGAAAAAATGGCCATGATCATCGTCACCCACGACATGCACTTCGCCCGCAACATCGCCACCCGCGTGGTGTTCTGCGCCAACGGCAAGGTGGTGGAGCAAGGCCCGCCCGCGCAGTTGTTCAGCCAGCCCAAAGAGCCGCGCACCCGCGAGTTCCTGGCCAAAGTGCTGCACCTGGACTGAGGAGGGCGGGGCGATGAATTACCAATTCGATTTTCACTTTCTGACCGGCAACTACGGCGCCCTGTGGGACGGCCTCAAGGTCACCCTGCAACTGGCCCTGGTGGCCAACGCCATCGGCCTGACCCTGGGCTTTGGCCTGTGCCTGCTGACCTTGAGCCGCTGGTTTTTCCTGCGCTGGCCGGCGCAGCTGTTCATCGAGTTCTTCCGCTGTACGCCAGTGCTGCTGCAGATCGTCTGGTTCTTCTACTGCGTGCCAATTCTGTTCGACGTGTTCATCGACCCGATCACCATGGGCGTGCTGGCGCTGGGCCTGAACCTCACCGCCTTCAACGCCGAGGCCTACCGTGCCGGCGTGCAGGCAGTGCCGCGTGAACACCTGGACGCCTGCGTGGCCCTGGGCCTGCGGCCCTGGCAGCGCACCCTGTACGTGATTTTGCCCCAGGCCCTGCGCAGCGCCTTGCCGGTGCTGATGACCAACGGCATCTCGATCCTGCAGCAGAGCGCGCTGGTGGCCATCGTCGCCGTCGCCGACCTGATGTACGTGGGCAAAAGCATCGCCACCGAGGCCTATCGCCCGCTGGAAACCTATTCGCTGATCGCCCTGGTGTACTTCGCCCTGTCACTGCCGGTGGCGCAACTGGTGCAGTGGCTGGAAAAACGCCACGAAGCCGCCCACGCCCGCTGAGGAGCCCGCCATGCAACTGGATTTCACCGTGGTTTTCACCTACTGGCAGGCCCTGGCCAAGGGGCTGTTGCTGACCCTGGCGTTCACCGTGGGCTGCGCCGTGCTGGGCAGTGTGCTGGGCTTTGGCCTGAGCCTGCTGCGGCTGTCCAAGAGCGCCTTCGTGCGCCTGCCCACCAGCTTGTACGTGGAGCTGTTTCGCGGCACGCCGTTGCTGATCCAGCTGTTCTGGATCTTCTTCTGCCTGCCGGTGGTGTTCGGCATCTCCGTGGCGCCCTACGTCTCGGTGCTGCTGGCCCTGACCCTGTACATGACCGCCATCACCAGCGAGACCTTTCGCGGCGCGCTCAAGTCCATCCCCAGCGAACAGCACGACGCCTGCACCGCCCTGGGCGTGGCGCGCTGGAACAAGGTGGTGTACGTGATCTTCCCCCAGGCGCTGCTGCGCGCGGTGCCGCCGCTGCTATCCAATGTGGTGGCGCTGTTCAAGGAGAGCGCGCTGATCTCCTCGGTGGGTATCGCCGACCTGATGTTCATCGGCCAGAACATTTCCAACAGCACCGCGCGCCCGGTGGAGTTCCTCTCGGCGGTGGCGGTGATCTATTTCCTTGTGGCGTTCCCCCTGACCCGGCTGGTGGGCGTGATCGAAACACGGATGCTCAAGCGTTACGCGTACTAATTCTCACACTGGAGATTCAACATGCAGCAACTCAAAGGCATCATGCCCGCCCTGGTGACCCCCTTCGACGCCAAGGGCAATGTCGACTACGAAGTGCTGGCCTCGATCGTCGAGTATCAGCTGGGGCAGGGCGTCAGCGGTTTCGTGCCGCTGGGCTCGACCGGCGAATACTACGCCCTGACCAACGAGGAGCGCCGCCGGGTCATGGCCACGGTGCGTGAGGTTACCGGTGACCGCGGCCAGTTGATTGCCGGGGCCAACGGCGCCTGCACCCGCGAGGTCATCGAACAGGTCAAGCAGGCCCGCGACACCGGCTTCACTACGTTGCTGATCGCGCCCCCGTACTACGCCATTCCCACCCAGGACGAGCTGATCGGCCACTACCAGGCCATCCTCGACGCCGTGCCCGACGTCAACGTGGTGCTGTACAACTACCCGATCCGCACCAATGTCGAAGTCGGCTACAGCGTGCTCGACGCCTTGCAGGACCACCCGCGGGTGATCGGCATCAAGGAAAGCGCCGGCAACCTGCTGCGCGCCATCGAGATCGGCGACAAGTACAAGGGCAAGATCCAGCTGTCGTGCGGCTCGGATGACCAGGCGCTGGACTTCTTCCTGTGGGGTGCCACCAGCTGGATCTGCGCCCCGGCCAACTTCCTGGCGCCGCAGATCGTGGGGTTCTACAACAAGTACACCAGCGGCGACCTGGCCGGGGCGCAGGCCATCGTGCGTTCGCTGTTCCCATTGATGGCGAACCTTGAAAGTGGCAAGTTCATTCAGAAGGTCAAGTACGGTTGTGAACTGGCCGGGTTCAGCGCAGGGGTGGCGCGCATGCCGCTGCTGCCGCTGACCGACGAGGAAAAGCGCGAATTCCGTAGCGAGTTCGAAAAACTGCAGGCCACCCACTGAGTGTAGGAGCCGAGCTTGCTCGCGATAAGGCCACCCCTGTTCTGCAGGGCCCCATCGCGAGCAAGCTCGGCTCCTACAGTGATCGCGTAGCGTCCATGTACAGTTACCGGGATTTGTTTATGACCCAACCAGCCGTTCCCCCACGGGCCATTGTCGTCGGCGGCGGTATCGTCGGCGTGTGCTGCGCCCTCTACCTGCAGCGCGACGGCCATCAGGTGACCCTGATCGACCCCGCCGCCCCCGGCGACAGCACCGCCAAGTGGAGCTGCGGGCAGATGGCGGTCAGCGAGGTCATCCCGCTGTCCAAGCCGGGCATCCTGAAGAAGATCCCCGGCTGGTTACTGGACCAGAACGGCCCCCTGGCCCTGCGCCCCAGTGCCTTGCCAGGCATCCTGCCGTGGTTCCTGCGCTTTCTGGCCTGTGCCCGCGAGTCGCGCATCGTCGATATTTCGCGGCAGATGGCAACCCTGACGCACCATGTATACGAAGATTATGCGCCGTTGCTGAAGCAGTGCGCCGACAAGACCCTGCTGGGCGATCGCCCGATCATCGAAGTGTTCGACAGCCCCGCCGGCCTGGCCCATGAACAGCCGCACCTGGCCCTGCGCCGTGAGCTGGGCTTTGCCAGCGAAACCCTCGACGCGGCCGCTATCGCCGAGCTGGAACCGGCCCTGGCCGGCAAGTTCCAGCACGGCCTGCTGTTCCCCGACTGGCGCGCCGTGAGTGACACCGAAGGCTTCATCGCCGCCCTGACTGCCAGTTTCATCGCTCAGGGCGGCGTGCGGGTGCGGGCCCGGGTGCGGCAACTGGACGAGGTCGCCGACAAGGCCAGCGGTGTCACCCTGGATGACGGCCAGCGCCTGGCGGCCGATCATGTGGTGATCGCCGCAGGCACTGGCTCCCGGCAGTTCTTCAGCCAGATCGGCGCCCACGTGCCCCTTGCCGGCATCGCCGGTTACCAGGTGGTGCTGCCTGCGCCCGCCGTGGAGATCCGCCATTCGGTGATCTACGCCGACGGCGGTTTCTGCTTCGCGCCCATGACCCGTGGCCTGCAGATCGGCGGCACCATCGAGTTCGCTGGCGCCAACGCCGAACCCAATTTCAAGCGCGCCGAGATCATCCTGGCCAAGGCGCGCAAGGTGCTGCCGCAACTGGACACCGCACGGCTGGAATACGGCGTGGGCTATCGGCCGTTCCTGCCCGACACCAAGCCGATCATCGACCGCAGCCCACGCCTGAATAACGTCTGCCTGGCGTTCGGTCACGGCCAGTTGGGCCTGACCCAGGGCGCCACCACCGGGCGGCTGATTGCCGACCTTGTAGGCGGGCGCACCCCGGCTCAGGACCTGACCCCTTTCAGCGCCTCACGCTTTGCCTTTTCAGGAGCTCATTGATGGACCGTTATGACCGCCTCTATATCGACGGCCAATGGCTGACGCCCGTGCGTGGCGGCCTGTTCGCCACTTACAACCCCAGCGATGAATCGCTGCTGGCCCACGTGGCTGCCGCCACCGCCGAGGACATCGACCAGGCCGTGCAGGCCGCGCGTCGTGCGTTTGACCAAGGCCCCTGGCCACGGCTGACCGGTGCCGAACGCGCGGCTGTGTTGCGCCGCATCGCCGCCGGTATCCGCGATCAGCAGCCGTTCCTCGCTGAACTGGAGGTGCGCGACAACGGCAAGCCGCTGCCCGAAGCGCTGTGGGACATTGGCGACACGGCGGGCTGCTTTGACTACTACGCCGACCTTGCCGAGCAACTGGACGCCGGCCGCGAGCAGGTCATTGCCCTGGCCGACGAGCGCTTCAGCAGCGTGGCACGCAAGGAGCCGGTCGGCGTGGCGGGGGCGATCATCCCGTGGAATTTCCCGATGCTGATGGCGGCCTGGAAAGTCGCCCCGGCGCTGGCAGCGGGCTGCACCCTGGTGCTCAAGCCCTCGGAACTGACGCCGCTCACCGCGCTGCACCTGGCCGACATCGCCGACAAGGCCGGGCTGCCGGCCGGCGTATTGAACGTGGTCACCGGCCTGGGCCCCGACGCTGGCGCGCCCTTGAGCGAGCACCCCGGCATCGACAAGCTGGCCTTCACCGGCAGCGTGCCCACCGGTAGCCGGATCATGCAGGCCGCTGCCCGCGACATCAAGAACATCAGCCTGGAGCTGGGCGGCAAGTCGCCCTTCATCGTCTTTGCCGACAGCGACCTGGAAGCCGCCGTGGAGTGGATCATGTTCGGCATCTTCTGGAACCAGGGCCAGGTGTGCTCCGCCACCTCGCGCATCCTGGTGCAACGCGCGCTGTACGAGCCGCTGCTCAAGCGCCTGGTGCAGGAAGCCGAGCGCCTGAGCATTGGCGACGGGCTGGGGGAGGGCGTGCTGCTCGGGCCCTTGGTCAGCCAGGGGCAGTATGACAAGGTGCGCGAAGCGGTTGCGCGCGGCAAGGCCGACGGCGCAACGCTGCTCTACGGTGGCCAACGCCCGGCGCACCTGGACAAGGGCCACTTCCTGACCCCGGCGGTTTTTGCCGACGTGCCCGAGCACAGCTGGATCTGGACCGAGGAGATCTTCGGCCCGGTGGTGTGCGTACGGCCCTTTGATGATGAGGCCCAGGCCTTGCGCAGTGCCAATGACTCACGCTTCGGCCTGGCCGCGGCGGTGATGTCCGCCGACCTGCCGCGTGCCGAGCGGGTGGCGCGCCAGCTGCGTGCCGGCATCGTCTGGGTCAACTGTTCGCAACCCACCTTTACCGAGGCACCCTGGGGCGGTTACAAGCAAAGCGGCATCGGCCGCGAGCTGGGCGAGTGGGGATTGAACAACTACCTGGAAACCAAGCAGATCACCCGCTACAACAGCCAGCAGCCCTGGGGCTGGTACATCAAATAAGGAGCCGTCATGCGCTGGAAGAAAACGTTGCAACTGGCCGAGGTCCACTGCGAGGGCGAGATCGGCAAGGTCATCACCGGTGGCGTCCTGGATGTGCCCGGCGCCTCCATGCTGGACAAGATGAACTACATCAACCAGGTGGACGACAGCCTGCGCCGGCTGGTGACCCTGGAGCCGCGCGGCTGCCTGCAAATGTCGGTCAACCTGCTGTTGCCGCCCACCCGGCCCGAAGCCGATGCCGGGTTTATCGTGCTGCAGGCCGACAAGGCCCACCCCATGTCGGGCAGCAACTGCATCTGCGTGGTCACCGCGCTGCTGGAGCTGGGCATCCTGCCGATGGTCGAGCCCGAAACTACCGTGGTGCTCGACACGCCGGCGGGGCTGGTCACGGCGCGGGCGGCCTGTGCCGATGGGCGCTGCGTCAGCGTGAGCCTGGACATGGTGCCGGCCTTCGTCGAGCAGTTGGATGCCGAAGTGGTGACCCCTGACTTCGGCACCCTGAAAGTCGATCTGGCGTTTGGCGGGGTGTTCTACGGCCTGATCGACGTGGAGCAGGTGGGCCTGAGCATCAGCGCCGACAACGCGCGTGCCCTGGCCACCGCCGGGGTGAAGCTCAAAGGGCTGATCAACGAGCAGCTACGCGTGCAGCACCCGCTGATTGCCGAACTCAACGAAGTGGCCTACGTGATGTTCCGCCACCGTCTGGACGATCACACCTGGCAGACCTGCACCACCTTGCCGCCCGGACGGGTGGATCGTTCGCCGTGCGGCACCGGCAGCTCGGCCAACCTGGCCACCCTCAGTGCGCGGGGGCAGGTGCAGGAGGGCGATGTGCTGACCTCGCGTTCCACCATTGGTGGTGAGTTCAAGGTGCAGTTGCTGGGGCATACCGAAGTGGGCGGGCGCGCGGCGGTGTTGCCGCGTGTGACCGGGAGGGCCTGGCTGTATGGCCTGCAACAGCTGGGTGTCGACCCGACCGACCCGCTGGCGGCCGGCTTCATGCTCAGCGACACCTGGGGCGAAGGCTTCTGACGGCGGCGCGGGCGGTGTTAAAGTGGCCGCCGGCCAACGGGCCGGTGGCAGGGTTGAGAGTGATCTGATGAGCAAAGACAACGTGGAAACCACGGGCACGGCAAAGCGCCACGGTGGGCGCTATATCTATGACGAGCTGCGCAAGCAGATCCTCACCCTGAAACTCAAGCCCGGCGTGCCGCTGGACGAAGTGTCGCTGGCCGCGCAGTTTGGCCTGTCGCGCTCGCCGGTGCGCGATGCGCTGGCGCGGCTGATCAGCGAGGGCCTGGTGACCATCCTGCCCAACCGCACCACCCTGGTCACGCCGTTTGAAATTGAGGAATTCCCCAACTACGTCTCGGCGCTGGACCTGATCCAGCGCGCCGTCACCCGCCTGGCGGCCTTGCACCGCAGCGATGAAGACCTGGTGCGCATCCGCGAGGCCGATGCTGCCTACCTGGCGGCGGTCGACAGCGGCGACTTCCAGGCCATGTCCGAGTGCAACAAGGCCTTCCACATGGTGATTGCCGAGGCGGGGCGTAACCCGTACTTCATCAGCTATTACGAGAAACTGCTGGGGGAGGGCCAACGCCTGCTGCACCTGCATTTCGACTACATCGTCAGCGCCGCCGGCAACACCCGGCTGGGCCGCGACCATGACGAAATCATCGAAGCCATCGCTGACCGCCGCGCGGACGACGCCGAGCGGGCGGCCCATGAGCACACCATGCTGTTCCAGCGACGCTTCCTGGCCTACCTGCAGCAGAATCTCACCGCGGGCATGGCGGTGTCATAAGGGCGTTCAGCTCGCCTGGAACCCGCCCGCCAGCCGCGCCTTGAGGTACGCCACCAACGCCGTCACCGACTTCGGCACGTGGGGCGAATACGGGCGTATCAGGTAGATTTCGTCGGCAAACGCGCCCTTCAAGGTCCAGTCCTTGAGCACCTGCACCAAGGTGCCGGCGTTCAACGCCGCCTGGGCGCTGAAGTCCGGCAGCAGGGCGATGCCCAGGTGGTTCAGGGCAGCGTCGCGCAGGGCTTCGCTGTTGTTGGTGGCGAAGCTGCCGGCGATCGGCACGGTGACGCGCTCGCCGCCCCTGGCGTGTTCGAAGGTCCAGGCCGGCTGGTCGGCCCCGCGCGGGTAGTACAGGCAGTTGTGCCCGGCCAGCGCCGCGGGGTCATGGGGCTGGCCCTCGCGTTGCAGGTAATCGCGAGTGGCCACCAGCACCGAATGGGTGTCGCACAGCTTCCACGCCACATGGGTTTCCGGCACCTGGAAGCCGTGGCGCACGGCCAGGTCGTAACCCTCGGCGGCCAGCGAGCTCAAGGCGTCGGACACGTCCAGCTGGATGCGTACCTGCGGGTACTGGCGCAGGAACCCCGACAGGTGCGGCACCAGCTGCTGGCGGGCGAACGCCACCGGCGCGGTCAGGCGCACCAGGCCGCGAATCTCGCCGGCGGAATCACGCACCGAGGAAAAACTGCGGGCAATGTGCTCGTAGGCGCTGCGTACCTCGCGGGTCAGTGACTGGCCGGCGTCGGTCAGGCGCACGCTGCGCGTGGTGCGGGTGACCAGGCGGGTGCCGGTGGCCTTTTCCAGGTCGCTGATGCGCTGGCTCACCGCCGATTTGCTCACCCCCAGGCGCGCGGCGGCGGCGGTGTAGGTGCCGTGTTCCTCCAGCACCGACAGCCAGTGGATGTGCGTCCACAAGCCTTCGATCTCGGACTTTTCCATGGGGCTATTGTTCGCCTGTGTGGACAATCAGTTCTGGATTCTGCTCTGGTCTGGAACAAAGTGAAAGCCTAAGGTGTATTCAACGCGGGCTGCCAGCCTTGTCCCTCACCCAGGATCACCTGCCATGACCACCACCATCGAGCACTACATCAACGACCAGCGCGTGTCGCGCGATGACCGCTACCAGGACGTCTACAACCCGGCCACCGGCGCCGTCACCGGCCGCGTGGCGCTGGCCAGCCGGCAGACTGTCGACGAAGCCGTCGCCGCCGCCCAGGCCGCCTTCACCGACTGGAGCGAGACCGCGCCCATCCGCCGTGCCCGCGTGCTGTTCCAGTACCTGCACCTGCTGCGCGAGCGCAAGGACGAACTGGCGCACATCATCGTCGCCGAGCACGGCAAGGTGTTCACCGACGCCCAGGGCGAAGTGGACCGCGGCATCGACATCCTCGAATTCGCCTGCGGCATCCCGCACCTGCTCAAGGGCGAGCACTCCGACCAGGTCTCGCGCGGCATGGACAACTGGACCATGCGCCAGGCCCTGGGCGTGGTGGCCGGCATCACGCCGTTCAACTTCCCGGTGATGGTGCCCATGTGGATGTACCCGATCGCCATCGCCGCCGGCAACACCTTCATCCTCAAACCCAGCCCCACCGACCCGAGCGCCTCGTTGTTCATGGCCGAGGTGCTGCGTGAAGCCGGCCTGCCCAAGGGCGTGTTCAACGTGGTGCAGGGCGACAAGGAAGCGGTCGACGCGCTGCTGGAAAACCCCGACGTGCGCGCCATCAGCTTCGTCGGCTCCACCCCCATCGCCCAGTACATCTACGAGACCGGCGCCCGCCACGGCAAGCGCGTGCAGGGCCTGGGTGGCGCCAAGAACCACATGGTGGTGATGCCCGACGCCGATATAGACCGCACAGTCGATGCGCTGATGGGCGCCGCCTACGGCAGTGCCGGCGAGCGCTGCATGGCCATCTCGGTGGCAGTGCTGGTGGGTGACGTGGGTGACAAGGTGGTCGCCGCCCTGACCCAGCGCGCCCGTGAACTGCGCATCACCGACGGCCGCGACCTCAAGGCCGAGATGGGCCCCATCGTCTCCCGCGCTGCGTTGGAACGTATCAAGGGCTACATCGGCCAGGGCGTGGAGGCGGGCGCACAGCTGCTGCTCGACGGCCGCGACTATACGCCGAGCGAGTCGGGGCTGGAAAACGGCTTCTGGCTGGGCGCCACGCTGTTCGACCACGTGACCCCGGAAATGAGCATCTACCGCGAGGAAATCTTCGGCCCGGTGCTGGCCTGCGTGCGCGTGCGCGATTTCGCCGAGGCGCTGCAACTGGTCAACGCCCACGAGTTCGGCAACGGCGTCAGCTGCTTCACCCGTGACGGCAACATCGCCCGCGAGTTCGCCCGGCGCATCGAGGTGGGCATGGTCGGCATCAACGTGCCGATCCCGGTGCCCATGGCCTGGCACGGCTTCGGCGGCTGGAAGAAGAGCCTGTTCGGCGACATGCACGCCTACGGCACCGAAGGCGTGCGCTTCTACACCAAGCAGAAGTCGATCATGCAGCGCTGGTCGGAAAGCATCGAGCAGGGCGCCGAGTTTGCCATGCCCGTCTCCAAGTAACCCCCCAGCAACCAGACGCGGCCTGCGGCCGCTGCGAGGGGGGCGTCCCCGCGGCCGCAGGCCGCGTCCAAAGCCAGCGCACATCTTTCATAATTTTACCGGTTCATTGACGGCTCTTTTACATCTTTTTGATGTCAGTTAGTTGTTGCAATTCAATTGCTTACCACACGGTGAAAGTTAGTTTAGTTTGCTTAACTAACACTACATGGGTGAGTTAGATTCGCATTCGCAACGTGCGCAACGACACGTCATCATGAACGGATTTCCAGCATGCCTCGATTCAACAAGAACTCGCTTGCCCGCCCTTCAACCCTGCTGTTTACCCTTGCCGCCACCTGCACCTGGAGCCTCGGCGCCCACGCCGACGGGGCCTTCGGCGCCGACTCGCAATGGATGACCGGCGACTGGGGCGGCACCCGCACGGCGCTGCTCAACAAGGGCATCGACATCCAGATGGCCTACCTGGGTGAGGCGGCCAGCAACCTGCACGGCGGCTATAACCACAGCCACGCTACCCGTTACGCCGACCAGTTCACCCTGGGCGCGGCCATCGACCTGCAGAAGCTGCTGGGCTGGCAGGACGCGCAGTTCATGGTGCAGCTGTCCAACACCAACGGCAGCAGCCTCAACGACGACCGCATCAGCGACCCGCGCGCCGGCAGCCTGTCGGCGGTGCAGGAGATTTCCGGCAACGGCAGCACCACGCGCTTGGCCGAACTGTGGTTCAGCAAGGGCTTCCTCGACAACGCCCTGAACATCAAGGCCGGTCGCTTCTCGTTCGGCGACGACTTCGCCGTGGAAGACTGCCTGTTCCAGAACCTGGCGTTCTGTGGGTCGCAGCCGGGCAACTACGTCGACAGCATTACCCAGGGGCCGGTCAGCACCTGGGCGGCGCGGGTCAAGTACAAGCTCAATGACCAGGTCTACGCCCAGGTGGGCGTGTTCGACGTCAACGATTCCTATGGCGACAACGGCAACGGCTTCAAGCTCAACGGCGCCGGCACCACGGGGGCGATGATCCCGGTTGAAGTGGTGTGGACCCCGACCCTGGGCCAGTTGCCCGGCGAGTACCGCGCGGGCTATTACTACAGCACTGCCAAGGCCAGCGACCTGTACAAGGACGCCAACGACCAGCCGGCCGCGCTGACCGGTGACGACTACCGCCGCGACGACAGCCAGCATGGCTGGTGGCTGACCGGCAAGCAGCAGCTGACCACGGTAAACGGCGACGCCGCCCGTGGCCTGGTGCTGTACGGCAACGTCAGCGCCTTCGACGCCGCCACCACGGCGGTGGACAGCTACCAGAAGCTGGCGCTGGTGTTCAAAGGCCCGTTCGACGCGCGGCCCAACGACACCCTGGGCCTGGGCGTGGCCCGCCTGCACGCCAGTGAGCAGTTCCTGCGCAACGCCAAGGCGGCCAACCTGGCCAGTGGCGCGAGCTATGCGGACGCCGACTTCGTGCCGCTGCAACACACCGAGTACGACGTGGAGCTGAACTACGGCGTGCAGGTGACGCCGTGGCTGAACGTGCGGCCCAACCTGCAGTACGTGGTCAACCCCGGTGGCGTGCGCCAGGTGCAGAACGCCGTAGTCGCCGGCCTGCAGGTGCAGTCCACGTTCTGACCGCGTAGCGTCAGGCCGCCCGGGCGTCCGCCTCGGCGGCCTCGGTGGCTTCGTCCATGGCCGCTTGCAGGTCTTCGGTCACCCGCAGCTCCACGCCGGTGGGCGACATCTGCGCGGCCGCGGCGAAGGGCGCGGCGCTCTCCGGCGCGGCGCGGCGGGTGCGGCGCCAGGCGAAGTACACCACCATCACCAGGTTCAGCAGGGCGAAGGCCCAGAACAGGCCGTTGTCGCCCATCTTGGCCATCAGCTGGCCGACGGTCATGGGGCTGAGCGCCGAGCCGATCGAGTTGATCAGCAGCAGGCCCTGGATCATCGGCACCACGGCGCCGGCCGGCGCGCGGTCGGCGGAATGGCTGACCGCCACCGGGTAGATGGCGAAAATTCCCCCGCCCAGCAGGAACAGCGCCCCGCCCAGCAGCAGGCTGGACGCCGGCAACGCCATGATCGCCAGGGACAGCACCAGGCAGGCGGCGCACAGCACCATCAGCACCCACTGGCGGTCCTGGCGGTCGGACCAGCGGCCCACCGGGTATTGCAACAGCATGGCGCCGAGGATCACGCAGGCCATCATCTGCCCTACCTGGCTCAGGTCCATGCCGCGGTGCTGCAGGTACAGCGGCAGCAGGGTATAGACCGCGGCGATGGCAACCCCCGAGCCGAAGCAACCCATCACCCCGGTGGGGGTCACCCGCAGCAGCTGCCGCGGGCTCAGGGCTTCGACGCGCTCCACCAACGGCGTGACCCGCGGGATCATCACCACCGGCATCACCGACAGCGACGCCAGCATGCCGGTGATCAGGAACGGCGCGCTGTCGCCCAGGCCCGACACCAGGCCGATGGCCGCCTGGCCGAACATGCCCGAGCCGTACAGGGCAATCATGTACACCGCCAGCACCCGGCCACGGGCCTTGGGGTCGGAGGCCAGCAGCAGCCAGCTCTCGATCACCAGGTACACGCCCACGCAGGCCCAGCCGTTGATCAGGCGCAGCACGAACCAGGCCGTGGTGTCGTTGCCCAGGCCTTGCAGCAGCACGGTGGCGGCGATCATCGAGGCGAAGCAGCTGTAGGCGCGGATGTGGCCAATGCGCAGGATCAGCCGGTCATTGAAGAACGAGCCCAGTGCCAGGCCGATGAAATAGGCCGACGACACCAGGCCGATCTGCAGGGCGGACGCACCGGCGGCGTCCAGGCGCAGCGTGGTGATGGACGACATCAGGCCATTGCCCATGCTGACGATGAACAGCCCGAGCAGGGGCGCCAGCGCCATGGCCAGTAATTGTGGAGACATTGAAACCTCGGAAGTGAACCTGCAAATGCGCCGCAAAGGCCTTGGAACAGGGCCGCCAGGGAATGCGGCGCGCAGATTTTATGCATTTTCCGCGGTTTGGCTAGTGCCGTCCGGCGCAGGGGTTAAAGGTGGCGATTTTGGTGGGGCAGCCAAGCTGTGGAAACACGGTTGCTGTTGCTGTTGCTGTTGCCGTTGATCTGGCTTTTGATCTGGCTTGTGATCTGGCTCTTGATCTTGATTGTATGCCCCGTAAAGCGCCCGGGCCGACTGGAGGCGTCGATCAACGGGCTGCCCGAAGGGCCGAGGCCGTAGGCCGAAGAGACGGTAACCCGCAGGCTCCTATAGCGGGTGCCGTCTGCCCGTTGATCGGCGCCGGAAGGAGGGGACCCGTAGCGCAGCGTAGGGCCCAAGCAGGGGCAAGCGTTTTTTGGTTACTTTTTTTGGCGTTTGAAAAAAAGTGACCCGCCGTAAGGGCGGAAAGGTGATTTTGCATCACCTCGTTAATGGATATGTTCACGATGGTCGGATCCTGCTTCTGGCGATTCTGGATATATCCATTTTCGCGGTGCGACCACCGACCGTTTCGGCCTTACGCCGAGTAACTTTTTGGCAGTCGCCCCAAAAAGTCACCAAAAAGGTCTCGCCCCTGCTTGGGCCCTCCGCTGCGCTACGGGTCCCCTCCCTACGGCGCCGATCAACGGGCAGACGGCACCCGCTAACAAAGCGGGCGGGATACCGTCTCTTCGGCCTGCGGCCTCGGCCCTTCGGGCAGCCCGTTGATCGACGCCTCCGGTCGGCCCTGGCGCTTAACGGGGCTTGAGATCAAAAGCAAGATCAAGATCAAAAGCGAGATCAAGATCAAGATCAAGATCAAGATCAAGATCAAGATCAAGATCAAGATCAAGATCAAGATCAAGATCAAGAGCGAGAGCGAGAGCGAGATCACAAGCTGGATCTGGCGCTACTTCGCTACGCGTTCGCCTCATACGCCGTCACCCCCGCCGCATGCCGCCCGGCAATATACCCAAAGGTCAACGCCGGCCCCAGGTTGATGCCACCCGAAGGGTAGAAGCCACCCATCACACTGGCCATGTCGGTCCCCACCGCATACAACCCGCTGATCGGCGCGCCGGCCTGGTCGAGCACCTGGGCGTCGCCGTTGGTCTTGAGCCCGGCAAAGGTGCCGAAGCTGCCCGGCCGCACCTTTACCGCGTAGAACGGCCCGGTCTCGATGGGCGCCACGCACGGGTTGCCGTCGGTGATCAGCGGGTCGCCCATTTTGCGGTTGTAGGCGGTGGAGCCGCGGCCGAACTCCGGGTCTTCACCGCGGCGGGCGTGTTCGTTGAACTGTTTGACCGTCTGCGCCAGCGCGTCGCCGTCGATGCCGCACTGGGCGGCCAGGGCGTGCAGGGTGTCGGCGCGCTGCAGGTAGCCGCTGCGCACCGCCGGGCCCACCGGCAGCGGGAACGGCCGCGAGTAGCCCAGGCCGAAGCGGCGCTGGAAGCGGTGGTCGCAGATCAGCCACGAGGCCACTTCCTCGCCAGCCGGGGCGCCGGCGACCATGGCGGCGGTGTAGTCGTAATAGCCGTCGGCCTCGTTGCAGAAACGCTTGCCGGTGGACAGCACGCCAATGATGCCCGGCTTGCCGCGCTCGATGATGTGCGGGAAGTGCCCGACCGTGCCGTCGCGGTGCCGCACCTGGGACACCGGCGCCCAGGCGGCAGGGGAGGCGACGCTGGTGTCGAGCACGCCACCGGCCGCTTCGCCCAGGCTGATGCCGTCCCCGGCGCAGGCCAGCGGCGGCAGCGCCAGGTGCTCGGCGCCGGTGGGGGTGCGCGGGAACAGCGCCTTGCGCCGGGCCAGGTCGTTGGGGAAGCCACCGGCCGCCAGCACCACGCCCTTGCTGGCGCGGATGGTCATGGGGCCTTGCGGGGTGTCGACCCGCGCGCCCAGCACCTTGCCGTCCTCGCGCAGCAGTTCGCGCGCCGGGGCCGATTCGATCAGCAGCACGCCCAGGTCCTCGGCCGATTTAGCCAGGCGGCCTGCCAGGGCCACGCCGTTGACCAGGTGCATGGCCCGGCCGTGCAGCGCCAGGTCGCGCAGGTGGGCGATGAAGCGCTTGCTCACGTGCAGGAACGACTTCAGCGAGCGGGTCATGGTCAGGAAGGCGCCCAGGTCGGCGCCGGCCATGATCGGCATGCCCAGGAACGAGGTCTCGCGCATGGTCTTGCGCATGCGCTTGATCAGCTTGCCCATCTGCCGGGCGTTGTACGGCGCGGCGATCACCTGGTGGCCCTGGGTGGCGGCGCCGGCGACATGGCCGTGCACGTCGGGAATGCCGTTGCCGTCCACCCACTGCAGCGAGGTGTGCTGCTCGAAGAACGCCACCATGCGCGGGGCGTTGTCGAGGAAGGCGTCCACGCGGGCGGCGTCGTAGCGCTCGCCCAACTCGTGCTTGAGGTAGGTGCGCGGTTGCTGCGGGTCTTCGTGAATGCCGGCACGCTTGGCCAGCGGGTTGCCCGGCACCCACGCCCAGCCGCCGGACCAGGCCGTGGCGCCGCCAAAGGCCTCGTGCTTTTCCACCACCACCACGCGCAAGCCGTGCCAGGCGGCGGTCACGGCGGCGGCCAGGCCCGAGGCGCCGGAGCCGATGACCAGCAGATCGCAGTCGATGTGGCGGGAGTGAGGGGGCAGGGGTGCGGTCATGAGTGGATACCTGGAGGCCGGGACGAATTATTTTGGAACAGGGTTCCATTTATGATTGGCGTTGTCAACGGTGCTCGGACGCTGGCCAAAACGTCTCCCGCCCAGTGAGCTAAAGTCGACTTGCATAAAAATGGAACTGGGTTCTAAATATGCCAATTGGTCCGTCACCCATGCCGAACGAGTGTCTTTCATGAGCGAACAGATTTTTTCCCTGGCAGCCCTGACCGTGCTGGAGCTGTCCCCACCCGAGATGGTCGAGGTGGCCGCCCGCGCCGGCTACAGCCACGTGGGCCTGCGCCTGGAACCCGCCACCCCTCAGGAATACCATTACCCGCTGGTGGCCGACCTCAGCCTGCGCCGGCAGACGGCCAAGGCCCTGAGCGACACCGGCATCCAGGTACTGGACATCGAGATCCTGCGGCTGAAACCGGCCACCCATGTGCCTGACTTCGAGATTTTCCTGGAAGTGGGCGCCGAGTTCGGTGCCAGCGAACTGCTGGTGGCCGGCAATGACCCGGACGAGGCGCGCCTGACCGACAACTTCGCCCAGCTGTGCGACCTGGCGCGGCCCTATGGCATCTACCCGCACCTGGAGTTCATGCCCTGGACCGACGCGCCGGACCTGGCCAAGGCGCTGCGCATCGTCGACAACGCCGGCCGCGACAACGGCTGCGTGCTGGTGGACGCCTTCCACTTCAATCGCTCGCGTTCGTCCCTGGCGCAGCTGGCCGCCGCCGTGCAGGCCAGCCCGCAGCGCTTTCGCTATGCGCAGATGTGCGACGTGGCAGGCCCGGTGCCCGACAGCATGGACGAGATCCTGCGCCAGGCGCGCAACGAGCGGCGTTTCCCCGGTGACGGCGACTGCGACCTGCGCGGCCTGCTGCAGGCCTTGCCGCGCCAGGTGCCCATCAGTATCGAGGCGCCGACGCAGCAGGTGCCGGCGCTGAGCGGATTTGAGCGCGCCGAGGCAGGCTTGCGCAAGATGCGCGAGGTGCTCGGCGGCTGAACGCCAGCCGGTGCCGGGCGCTCGTCGCCTGGCACCGGCAGGGGCATTTCTGTAGCGCGTCGTTATCCGTGGCGATAACGTTTTTTGTCATTGTATTCAACGCGATACAATAAAACTGGCGTTGAGCCATCTATTTTTTCGCATATCGTCTCTATCTAATTGACTGCACTTTTCCGCACGCCAATAATGGCGCCCCATTGCCGAGGAACAAGAGAGTCCGGCAATGATTGAGCACGGCAAGCCACTTGTCCGCGGCTCTATCTCGCATTGATACGCCCCCCGCCCCAAGCCCTTGGGGATTCGGCCCGCAGTGCAATCACCTGTTTTCTCTGTCGCCTGACCGTCCCCGCTCCTGTGCGGGCGATTGTGCATGCCGCGGAAAATGACTCCCTCTTTAAATTGCACGCGGGGTTCGCCCGCGCGCGTGGCTGTTGAGTGCGGGGAACATTTGAGTCAAGTCAGCTTAGCTATCGGTCATCTGCGCGATGAACAAATGGTGTTGCGCCAGGGCGGCCTGTATTGGATCGCCGCCGACCAGGCCGGCGACGCCGCGGCGCTGGCCAGCCAGTGCCTGGCGGCCATGCCCGCGCAGGCACGGGCGACGCTGGCCTGCTGTGGCCACCAGAGCCAGGCGCTGGCCGCCACCCTGGCCGCCGATGCCGGGCCGGGCGAGCTGGCGCTGTTCGACATCGACGAAGGTGACATCGGCCTGGCGCTGAAAGCGCTGGTGGGTGAGCTGACCCGCACCGTCAAGGCGCCGGGCAGCGTCATCGTGCTGATGCTGCCGGCCAGCGCCTGGCTGAGCGACATCGCCCCCGGCCTGCGCCACTGGTGCGAGACCCTGGGCCAGTGGCTGGCGCGGCGCCAATCGACCCTGCTGGTGATCAGCCACGGCCAGGCGCCGCAGCTGCACGAGCGCCTGCTGCGCCTGAACGAAACCCTGTCGGGCCTGGCGCAGCTGTACCGCCGCGACGGTGGCATCCGCTACCAGTTGCACTATTGGCACAGCGCGCTGGGCGTGTGCAGCGGCCAGGAGCTGGAACTGGAGCTGGGCGAGAAGGGCTTTGCCTTGTCGGCCAGCGAGCAGGCCAGCCCGCAACTGACCCACACCGACGACCAGCGCATCTACCTGACCCAGCGCTCGGTGCTGGAAGGCTCGCCGGCGCTGTCGGACCAGTGGCGCCTGTTCGAAGACCGCGACGACCTGCTGCTGCAGGCGCGCCAGGCGCGCGCCGCCAGCGTCATCGTCGCCATCGACAGCAACCAGGAGGTCGAAGGCCTGGCCCGGCAACTGCACGCCCTGCGCGAGCGGTGCGGCAGCAGCCTGAAGATCATCGTGCGTGAAATCGAGCCGTGCCTGCGCTACCGTGACGAACGCCTGCTGGTGTCCTGCGGCGCCAACATCACCGTGCCCTACGGCACCACCCTGGCGTACTTCTTCAGCATCATCGACAGCGTGCAGGGGCAGACCTGGCGGCACAGCCGCAACACCGACTTCCAGTCGCTGTTCGAGCGCCTGCGGCCGCCGGCCGAGCGCGGCCTGATGATGCCCTCGGAGTTCCTGGCCACGGTCACGCGCATCTATGGCGGCGCCGCCGGCGAGATCAGCCACCAGTTGCTCAAGCTCACCCCGCGCGGTGGCCTGGACATCGAGCAGTACCTGAACCAGATCAGCCTGCGCCGCTTCGGCGACATTGCCTGCGTGGTCGACGGTGACTTCTATCTGTTCCTGTTCGCCTGCCGCGCCGACGGCCTGGAACCGGCCCTGGGCAACATCTGCCGGTTGGCCTGGCGCGACCTGTTCAGCGCCTTCCAGATTCTGCCGGGGGTGGACGCCTTGCCCAAGGCCACCTTCCTCAGCGCCGCGGAACTGCCAGCCACCTTCCACCTGGCCGAGGAACGCACCGCCGGCAGCTCGGCGGCCATCGCCGAGCGGGGCGCCTATGCGCCCAAACGCACCACGCTGCCCCTTACGGACGCCTGCTTATGAGTTATTTCGAGCTGATCCAGGTCATTGCCCTGAGCAGCCTGCTGACCCTGGCCCTGGTGGTCGCCCTGACGCGTTTCGGCCGCCACCTGGCCGCCATCGTCCAGGCCGTGTTGCCGGCCCGTTATTTGAAATCCCGTGGCGTGCGCCGCCGCGCCCCTGCCAAGAGCGAGCCCCATGAGCCAGTTTGAAGTCATCCCCCAACGGCGCGTGCGCAGCTGGTCGGGCCTGGGCCTGTGGAACCTGTATTTCATCATCAAGTTCGCCCTGGTGTGGACCGGCTACCTGAACTTCCAGGTGCTGCCCAACGTGGTGTTCGCCGCCGCCTTGCTGCTGCCGCTGCGCCACCGCCACCTGCGCCTGCTGCGCACCGTCATTGCCATTCCGGTGGGCGTGGCGCTGCTGTACCAGGACACCTGGCTGCCGCCGTTCAGCCGCCTGCTGGCCCAGCCCGGCGTGCTCGACTTCACCGGCGCCTACCTGCTGGACCTGGTGTCGCGCTTCATTGACCTGAACCTGTGCGCCTTGCTCTGCGTGCTGGTGGTGGTCTACGCCTTCGTGCGCCACTGGCTGCGCCTGACCACCGTCAGCGTGCTGGGCCTGGCCTGGCTGGCCAGCGCCAACGTGCTGGCCATGCACCCCAGCGCCGCCCCGGCCCAGGCCACAGCGCCCGGCGCACCCGCCGTGGCCAGCGCCGGCGAGCCGGACAACGCCACCCTGGAAAACTACCTGCAGAAGTTCTACAGCACCGAGGCCACCCGCCAGGTCGAGTTCAAGCCCTCGACCTCGCCGGCGCAGCCGTTCGACCTGCTGCTGATCAACATCTGCTCCATGGCCTGGGACGACCTGGAAACCGTGGGCCTGCGCGACAACACGCTGTTCCAGCAGATGGACGTGGTGTTCGACAACTTCAACTCGGCCACCTCCTACAGCGGCCCGGCGGCCATCCGCCTGCTGCGCGCCTCGTGCGGCCAGACCCCGCACAGCAAGCTCTACGGCACCGCGCCCGAGCAGTGCCTGCTGATGGACGACCTGAAGAAGCTGGGCTTCGCCGACGAAGTCATGCTCAACCACACCGGCCAGTTCGAAGGCTTCCTCGACGAGGTGCGCTCCCAGGGCGCGCTGCCGCCACCGGCCATCAGCACCAGCAACCTGCCACGGGCGCTGGTGGGCTTCGATGGCACGCCGATCCTGCGTGACGGCCAGGTGCTGTCCAGTTGGTGGAAGCACCGCATGGACGAGAAGGGCGACCGCGTGGCGCTGTTCTACAACACCACCACCCTGCACGACGGCAACCGCGCCCTGACCGCCGACGGCGGCACCAAGAGCGCCGACTACAAGCCGCGCGCCCAGGGCCTGATCGACGACCTCAACGGCTTCATCGCCCAGCTGCAGGCCAGCGGCCGCCGCGTGGTGGTGGTGATCGTGCCCGAGCACGGCGCCGCGCTGCACGGCGACCGCATGCAGATTTCCGGCATGCGCGAGATCCCCAGCCCGTCCATTACCCACGTGCCGGTGGGCATCAAGCTGGTGAACATGGGCAGCACCTCGGCAACCGCGCCGATCCACGTCACCGCGCCGAGCAGCTTCCTGGCCCTGTCGGAAATCATCAGCCGGCTGTACACCGCCCAGCCCCAGGGCGAAGGCCTGGCGCCCAGCTGGCAGGCGCTGTTGACCGACCTGCCGCAGACCGCGGCGGTCTCCGAGAACGCTGGCACCGTGGTCGTCGACTACGCCGGCAAACCCTACGTTCGCATCAAGGAGAAAGGCCAGTGGCTGCCGTACCCTCAGCGCTTCAAGTAAAGGCCAACGTGCAGTCGCGGGCCGCCCGCGCCGACGACATCGCCCGCCTCAAGCAGGAACTTGAACTGCCTGAGCTGGACTACGTCGACATCTCCGCCCAGCTGGAGCTGCAGAAAGCCCTGCACCGCTGGCCGCTGCTGGCGGAAATGGAGCGCCTGCAACCGCGGGTGCTGCCGCCTGCGCGCAAATCCGAACTGGAGCTGCTGTCGTGACCGCCCTTAGCCTGCGTGGCCTGCGCGGTGGCGTCGGCAGCACTTCGTTGCTGGCTGCCACCGGCCAGGCCCTGCACAGCCTGGGCGAGCGCGTGTTGCTGGTGGACATGTGCCCCGAGAACCTGCTGCGCCTGCACTTCAACGTCGGCGTCAACGAGCGTGCCGGCTGGGCCCGGGCCATGGTCGACGGCCTGGACTGGAACACCCAGGCCTGGACCGTGGAGCCGGGCCTGAGCCTGTTGCCCTATGGCCGGCTGAAATGGGCCGAGCAGGACCAGGTGGAACAGCGCCTGCGCCACGAGCCCGAGCTGTGGCGCCGGCGCCAGGCGGCGCTGGCCGCGCAGTTCGACTGGATTCTGTTCGACGTGCCGCTGCGCCTGCCGGGCCATGCCCGCGTCGGCCCGTGCGCCATGCGCCTGCTGGTGGTGGAAGCCGATGCCGCTTGCCAGGTGCTGCTGCAACAGCAGGAAGAAGAGGGTGAACAGCTGCTGATCAACCGCTTCGACCCGGCCAGCCAGCTGCAGCGCGACCTGCTGCTGATCTGGCGCAAGCAGTTCGGCGAGCGCCTGCTGCCGCTCAACATTCACCAGGACGAAGCCATGCGCGAAGCCCTGGCGTTCAAGAAACCGGTAGGCGCCTACGCCGAGGCCAGCCTGGCGGCCCAGGACGTGCAGAGCCTGGCCACCTGGTGCCTGACCCGTCGCCTGGAGACCCTATGATCGCCCAGGTGTTTCCCTACACCCGGCTGCGCCAGCGCCACGACTGCGCGCCGCCCATCGCCCTGTTGCTGGCCAGCCTCTGCGCCCTGGCCTGGCTGTGCCTGCGCCTGGAGTCGGCGCAGTGGCGCGCCGTGCTCGAGCACCCGCGGCGCTGGTACCCGCAGGTGGCCGGCAAGGCGCCGAGCCTGGGCGACCCGCTGCGCTACGCGGTGCAGAGCCTGTGGCTGCTGCTGGTCAAGCCGGCGCCGGCACGCACCTGGTCGCTGCGCACCCCGCAGTGGCTCAAGGCCCTGGGCAGCCTGTACCTGCGCCTGTGGGCGAGGGTAGGGGCGGCCCTGGAAGAATTGCCCCAGCGCGCCGAAAGCAGCGCGCAGATCCGCCAGGGCAGCCATTGGTGGAAAGGCCTGGACCGCCGCCGCCAGCGGCTGTTCAACGGGGTGATTGCCAGCGTGGCGTTCCTGCTGACCCTGCTGTGCATCACCGAGCCGTTCAGCTACGTCGCCCAGCTGGTGTTCGTCCTGCTGCTGTGGGGCTTGGCCATGCTGGTGCGCAAGGTGCCGGGGCGCTTCCCGACCCTGCTGATGGTGGTGCTGTCGGTGATCGTCTCGTGCCGCTACCTGTGGTGGCGCTACACCTCGACGCTGAACTGGAACCAGCCGCTGGACCTGGTGTGCGGCTCGATCCTGCTGGTGGCCGAGACCTATTCCTGGGTGGTGCTGATCCTGGGCTACATCCAGACCTGCTGGCCGCTGGACCGCAAGCCCAAGCCGCTGCCCCGGGACCTGAGCCTGTGGCCCAGCGTCGACCTGCTGATCCCCACCTACAACGAGGACCTGTCCATCGTCCGCGGCACCGTGTACGCGGCGCTGGGCCTGGACTGGCCGGCGGAGAAGCTGAACATCTATATCCTCGACGACGGCAAGCGCGAGAGCTTCCGCCAGTTCGCCGCCGAAGTGGGCGTGGGCTACATCGCCCGCACTGACAACCGCCACGCCAAGGCCGGCAACCTCAACCATGCGCTGACCCTGATCGACAGCGAACTGGTGGCGATTTTCGACTGCGACCACGTGCCCGTGCGCTCGTTCCTGCAGCTGACCACCGGCGGCTTCCTCAGCGACCCGAAACTGGCGCTGGTGCAGACCCCGCACCATTTCCTCTCGCCCGACCCGTTCGAGCGCAACCTTGACGTGTTCCGCCAGCGCCCCAACGAGGGCGAGCTGTTCTACGGCCTGGTGCAGGACGGCAACGACATGTGGAACGCGGCGTTCTTCTGCGGCTCGTGCGCCGTGCTGCGGCGCACGGCCATCGACGCCATCGGCGGCTTCGCCGTGGAAACCGTGACCGAGGACGCCCACACCGCGCTGCGCCTGCACCGCAACGGCTGGAACTCGGCCTACATCAAGATCCCCCAGGCCGCCGGCCTTGCCACCGAGAGCCTGTCGGCGCACATCGGCCAGCGCATCCGCTGGGCACGGGGCATGGCGCAGATCTTCCGCACCGACAACCCCTTGCTGGGGCGCGGCCTGACGATCTTCCAGCGCATCTGCTACGCCAACGCCATGATCCACTTCCTGGCCGGCCTGCCGCGCCTGGTGTTCCTCACCGCGCCGCTGGCGTTCCTGTTCCTACACGCCTACATCATCTACGCCCCGGCGGTGATGATCCTGCTGTACGTGCTGCCGCACATGATCCACGCCAGCCTGACCAACTCGCGCATGCAGGGCGCCTACCGGCAGACGTTCTGGGGCGAGGTGTACGAGACGGTGCTGGCCTGGTACATCGCCCGGCCCACCACCGTGGCGCTGTTCAACCCCAAGAAGGGCAAGTTCAACGTCACCGCCAAGGGCGGCCTGATGGAGCACAACCAGTTCGACTGGAAGATCGCCCAGCCGTACCTGCTGCTGGCGCTGCTGAACATCGCCGGGCTGGGTTTTGCCGTGTGGCGCCTGTTGTGCGGGCCGGCCACCGAGATCGTCACCGTGCTGGTGAGCAGCCTGTGGGTGGTCTACAACCTGCTGATCGTCGGCGCCGCCGTGGCCGTGGCCGCGGAAGTGCGCCAGGTGCGCCAGACCCACCGCGTGCAGGTGCAACTGCCGGCCGCGCTGCGCCTGGACAGCGGCCACTGCTACCCGGGCATGCTGCAGGACTATTCCGACGGCGGCGCGGGCATCGAGCTCGACACCACTCTGGCGCTGCCGGTGGGCGGGCGCGTGTCGCTGCTGATGAAGCGCGGCAACCGCGAGTTCCTGTTCCCCGGCTTCGTCAGCCGCAGCCACAAGACCTTCGTGGGCATCAGCTTCAACAGCCTCAGCGCCCAGCAGAAGATCGACTTCGTGCAATGCACCTTCGCCCGTGCCGACGCCTGGCTCAACTGGGGCGACAACTTCGCCCCGGACCGCCCGCTGCACAGTTTCGTCGACATTCTCAAGCTGGGCGGCACCGGCTACTACCGCCTCTACGAATACCTGCCCGCCTGGGTACGTCACATCGCCGGGCCGCCGTTGCGCCTGCTGCGCTGGCTGGCCAGTTTCCTGCCGCGCATGCCCGCGGCCGCACCTCTTTCCACTTCTCGACCAGTGAGCGCAAAATGAGCCGCTTCTTCAACAAAACCATCGTTGCCAGCCTGGCGCTGCTGGCCGTCGCCTGTGCCCAGGCCGCCGCCCCCGTCACCGCCCCGGCGCCTGCCGCGGCCCCGGCGGCTACACCGGCCATTCCCAACTGGAGCAGCGCCCACAGCTTCGAGCAGCTGGGCCGCGCCAGCGACAGCCTGTTGCTGGGCATCCACACCAGCGACCAGGTGGAATTCAGCCTGCGCCGCGACCGCATCGCCAGCGATGCCAAGCTGCAACTGTCGTACACCCCGTCGCCGTCGCTGCTGCCCCAGGTCTCGCACCTGCGCGTGTACCTCAATGACGTGCTGATGAGCGTGGTGCCGATCGAGAAGGACCAGCTGGGCAAGAAGGTCACCCAGACCGTGGCCCTGGACCCGCACCTGATCGCCGACTACAACCGCGTGCGCCTGGAGTTCGTCGGCCACTACACCGACATCTGCGAAGACCCGGCCAACAGCACCCTGTGGCTGAACGTGGGCCGCGACAGCCAGATCCAGCTGCAGGAACAGGCCTTGAGCCTGAAGAATGACCTGGCGTACTTCCCCATGCCGTTCTTCGACCCGCGTGGCCAGGACAAGCCGTCGATCAACCTGGTGTTCGCCAACGCGCCGACCCTGGGCGAGGAACGCGCGGCCGGCATCCTGGCCTCGTACTTCGGCAGCCAGGCCGGCTGGCGTGGCACCCAGTTCCCGGTGCTGTTCGACCAACTGCCGGCGCTGGACGAGCAACACCGCGCCAAGCCGGCGATTGTCTTCGCCACCAACGACCACCGCCCGGCGTTCCTCGCCGACCTGCAGCGCTTCCCGGCCGTGGACGCGCCCGTGGTGCAGATGATCGACAACCCCCAGGACCCCTACAGCAAGGTGCTGCTGGTGCTGGGCCGCAACGACGACGACCTGGCCCAGGCCGCCCGCGCCCTGGCCCTGGGCGGCGACCTGTTCCGTGGCTCGCGGGTGACCGTGGACAAGGTGCAGCAGCTCAAGCCGCGCGTGCCCTATGACGCGCCGAACTGGATGCGCACCGACCGCCCGGTGCGCTTCGCCGAGCTGATCAAGTACCCCGAGCAACTGCAGGCCAACGGCTTGCAGCCGCGCTCCATTACCGTGGACGTAAACCTGCCGCCGGACCTGTTCGTGTGGCGCAACCAGGGCATCCCCCTGCAGACCAAGTTCCGTTACACGCCGCCGGCGGTCAACGACGCCTCGCGCCTGACCATCAGCCTCAACAACCAGTTCATCACCAGCCTGGCGCTGCAGAGCAAGAGCAACAGCCAGCTGGAGCAGCTGCGCCTGGCGGTGCTGTCCAACGAATCGGCCAACGTCACTGACAAGCTGCTGGTGCCGGCGCTGAAGATCGGCGACCGCAACACCCTGCGCTTCGACTTCAACTTTGCCACCACCTTCGCCAGCGCCCAGCGTGACCACTGCCAGACCTCGCTGCCGGTGAACAACCAGGCGGTGATCGACGAAGAGTCGACCATCGACCTGTCCGGCTACTACCACTACATCGCCATGCCCGACCTGCGCGCCTTCACCCGCGGCGGCTTCCCGTTCAGCCGCATGGCCGACCTGTCGCAGACCCTGGTGATGGTGCCCAGCCACGGCAGCGCCGTGCAGTTGAGCACGCTGTTCGAAGCCATCGCCGGCATTTCCGCGCGCTCGGGCCTGCCGGCCTTCGGCCTGCGCCTGTCCGATGACTGGAACGACGCCAAGGCCGACACCGACCTGCTGGTGTTCGGCGCCCTGGCCGCCAACGTCGGCAACGGCGACGACGCCAACCTGGTGCTGTCCAAGACCCGCGACTGGCTGCTGACCCCGGCCAACGAAGACAGCGGCAAGTCGGCCCGCGCCGGCCAGTTCAGCGACGCCCGCGACCTGGGCGCCAACCGAGTCGAGGTCAGCGCCCAGGCGCCGATCGCCGCCATCGTCGGCCTGCAGTCGCCGTACCACGAACAGCGCAGCATCGTTGCCCTGCTGGCCAGCGATGACGCCGACTACCAACTGCTGCGCGACACCCTCGCCGACAGCGGCAAGATGGAAGCGGTGGCTGGCTCCGTGGCGCTGATCCGCAGCAGCGGCGTGAGCAGCAGCTGGGTAGGGCAGCAGTACTTCGTCGGCCACCTGCCGTGGTGGCTGCTGCTGTGGTACCAGCTGTCCGAGCACCCGATCCTGCTGGCGGCCATGGCCACCCTCAGCGTGCTGCTGACCGCCTTCCTGCTGTGGCGTGGCCTGCGCTGGATGGCGCGTCGCCGCCTGGCTGGCCAGGAGTAAGCCGGTGAAAGCCTTCGCCGCCCTGGCCCTGGCCGGGTTCCTGCTGGCCCCCGGCGCTGCCAGCGCCGGGGGCTGCGCCTGGCCGGCCTGGGAACAGTACCGGCAGGCCATGCTCAGCCCGGATGGCCGGGTGATCGACCATTCCAGCGCGCAACTGGTCAGCACCTCGGAAGGGCAGAGCTACGGCCTGTTCTTCGCCCTGCTGGGCAACGACCCGGCCAGCTTCGCCAAGGTGCTGCGCTGGACCCAGGACAACCTCGCCGGCGGCGACCTAAACCGCCAGCTGCCGGCCTGGCAGTGGGGCCGGGACAAGGACGGCCAGTGGCGCGTGCTCGACGCCAACAACGCCTCGGACGCCGACCTGTGGATCGCCTACAGCCTGCTCGAAGCCGGGCGCCTGTGGCACCGCGACGACTACCAGGTGCTGGGCCGCAACCTGCTGTGGCGCACCGCCGCCCAGAGCCTGCGCACGCTGCCGGGCCTGGGCCTGATGCTGCTGCCCGGCACCGTGGGCTTCGACAGCGCCGACGGCTGGCGCCTGAACGCCAGCTACCTGCCGCCGCAGCTGCTGGCGCGCTTCGCCGCCGAGGCGCCGATCTGGGCCGAGCTGGCCAGCAATACCCAGCGCCTGCTGCTGGATGGCTCGCCCAAGGGCCTGGTGCCCGACTGGCAGCTGTGGAAGGCCGGGCAGGGCTGGGGCGTCGATGCCCAGAAAGGCGCGGTGGGCAGCTACGACGCCATCCGCGTGTACCTGTGGGCCGGCATGCTGGCCAAGGACGCGCCGGGGCGGGCGTCGCTGCTCGAACACTTGCAGCCCATGGCCCAGCTCACCGCGGCCCAGGGCTTCGTGCCGGAACGGGTCGACAGCGCCACCGGCACCGCCAGTGGCACCGGCCCGGTGGGTTTCAGCGCCGCCCTGCTGCCGCTGCTGGCCGCCAGCCCGGCCCAGGCCGCGGCCCTGGCTACCCAGCGCCAGCGCCTGGAGCAACAACCGCCCCTGGCGGACGCTTATTACAACCAGTCGCTGGCGCTGTTCGGCCAGGGCTGGGACCAACAACGCTATCGCTTTGACAAAGACGGACACCTCGTGCCGAACTGGACTGCCGCATGCAAAAAATGACGGGTTTGGGGCTGCTGCTCAGTAGCGTCTACGGGGTCGCCCTGGCCCAACCGCTGAGCCCGCCTGACCAGCAGCAGTGGTTGCTGGAGCAGATCCGCCTGGGCGAGGCGCTGTACCGCGAAGACCTGGTGCACGACTCGCTGGCGCGGCTGGAACTGATCGCCCCGGACAACCCCCAGGTGCAGGTGGCCGAGGTGCGCCAGGCGCTGCTCAACAAGGACCAGGCCGGCGCCGAGCGCCTGGTGGCGCGGCTGCGCCAGCAGATCCCCGGCACCGCGGCGCTGCACCGCGCCGAGAACCTGCTCAAGCTGCAAAGCAGCGACGGCCAGAAAGACCTGCAGCAGGCGCGCCTGCTGGCCACCGCCGGCCGTTACGAAGACGCCGAGCAGGCCTACCTGCAGCTGTTCGGTAACGATATGCCGGACTTTGCCATCACCCTGGAATTCCTCACCGTGCGCGCCGGCATCAAGCCCCAGCGCGCCACGGTCATCGACCAGCTGCGCGAGCTGGATCGCCAGTACCCCGGCAACGCCGGCCTGCGCCAGACCCTGGTGGGCCTGCTGTTCGCCGAGAAGCGCGACGCCGAGGCGCTGGCGGTGCTGCACCAGCTGGGCGGCGACCCGAACGCTGCGGCCAATGCCGCCGAGCGCGAGTACAACTACCTGCTCAAGCAGCCGGTGGGCCACGACACCGCCCAGGCCTGGCAGACCTTCCTCGACGTCTACCCCGACACCACCTACCGCGCCGACGCCATCAAGCAGTTGCACGACCAGCAGCACCTGCTGGCCGACCCGGCCTGGCAGGCGGGCGTGCGCGGCAAGGCGCTGCTCGACGCCGGCAACAACCCGGCAGCCGAGGCGCAGCTGCGCATCGCCCTCAAGCGCTACCCCCAGGACTCCAGCCTGCTGGGCTCGCTGGGCGTGGCGCTGATGCGCCAGAGCAAGCACGAAGGCGCCTACAACGCCTTCGTCAAGGCCTCGGCCATCGAGCAGGACACCTACTGGATGACCAAGTGGCAGGACCTCAAGGTGGCCAACTACCAGTGGATGCTGCTGCAAAAGGGTGACGAGGCCCTGGACCGCAAGCAGTACCCGCAGGCCAAGCGCTTCTACCAGCAGGCGCGCCAGGCCCAGCCCAAGGATGCCGCGCCCCTGATCGGCCTGTCGTACGTGGCCCGGGGCGAGGCCGACGACATCAGCGCCGAGGCGCTGCTGTTGCAGGCGCGCAAGCTTGACCCCAGCAACGCCAGCGTGGTGCGCGGCCTGGTGCGCCTGTACCAGTCGCAGTCGCCGGAAAAGGCCGAGCAGTACCTGGACAGCCTCACGCCCCGCGAGCAGCAGGAGTTCCAGAGCGTGCGCCGTGGCCTGGCCCTGGACCGCCTCAACGCCCAGGCCGACGAGGCCACCCGCCGCGGTGACTGGGCGCAAGTCGCCCGGACGCTGACCCAGGCCCGTGACCTTGACCCCGACAACCCCTGGCTGGTGTACCGCCTGGCCAACGCCCAGCGCAGCCTGGGCCAGGTTGCCCAGGCGGACAACAGCTTCAGCCTGCTGTTGCAGCGCCAGGGCCAGAACCCCGAGGCGCGCTACGCCCACGGCCTGTTCCTGGCCGACGCCGACCGCGACGGCGACGCCATGGGCAGCCTGCAGCAGATTCCGCGCGCGGCCTGGAGCGACAACATGCAGCAGCTGTGGGCGCGCCTGCAACGCCGCCAGCTGCTGGCCAAGGCCGAGGCCCTGCGCACCGCCGGGCACGAAAGCCAGGCCGAGGCGCTGCTGTTGCGTGCGCCCACCACCGATGACTACCTGACCCTGGCCGACTGGGCGCAGCAGCGCAACGACCTGGGCCAGGCCGAAAGCCGTTACCGCAAGGTGCTGGCCAGCGAGCCGAAGAACCCCGACGCGCAGCTGGGCCTGGCCGAGGTGCTGATCGCCCGTGGTCAGCCCCAAGCCGCAAAGGCCGACCTCGCCGCGGTGGTGGCGCCGGTGCCGGTCACCGTCTCGTTCCAGCGCCGCCTGGCCAACGCCTGGGCGGCAGTGGGCGACAAGGCCCGCGCCAACCAGCTGTTCGCCGAGCTGCTCAAAAGCCGCCCGGCCGACCCGCTGGCCTACCGCGACGCCGCGCGCCTGCTGTCACGCGACGAGCCGCAGCGGGCGCTGGACTACTACGCCCAGAGCATGGCCGCAGCCAAGCTGATCAGCCCGCAGCAGGCGGCGCCGCGCGACAACGTCGCCATGACCGCGGCCAGCCGCGCCAAGGACAGCGACGAGTGGCTGCCGCGCAGCATCCGCAGCGACGTCGACGCGCTGTACCAGAAGCAGAACCCCACGGTGAACCTGTACCACGACTTCGCCTGGCGCACCGACAACAGCGCCTCGGGCGTGTCCGACCTGAGCACCCAGACCACCATCCTGCGCATCGACGCGCCGGTGGCCCAGGGCCAGGGGTTCGTGCAGGCTGAACAGGTGCAGCTGGACGTCAGCAGCTTCGCCAGCAATGACCAGTTCGGCCTGTGCGCGGTGGTGCAGGGCGGCTGCGCCAAGGGCGCGCAAAGCGTCAACGGCACCATGCTGGGCGTGGGTTGGCACGACGACACCTGGGCCTTCGACCTGGGCCATACGCCGCAGGAATTCACCGTCTCCAACTGGGTGGGCGGGGTGACCTACAGCGGCGACTGGGACAGCATCGGCTACCGCCTGACCGCCTCGCGCCGGCCGTTGAGCAACTCGCTGGTGTCCTACGCGGGCGCCACCGACCCGGTCACGGGTACCAAGTTCGGCGGCGTCACCGCCAACGGCTTTACCCTGGGCCTGAGCCACGACGAAGGCGGCAAGGACGGCGTGTGGGCGAGCCTGAGCAGCCATTGGTTGGTGGGCGAGAACGTCGAGAACAACCAGCGCCGCAGCGCCATGGGCGGCTACTACTACCGCCTGGTGGAGCGCGCCGACGAGCGCGTGCGCACCGGCCTGACCCTGATGTACATGGGCTACGACAAGGACCTGAGCGAGTCGACACTGGGGCAGGGCGGTTATTACAGCCCGCAGCAGTACTATTCGGTGAGCGTGCCGGTGAACTTCGCCTGGCGCGACGCCAACTGGTCGGCGTTCCTGGAAAGCTCGTTGGGCTGGTCGTTCGCCAAGATCGACAGCAGCGACCTGTACCCCAAGGCCAGCAGCGCCAGCGACCTGGAGAACCTGTTGGCGCAGTCGGGCCATACCCTGGTGGATGACCCGACGCTGACCAAGGCCGGCAGTAGCAGCAACGGCGTCAACTTCCGCGTGCAGGGCCTGCTGGAGCGGCGCCTGTCGGACAACCTGGTGCTGGGTGGCGGGATTACCTGGCAGCACAGCGAGGGCTATGCCCCCAGCCGTGCGTTGTTGTACCTGCGCTACAGCTTCGATCCCTGGCAGGGCAACCTGCCGCTGCCGGTGGAGCCGATCTCGCCGTACGCTGACATGCGCTGAGCCCTGTGGGGCATCAGCTACCGGGTGAGCAGTTCAACGGCCCTTCGTTCGTCGCCAGCACCTCGGTGTGGCGGCGAAGCTGGAGGAACACCTTGCGGCCCAGGCGGTCCTCGTGAATGTTGTAGACCTCGTCATCCTTGAAGTTGGCGTACTGCAAGGTCGCGAAGCAGTACTGCATCTTGCCGTTGGTGTCCTGGCGCTGCACCACCACGACCAGGTCGTGGGAGCCGGCCTTCACCTTGAACGACTTGCCGTCCTCGGTGTTCTTGCCATCGAGTTTCTGCCCGACGATTTCGTCGGGGTTGTCGTGGCTGAAGCGCACCACCGAAAAGTCCGGGCCGGGCGGTGGCGGCGGTGCGGCGCAGGCTGCCAGCAACAACGCGAGTGCGGGCAGCGCCGTTTTCAGGGCGATAGAGGTGCTTGGCATGTGGTTTTCCTTTCTGGCAGGGGCACGGGTGTAGCGTAGCCTGTGGTGGGGCGGTTTGCAGCCATCGCCACCCCGCCACGGACGGCGGCATGATTGACTACCTGGTAGGCAGGTCCGCACCACTCATGCCGTGCACGCCAACTACATGGCCGGTGAAGCCCTGGGCGCTCAAGTAGTTCAACCCAACGACCAGGCGTCGTGACGCAGCTTGCTGGATGAGCGAATAAGGCGCGATGGTGCTTATATCGTCCTGGTCCACGTAGGCAAGGCCCTCCACACCGAAGCTCGGGTCCAGGGCTCCATCAATGGAATAGCGTCCGAGCACGAACGACTCTCGACCATGAACGTTAGGCGCCGCGCCCAACGTCACCAGCAAACTGGAGGAGTCGAGGATCGCCGCCAGCCAACGACCACCCGGTACGGTATGGCCCAGGCTGGTGAGGACTGGGTTTCCCTGGTTGAAGCCGATATCTGGCTGGCCCTCTTGGCTAAGCCGGTACACCAGGCCCAGATTATCGCTCGTCGAGTTCTCTGACCGCGTACGGCCCACGGCCAAGGGCTTGCCGTCCGGGGTAATGACCAACCCATGCAGTTCTGTGTGCAGGCCTATTGCCTGGAACGCCGCATAGCCGCCGTCACCGAAGGAGCGGTCCGGTGTACCGTCGTTGTTCAGGCTTGCAAACAGGCCGTGTTCCCCATTCGCCATGCTGGCACTTCCCGCCAGCAAGATCCGTGCGCGGGGGAGTACGGCCATGGCACTGATGCGCGTGGGGGAACCGGAGTGCTGGATGTGGGCAAAGCCGGTGCCGTTGAAAGCAGGGTCCAGATTGCCGTCGAGGTCAAGGCGGAACACCCGGCTGACAAACGAGGCCGCCTGCGTCAACGATTGGAAAGTGGCACTGACATAAGTGTATTGGTCGTCACAGAAGAGCGCAGCGGAGCCCTGGGTATAGGCATGGCCCGCGACATCGAGGCGTCGATGCCCCTGGTCGGCGAACCCGGGGTCGAGGAGGCCATCGGCGCTGAAACGGCTGGCCCAGAGTGTAACGGGCACGCCAAATTCCACTTGCGGAGGAAAGGCGCTACCCACCAACACAATTTTTTCCTGACCGCCATGGGCTTGAGTGCGTACCGCTTCGCCTTGGGCGTTTCCCTCAGAGGGATATTCCCCCAGGATAAAGCCGCTGTTTCCGCCAAAGGAAGTTTCCAATGCCCCGTCGGGCCGGAACTTGCACAGGGCGTATTTGGCGATGAGTTGTTCGCTGGCGTGCGCGGCCACAAAAAAATGTTCACCGGCCGCCAAGCACAGGCCACCTGTCATCCTGTCCTGGTCAGCAAAGGCCGGCAGCACGCTTCTGCCATTGTCACCAAACGCAAGGTCCAGTTCGCCAGGGTGAGCAAGGTTGCTATGATTAATCGACATGATTGTGCACTCGGTCGGGGAAAAGCCGGACGATATGCCGGTTACCCAGGCGGCGATACTGTCAGAACTTACAGGTGCAGTGCTGTTCATCACGAAACGTATCCACCCTGACATGCAATGGCGGTGCGCGGCACCGCCAGGGTGGCGCACACTCCACCTACCGACGTTAAACCACCCCCATCACGGTAGCCGCCCCTTGAACCAGCCTTCCATGACGGACTCATGATACTGCGCCACTTCGGCACCATTCGTGGCCAGATCCTGGCGATCGTGACCGGCTCGTCCGTGGTCACCTTCCTGGTCTTCCTGGGCCTGCTGTTTCTGCCCGGCGGGCCGCCAAGCCCGCCCTGGCCCTGGCAGACCACCTACCGGGTGTCGAACCTGGTGCAGATGTTGCGCGCCACCCCGCCCGAACAGCGCCAGTACGTGCAGGCCTCGGCCCAAGCCCTGGGCCTGAAGATGACCCTGCAGCCGTCGATTACCCCGTGCCCGGACACCAACCTCAATTCCCGCGACCTGCAAAAGGCCCTGCGCGACGAACTGGGGCCTGGGCAACCGGTGAGCGCCCACGCCTGCAACCCCGACGCCGACCAGGCCAATATCCAGATCCTGGTGCCCCTGGGCGAGCAGACCCTGGAGGTGCGCACCATGCGCATCGAGCGCGAGCCACCGCGGTTTTCCTTTCCGTTCTTCGGTGCCTTGCTGTTTCTGTGCGTGGGCGTGACCGCGCTGTCGGCCTGGGCCGCCTGGCGCGTGGTGCGCCCGCTGCGGCGCTTGTCCGACCAGGCCGAGGCCTTCGGCCGCGACATTGTGGTGGCGCCCATTGTCGAGGAAGGGCCGCTGGAGATTCGCCGCGCCGCCCATGCCTTCAACCTGATGCAGCAACGCATCACCGCGTCCATCGAGGGCCGCACGCGCATGCTCGCGGCGGTCAGCCACGACCTGCGCACGCCGCTGACGCGCATGCGCCTGCAACTGGAAACCGACCGCAAGGAGATCTCCCGGGACAAGCTGATCCGCGACATCAGCCTGCTGCAGACCATGGTCTCTTCAGCGCTGGCGTACTTGAGCAGCAGCTCGCATGCCGAGAAGAAGGAATGGCTGGACCTGGGCGCGCTGCTGTCCACGCTGTGCGACGACTACGAGGACGCCGGCGCGCACATCGCCTACGACGGCCCGCTGCAGCTGCGTTTTCAATGCCGTCCGGACGCCATCCAGCGGGTGATGTGCAACCTCATCGACAATGCCCTGGGCTTCGCCACCCAGGTGGCCGTCAGTGCCACGGTGGTGGGCGGGGTGATCACCGTCGAGGTCGCCGACAACGGCCCGGGCATTGCCCCGGAGCGGCTCAAGGACGTCATCGAACCCTTCTTCCGCCTCGACCCTTCGCGCGGCGACCGCCCCGGCAGCGTCGGCCTGGGCCTGTCCATCGTCAACGACATCGTGCAGGCGCACAACGGCACCCTGACCCTGTTCAACCGCGTGCCCCACGGCCTGGTGGCGCGCATCGTCTTCAGTTGAGCAGGCACTGACGCGGCCTGCGGCCGCTGCTACGGAAGGGCGGCGTCTGCTTCACGCGACCGCAGCGGCCGTGACGCGGCCTGGGGCCGCTGCTACGGGAGGGCGGCGTAGCAGCTGCCGCCAGGCGGCGTCTGCTTCGTGCGGTGCGCCAGGTTTACCGCAGCGGCCGCTGCTACGGGTTTGTGACCAGCCTTTCACCTGCTTTTGACCGCCCAGTGCGCATGCTGGCGAAGTGTTATCTCATTTCGTCTTCGCTGGAGCCGTACCGATGGAAGCCTTCAACCGCACGCTGTTCATGTGGCTCAATGCCGGCGAACACCCTCCGCACATCATGCTGTTCCTGGCCACGGCCGTCGCCCAGTGGTTGATCGGTGGGGTAGCGCTGTTGCTGCTGGCGCTGTGGTTGTGGGGCTCGCGCGACTGCCGCGCGGCGGTGCTGATGGCGGCGCAGACCGCCGGCCTGGCGCTGTGCTGCAATGTGCTGATCGGCCTGTGCTTCATGCACCCGCGGCCGTTCATGATCCCCCTGGGCCACACCTACCTGGCGCACGCCGCCGAGACATCTTTCCCCAGCGACCACGCGGTGGTGTTCTTCGCCGTGGGCCTGGGGCTGTGTACCTGGCGCAAGGCCTTGGGCGGGCTGCTACTGGCGCTGGGCGCGCTGGTAGGGCTGGCGCGTATCTACCTGGGCGTGCATTTCCCCTTCGACATCGCCGGCTCGCTGGTGGTGGCGGTGGCCTGCTATTGGCTGGTGGTGGCGGTGCTGCACGCGGCCACGCTGCAACGGCGGTTGCTCGATGGCCTGGAGGCGTTGTACCGGCGCCTGTTCGCGCCGGCCATCCAACGGGGTTGGGTGTGCCCCTAGCCGACGGTGAAGTCGATGCCGCCCCGGCGCGAGGCGAACAGCCACTCGCCGCCGGCCAGCACCAGTTCATCCTCGAAATGCCCGATCAACCACGGTGCCTCGGGGATGCTGGCAGCCAGGCCGGCGGCGTACAGCACAATCCGGCTCGTGGCCCTGGCCGAGGTCGCGCTGGCAATGTCCACCACGACGTTGCTGACCAGGTGCACCGCCTTGCGCGGGGGGCGCTGGGTGAACGCCGCCAGGATAGCTTTGCGGCCCACCAGCACTTCGTTGGGTTTTGATGGGCGGGCGAAGGTGCCGTCGGGCGTGAACATCCGCGCCAGCGCCTCATGTTCGCCGCGATCGTTATGGTAGGCGAAGCGTTTGATCTGGCGGGTGCAGGCCTGTTCGATCAGTAGGCGTTCGAGTTCAGTGAGCATGGCACGGGACCTCGCTGGGTAGATGCAGCCAGTGCTGCAGCGCCATCAGCACTGCGGCTGGGTTCTCGAAGGGCGCCATGTGGCCGCTGTCTTCGAAAATCACCAAGGTGGCGTGGGCGATCGCCCGGGCGATGCCCTGGTGCTGCTCCACCGGGCTCCAGCGGTCCTGGCGCCCCACGCCCACCAACGTCGGGCAGTGAATGTGAGCCAGCTGCGCGCTGGCATCGGGGCGGTTAAGCAGGGCACGCACCTGGCCGGCGAACACCTCGGCGTCCATGCCCTCGACCATGTGCATGAGCGGGTCCATCAAGGCGCGTTCGGTCGTGTGCTCGGCGCGCATCATCGGTGGCAGCCACTGTTCGGCCAGGGCGTGCATGCCGGCCGTGGCGGCCAGGTCGACCAGGCGTTGCCGGGACTCCTGCTCGCCGGGCCGGGCCGGGTGCACGCCGGTGTCCAGCAGCGCCAGGCGCTGCACCCGCCCGGGTGCCAGGCGGCAGACCTCCAGGGCCACCCGCGCGCCCATGGAATGGCCGGCCAGGGCAAAGCGCGGCGGCGCCTGGTCGAGGACATGGCGCGCCATCGCGCCAATGTCATCGAAACCGCGGAAGTCCAGGGTCTGCACGCTGGCCTGTTCGCGCAGGCCGGGGCTGATGCGCGACCAGACGGTGGCATCGCACAGCAGCCCGGACAGCAGTAGAAGGTGTTGTTGCGTCACGTGGGGGTTCCTCCGGCAACGGTCAGCGTAGTTCCGGCACGCGCCGGGTTTTCAGGAAGTCCTCGTAGCTTTCGCCGCGCATCATGGCGTAGACCTGCATGTTGCTGAGCTGGGCCACGCGCACGAACTTCTCCACCACGAAGAAGTTCGCGCCGTGCTGCACCAGCCCCAGCCAGTCCTGCTCGCGGACCATGGCTTGTTCCTGCTCGGTGAGGCCGGCCTCGGCCATCAGTCCCTGCGGATCCTGCCGGTAGCGCAGGCGCCAATCGGCGCGGATCATCAGCCACAGGAAGCGGTTGAGGTTGAGGGTGCGGTTGCTGGCGCGCACGTCGAAGACGTAGGTGCCGGGAATGTCCTCGATGCCTTGCAGTTGCGGGTTCATGATGGCTGCTCCGACGCCTGGCCAGGGACGGTTTCGTACAGCACCGCGGTCATGGCGGTGGTGGTGGCCAGGTAGTAGTTCTGATGGACCTTTTTCAAGGGGCCTTCCACCGCGCCGCGCATGGACAGCCACATGATCTGCTCCACGCTCTCCGCGCCACCCAGGCGCACGTAGTCGGCGTGGGTCAGGCGGGTCAGGGCGGCCGGGTCGTGTTCCAGCAGCTCCAGGAACTCAAGGTCCCATTCGGTGTTGTTGAAGCCGGTGCGCTCGCCGTGGATCTGGTGGGACAGGCCGCCAGTGCCGACGATCACCACGTTGAGGTCCCGGGGGTAGGACTCGACGGCGCGCTTCACCGCCTGGCCCAGGCGGTAGCAGCGCTGCGGCGTGGGCAGGGGGTACTGCAGCACGTTGATTGCGATCGGCACCACCACGCCCGGCCAATCGGGTTCGTGGGGCCACAGCAGCGGCAGCGGCGACGCACAGCCGTGGTCGATGGGTTTGTCCTGGAACACGGTGATGTCGAATTCATCGTTCACCAGCGACTCGAGGATGTGCGCCTGCAAGGCCACGTCGCCGCGGATGGGCGGCAGGTCGCGCGGGCCGGCGCCTTCATCGGCGACCGTGAAGCGCTCACCCACGCCCAGGGCGAACATGGGGTACAGGTCGAAAAAGAACGTGGTGCAGTGGTCGTTGTAGAAGAACACCAACGCGTCCACCTGCTTGTCCTTCAGCCAGGCGGCGATGGGTTCATAGCCCTTGAACAGCGGCGCCCAGGCCGGGTCCTGCTGTTTCTTGCGGTCGTAGGCCAAGCCGATGGTGGGGACGTGGGAGGTACCGATTGCGCCGAGGATCCTGGCCATGCGGTGGGTCACCTGTAACCTGTGAAGATTGTTGGGATCCCTAATTGATCAAAATGGCGATTAAATAGGGGGTTTTTGCTAGTTGGGGATCCCATGCTAGCTTTGCCCTGCGGCATCCGTCAATGCATTGCAGGCGTTGACGGCACCGTTGGGATCCCGAATGCCATGGCCGCCAGGGGCGCAGGGCGGTAGTATTCGCACCTGGCCCCGGCTTGAAGGGGATGACACTGCCTGGGAGGCCACCGTGAGTTCGCTACAAAAGCAGCACCTGCTCGTTGCCCTGGAGATTCGCCAGTTGATCCTGCGTGGCGACCTGGCGCCGGGGCAGCGCGTGACTGAAGCCGCGTTGGCGCAAATGCTCGACGTCTCGCGCACGCCGGTCCGCCAGGCGCTGCCCACCCTGGCCCAGGAGGGCTACCTGGTGGCGGTGGGCAAGCGTGGCTATGCAGTCAAGACGTTCACCACCCAGGAGGCGCTCGCGGCGCTGGAGCTGCGTGCCACCCTGGAAGGCGTGGCGGCGCGCGAATGTGCCCAGCGCGGCATTTCCAGCGAGGCGTTGGCGGCGTTCCAGGCGTGCCTGGACGAGGGCGATGCGCTGCTGCAGGCCGAGCTGACCATGGATGAGCTGGAGCACGCCTACGGCGAAATGAACCAGCGCTTTCACCAGTTGCTGCTGGACAATGCGGGCAACCCCTTGTTGCGCGACCTGGTGGAACGCTGTTCGGCGGTGCCCTTCGTGGCGCCGCAGCGCGTGACGTTCAAGAGCAAGAACATCGACTTCATCAAGCAGGACCTGGCCTACGCGCATCGCCAGCATGGGGCGATTGTCGAGGCCATCCAGCGCAAGGAAGCCACGCGGGTTGAAATGCTGCTGCGCGAACATGCGCAAACCCAGCGGCATAGCATGAATCTTTAAGCAGGGATTGTTTCACGGCATAAACAAAACGCATGGCTGGATACCCGTTACGCGTTAGACGAACCAGGTAGTTACCTAAACAATGCGGGGCATTTCCCGTGGGCTACCTGACCAGTCTCCCCAGAAGAACTAGATTTACCTTGCCGTGTGCCTGAGAAAAAAAACATGACCTCCTTATCAGACTCCGATGTATTCAGCCGGCGTGCCGTGCTGAGGGCGGGTGCCGTGGCCATGGCGGCCTCGGCTGCCTTCAGCCTGTCACCGCTGGGCCGCGTGCTGGCCGACACCCTGGCGCAGGATGATTTCGCCCTGTTCATGGCGATCTCCCAGCCGCTGTGTGGCCAGCAGGTGCTGGACCCGGCGCTGGGCCGGGTATTGTTCGCGGCCTTGAGCCAGGGCAACCCCGACTTCACCCGCCTGCTGGCGCCTTTCAAGCAGTGGCTGGCCGAGCGTGGCCAGGCCACCCGCAACCTCACCGCCGATATCACCGCCCAGCACAAGGAATTGGCCCTCGTGCCGGCCCTGATTACCCGTGCCTGGTACCTCGGGGTGGTTGGCAACCAGGCGTATGCCTATGAACAGGCGCTGATGTACCCGCCGATCAAAGACATGGTGGTGCTGCCCACCTATGCCCGCGGTGCGCCGGGGTATTGGGAAGCCAAGCCGTACCCGCTGCCTGCCAACTGACCCGAGAGCCATCATGACCACACCAACTTCCGCTGACGTGGTGATCGTCGGTTCGGGCATTGCCGCCTGCCAGATCGCCCGCAAACTCGCCAACGCCGGCATCGACGTGCTGATGCTCGAAGCCGGCCCGCGCATCCAGCGCTGGGAAATCGTCGAGAGCTACCGCAACTCCGCCTTCAAGGGCGACCTGCAAAGCCCGTACAAACCCACCGAGCACGCCCCGCACCCGCAGTACTCGCCCGAGGACAACGGCTACTTTATCCAGAAGGGCCCCACCCCCTACAAGGCCGGTTACCTGCGCGTTGCTGGTGGCACCACCTGGCACTGGTCGGCCCAGGCCTGGCGCCTGCTGCCCAACGACTTTCGCATGAAGACCAAGTACGGCGTGGGCCGCGACTGGGCCATCAGCTACGACCAACTGGAGCCGTTCTACTGCGAAGCCGAGCAGGAGCTGGGCGTGTCCGGCCCGGCTGAAGACCTGGGCTCGCCACGCAGCAAGCCGTACCCGTTGCCGCCGCTGAAAATGTCCTACCTGGACCAGCGCTTCAAGGACGTGGTGGCGCCCGCCGGCTACGAAGCCGTACTGGAACCGGCCGGCCGCAACAGCGTGGCCTTCGAGGACCGCCCGGCCTGCTGCGGCAACAGCAACTGCATGCCGATCTGCCCGATCGAGGCCCAGTACGACGGCGGCACCGCCTTGCGCCGCGCGGAAGCGGCGGGGGCCAAGCTCATCGTCAACGCCGTGGTCTACCGTATCGAGCACGATGACGCCAACCGCATCGTCGCCGTGCATTACTACAACCCCGACAAGACCAGCGTGCGCGTCACCGGCAAGCATTTCGTGCTGGCCGCCAACGCCATTGAAACGCCCAAGCTGATGCTGATCAGCAAAAGCGAGAAAAACCCCAACGGCATCGGCAACAGCTCCGACCAGGTGGGCCGCAACCTGATGGATCACCCAGGCACCAGCGTCCGTTTCCTGGCCAACGAACCGCTGTGGCCAGGCCGCGGGCCCATGCGGCTGTCGTGCATCAACAACCTGCGCGACGGTGATTTCCGCAACGAGCGCTCGTCGATGAAGATCAACGTCGGCAACTACTCGCCGGTGCGGCCGGTGGCCGAATACCTGGTGGGCAAGGGCCTGGTAGGTGACGAACTGAACGAGCAGATTCGCGACGTGGCCTCGCGCTGGATGATGGTCAACAGCTTCTTCGACATCCTGCCCAACCCCAACAACCGCATCCGTGCCAGCGACACCGAAACCGACGCCCTGGGTATCCCCAAGCCCGAGGTGCATTACTTCGTCGACGAGTACGTGGACAAGGCCGCCGTGGTCTGCCGCGAGCATTTCACCAAGATTGCCGAGCTGTTCGGCGGCACCGACGTGACTTACTTCGACACCTACTTCAACAACAACCACATCATGGGCACCTTGATCATGGGCAACGACCCCAAGGACTCGGTGGTGGACGCCGACCTGCGCAGCCATGACCATCCCAACCTGTTCATCGCCTCCAGCGGCGTGATGGCCAGCGCCGGCAACGTCAATTGCACCCTGACCCTGGTGGCGCTGGCCGTGCGCCTGGGCGACAAGCTGCTTGCCGAAGTGCGCGCCTGAGGAGCCCTGTGATGAAAGCCACTAAACACTGCATCACCTTGCTGGTCGCCGCATTGTCCCTGGCAAGCCTGGGCGCCAACGCCGACGACGCGCTGATCAAGAAGGGCGAGTACCTGACCCGCGCCGCCGACTGCGAGGCCTGCCACACCACGGCGGGCGGCCAGCCGTTCGCTGGCGGCACGCCCTTCAAGACGCCCATGGGCACGTTGTTCTCGCCCAACATCACCCCGGACAAGGACACCGGCATCGGCAACTGGACCGACGCCCAGTTCCTGCGCGCCGTGCACGAAGGCAAGGGCAAGGACGGCGAGAACCTGTACCCGGCGTTCCCCTACACTGACTACACCGCGCTGACCGACGACGATGTGCTGGCCATCAAGGCTTACCTGATGAGCACGCCGCCCGTGCACAACGTGGTGCCGGAGAACCAGATGCCGTTCCCGTTCAACCAGCGCTGGTCGCTGATGTTCTGGAACCTCATCAACTTCAAGGAAGGCCGCTTCAAGCCGCAGCCCCAGCAGAGCGAGGCGTGGAACCGCGGCGCCTACCTGGTCGACGCTCTTGGCCACTGCGGCCAGTGCCACACCCCGCGCGACATCACCATGGGCCTCAAGGACTCGAAGAAATTCGCCGGCGCCGACCTTGCCGGCTGGAAGGCCTTCAACATCAGCAGCCACAAGCAGGACGGCATCGGCAGCTGGAGCGATGACGAGATCATCCGCTACCTGGGCACCGGCAACGTGCCGGGCCGTGCCCAAGCCGGTGGCCCCATGGCCGAAGTGATCGAGAAGAGCACCCGCCACCTGAGCGATGCCGACCTCAAGGCCATGGTTACCTACCTGCGCAGCGTGCCGGCCCAGGCCAACGACATCGACAAGGCACGCAGCGAGCAGGGCGCCCCGATTGCCTCGCTGGCCGCGGTGCGTGGTGCGCCGATCAAGGCTGAAGGCGCCAATCTGTACAGCGGCAACTGCGCCAGCTGCCACCAGTGGTCGGGTGGCGGCATCGGCAACGGCTACTACCCGTCGCTGTACAAGAACAGTGTGGTGGGTGCCGACAACGCCAACAACCTGGTGCTGGTGATGTTGCAGGGTGTGCAGCGTGACATGGGCAACGACAAGGTGGTGATGCCGGCGTTTGGTCGTTCATTGACGGACGAGCAGATCGCGACCTTGGCCAACTACGTGGGCAAGCAGTTCGGTGGCGCCGACTATGGCCTCAAGGCCGCGGACGTAGCGGAACTGCGCAAGGCCGGCCTGCATTGAAACCACGCCCCAGGCCGCCTGACGGCAGCTGCTACGCCGATCTCCTGTAGCAGCGGCCCCAAGGCCGCGTCATGGGCCCTGCGGTGTGCCTGGCTCACCGCGTGAAGCAGACGCCGCCTGACGGCAGCTGCTACGGGCGGCCATTATTTGCGCAGCGGGCGGAATGCCTCGCGCAACTCCTCGCTGAACAGCTGCGGCTGCTCCCAGGCGGCGAAGTGGCCGCCCTTGGCCACTTCGTGGAAGTAGCTCAGCGATGGGTAGGCGCGCTGCGCCCAGCGCTTGGGCGCGCGGTAGATTTCGTGGGGGAACACGCTGATCGCCACCGGCACCTTGATGTCGGCGGTCTTCTGCGCCGTGGCGCTGAAGTTGTTATTGTTGTTCTCCCAATAGAAGCGCGAGGCCGAGGTACCGGTGTTGGTCAGCCAGTACAGGCTGATGTCATCGAGCATCTCGTCACGGCTCAGCACGCGCTCGGGGTGGCCGTCGCTGTCGCTCCAGGCCGCGAACTTCTCGTACATCCACGCCGCAGTGCCGGCCGGCGAGTCCGACAGCAGGTAGCCGGTGGTCTGCGGCCGGGTGACCATCAGGGCGCCGCCCAGGCTGGCGGGCGGGGCGTCGCCGCTGTTGATTGGCTTGACCAGTTCCGGCGGCGCCGTGGTCGCCCCCCTGGGATACGTAATGGCTATAGCCCAGGCGTTTCATCAGCACGTCCCAGTTCAGTGGGCTTGCCGGAAAAACCGTAGCCGGGAATGGACGGGATCACCACGCCCTGGGAGGTGTCGGCGACGGTTTCCTTGTCTGGCCAACGGGTGGCGGCGAGGCGTTGGCGCAGGTCGGTGAGTTGTTGCGCGTCCACGTGCATGTGGTAGCCGTAGCCGCTGCCGCAGGCTGTGCTGGCCGTCATGCAGCCCGCAGATTTCCAGCGAGGCAAAGGACCAGCGCAGCCTGGCGGCAGCGGCTACAGGGCAGACTTCAAGCCGGCGCTTTCACCGCCGCGCCTGCCGTGGCCGTGCGCCGCCGGCAGGTGATGATGCCCACGAACGACACCGCCAGCGCCAGGATCAGCGTGCTGGTGGCCTCGGCCCGGTGGTCGGGGGTGAACAGCAGCACGGCGATCGCCGCCAGGATGAACAGGATCACCCCATAGGTCGCCCAGGGAAACAGCCACATCTTGAACGTCAGGGCGTCGCCCTGGGTGCGGCGCATGCGCAGCTGCGACACGGCGATCGCCAGGTACACCAGCAGCGCCACGGCGCCCGAACTGGACAGCAGGAAGTCGAACAGGCTGGCGGGGGCGAAATGGTTGAGGGCGGCGATGAAGGCGCCGACGGCGGCGGTGCCCAGCACGGCGCGGCGCGGCACACCGTTGCCTGAGGTCTTGGCCGCCGCTGCGGGCGCATCTCCGCGGCGGGCCAGGGAGTAGAGCATGCGCGAGGCAATGTAGATCGAAGAGTTCATGCAGCTGGTCACGGCCACCAGCACCACCAGGTCGACGATCAGCTTGGCGTGGGGCACCTGCAGCAGCTCCAGTGCGCGCTGGTAGGAGCCGACGCTGGCCAGCGCCGGGTCGCTCCAGGGCACCACGGAAATCACCACCATGATCGACAGCAAGTAGAACACGCCGATGCGCCAGATCACCGAGCGGGTGGCCTTGGCGATGTTGCGCGACGGCTCGCCCGACTCGGCGGCGGCGATGGTGACCGACTCGGTGCCGATGAAACTGAACATGATGGTGATGAACGCACCGACCACCGCGGTCAGGCCGTTGGGGGCGAAGCCGCCGTGCTCGCGCATCAGGCTGACGATGCCGGGGCCTTCGTGCAGCGGCAGCCAGCCCAGCAGGGCGGCGGCGCCGAAGCCGATGAAGCCGATGATGGCGGTGACCTTGAGCAGGGCGAACCAGAACTCGAACTCGCCGTATTTGTCGACGCCGAACAGGTTGGTGATGCTCAGCAGCACCACCGACGCCAGGGCATAGATCCAGGTGTCGCACCAGGGAAACCACTGGTTGAGGATGTGCCCGGCGGCCAGCGCCTCGATGGGCACCACCAGCACCCAGAACCACCAGTACAGCCAACCGATGGTGAAGCCGGCCCAGGGCCCGATGGCTTTTTCGGCGTAGGTGGAAAAGGAACCGGTGTCGGGGTTGGCGACGGCCATCTCGCCAAGCATGCGCATCACCAGCACCACCAGGGTGCCGGCGGCCAGGTAGGCGAGGATGACGGCGGGGCCGGCGGCGGCAATCGCATGGCCGGAGCCGACGAACAGCCCCGCGCCAATGATCCCGGCAATGGACAGCATGGTTACGTGGCGCGGTTTGAAGCCGTTGGACAGCTGGCCGCCGCTTTGATCGTTCAGGCTCGTCATACTCTGCTCTTGTTCGAGGGTTTTAGGGGGCAGAGAAGGGCAGTGACACGAAGAGGCAGGTGAAGCTCGACAGCGCCAATCCTGGGCCACGCCGCTTTGCATGTTATTGTTTTGTCAGGCGTTCCTGGGGCGCTAGCTTAAACCGGGTGCAAGCGGCGGGCTGTTTCAGTTGCGCCACGAGGCTTTCAGGGAACGACATGGGCGGCGCGCCGGGGTCGTTTTCAGCGCGGCTCGAGCCGGCGCCGATGCTCCCACTCGCGCACCGCGTCCATGAACAGCCTCAGGGCAATCGGCGGGTGGCGGTTGGCCGGGTAATAGAAGCACAGCCCCGGCAGCGTCGGGCTCCATTCGGGCAGCAGGTGCAGCAGCCGCCCGGCCTGCACGTGGGCCTCGACGTGGTAGTGGGGTATCCAGGCCACGCCGATGCCGGCCAGGGCGGCGTCCACCATCAGGTTGGTGTTGCCCAGGGTCATCGGCCCGTCCACGTCGATGACCGCCACCTCGCCGGCGCGCTCCATGCCCCAGTGGTACATCGCGCCGCTGGCGAAGCGGTAGCGAATGCAGCGGTGCTGCTTGAGGTCGTGGGGCGCGCGTGGCGTGCCGTACTGCGCCACGTAGGCGGGCGAGGCCACGGCGGCGAAGCGCAGCGGCTCGCCGAACGGCACCGCGACCATGTCCAGGGGGATGTCCTCGTGCACGCGGATGCCGGCGTCGAAGCCATCGGCGACGATGTCGACGAAGCGGGTGTCGATGACGAACTCGACGTGGATGTCCGGGTAGGTGGCCAGGAACGCGGGCAGCACCTCGCGGATGATCGGGCGCGCGCCGGCTTCGGCGGCGCTGATGCGCACCGAGCCCGAAGGGCGGTTGCTGGTCGACACCACTTCGGTCACCGCTTCATCCAGGTCGGCCAGCGCCGGCATGATCCGCCGCAGCAGGCGTTCGCCCACCTCGGTCAGGGCCACCGAGCGGGTGGTGCGGTTCAGCAGGCGCAGGCCCAGGCGTGCCTCCAGGTTGCGCATGGTGTGGCTCAGCGCCGAGGGCGACACGCCCAGCCTGGCGGCGGCGGCGCGGAAGCTCTTCAATTCGGCGATCGCCGCGAAGGCGTTGAGTTCGGACAGGCCGGCGCGTTGCATTGATGAAAAATCCTCATTACATCGTGCGCAATGGCACGGATTGTTGAGGTTTTACCATCAACCTATGCTGATGACCATCCTACCGTCATCACGCAGAGGCAACTCCATGAGCAATAACATCTCCGCCAAGGTCGTGGTCATCACCGGCGCCAGCAGCGGCCTGGGCGAAGCCACCGCACGCCACCTGGCCGCCCAGGGCGCGCGGGTGGTGCTGGCAGCGCGCCGCCTGGAGCGTATCGAAGCCGTGGCCCAGGCGCTGCGCGCCAGCGGCGCAGAAGCCCTGGCCGTGGCCACCGACGTCACCGACGCCGTGGCCGTGAAGGCCCTGGTGGACCAGGCCGTGAGCGCCTTCGGCCGCATCGACGTGATGATCAACAACGCCGGGATCATGCCCCACTCGCCGCTCGAGCGCCTGAAAATCGAGGACTGGCACCAGACCATCGACGTCAACATCAAGGGCGTGCTGCACGGCATTGCCGCCGCCTTGCCGCACATGATCCAGCAGAAAGCCGGGCAGATCATCAACGTCTCCTCGGTGGCCGGCCACAAGGTGCGCCCGGGCAGCGCCGTGTACGCGGCGACCAAGAGCGCCGTGCTGATGATCTCCGAAGGCCTGCGCCAGGAGGTCAAGCCCTACGACATCCGCACCACGGTGATCTCCCCGGGCGCGATCGACACCGACCTGCCGGCCAGCATCACCGAGGCCGATATCGCCGGGCACATCCAGAACTTCTACAACGAGTACGCGATTCCTGCAGAGTCGTTCGCCCGCGCCGTGGCGTTCGCCATCAGCCAGCCGCCGGAGGTCGACATCAACGAAATTCTCTTCCGGCCGACCCGCCAGGAGCTCTGAAGCACCGCTGGGCCACTGGATCGAACCCGGTGGCCCTTCAGTAGTCAGCTGCAATGTGATGCAACCCACGTGAGGGTGAACCTGATGACTGACCAGAAGAACAGGCCACCGGCCGATGCCCATGATGCGGCGGCGCCCCAGGCGTCGCGGCGCAATTTCCTCAAGTTCGGTGCCTCGGGCATCGCCGCCGCCACCGTGTCCCACTGGATACCGCCAGCGCTGGCCCATGGCGTGGCGCCGGCGGCCGAAGTCAACGATCCGGACGCGCCCGCCGCTGGCGAGCAGCGCATCAAGCTGCAGGTGAATGGCCAGTGGCACAGCCTCAACGTGCCGGCCAACGCCATCCTGCTGGACGTGCTGCGCGACCGCCTGCAACTGACCGGCAGCAAGAAGGGCTGCGACCACGGCCAATGTGGCGCCTGCACCTTGCTGGTGAATGGCGTGGCGATCAATTCGTGCCTGTCCATTGCCGTGCAGCACGACGGCGAGAGCATCACCACCATCGAAGGGCTGGCCAAGGACGGCGCCCTGCACCCGGTGCAGCAGGCGTTCTGGGAGCACGACGCCTACCAGTGCGGCTACTGCACCTCGGGGCAGATCATGAGCGCGGTGGCCATTCTCAACGACCCGAACATCCCCGCCGATGACGCCAGCGTGCGCGAGGCCATGAGCGGCAATATCTGCCGCTGCGGCGCCTACAAGAACATCCTGGCGGCCGTGCAGGCGGCGCGGGCGAAGATGGGGAGGGCGGTCTGATGCGTACCTTCGACTATTCGCGCGCCGACTCGGCCGCCAACGCCGTGCGCACCGCGTCCGGGACAGGCCAGCGCCTGTACCTGGCCGGCGGCACCAGCTTGCTCGACCTGGTGAAGCTGGACGTGATGCAGCCCGACCAGTTGGTCGATATCAACCGCCTGGCGCTCAAGCAGATCGAGCCCTTGCCCGACGGCCGCCTGCGGGTTGGCGCGCTGGTCAGCAACACTGACCTGGCGCGGCACCCCTGGGTGCGCCTGCACTACCCGGTGCTGTCCCAGGCGCTGCTGGCCGGGGCCTCCACCCAGCTGCGCAACAAGGCCACCACCGCCGGCAACATCATGCAGCGGGTGCGCTGCAACTACTTCCGTGACGGCATTTCACCCTGCAACAAGCGCCAGCCGGGCAGCGGCTGCGCGGCCATCGGCGGGCTGAACCGCAGCGTGCACGCGGTGCTGGGCACCAGCGAGCACTGCATTGCCAGCCACCCCTCGGACATGTGCGTGGCGGTGGCGGCCATCGGTGCGCGCGTCACCGTGCAGGGCGCGGCCGGCTCGCGGGAGATCGACTTTGCCGACTTCCACCTGCTGCCCGGCGACACGCCCTGGCAGGAACACGCGCTGCAGCCCCACGAGTTGATCACCCACCTGACCCTGGACGCGCCCCTGGCCAACAGCCGCTCGGGCTACCTGAAGCTGCGCGACCGTACTTCGTACCAGTTCGCCCTGGCGTCCAGCGCGGTGGTGCTGGTGCTCGATGGCCCGCGCATCACCCAGGCGCGCATCGCCCTGGGCGGGGTGGGCACCAAGCCCTGGCGCGCGCGTGAAGCCGAGCAGGCGCTGGTGGGGCAGCCGGCAACGCTGGACAGCTTCACCCGCGTGGCGCAACTCGCCATGAAGGACGCCCACGCCTACGAACACAACGCCTTCAAGATCCCGCTGGGGCAGCAGGCCATCATCCGCAACCTGCGAGACCTGACCGCCTAGGAGCTGCCCATGAACCAGAGCATTATCGGCACCCCCACGCCCCGCGTGGACGGCCGCCAGAAAGTCACTGGCGCGGCGCGTTATGCCGCCGACCACCCCATGCCCGGCCTGTTGTTCGCCTATGGCGTGTACAGCAGCATTGCCAGTGGCCGCGTGCGGGCCATCGACGACGCCCGGGCCAGGGCCATGCCTGGCGTGGTCAGTGTGCTGCACCACGGCAACGTCGGGCCGTTGCACCGCACGCCCAACACGCCGCTCAAGGACGTGCTGACCGCCAGCAAGGCCGACGAGCACCGGCTGCCGTTCGAGGACGATGGCGTGTACTACCCGGGCCAGTTCGTGGCGCTGGTGGTGGCCGACACCTTCGAACATGCGCGCGCCGCGGCCTATCAGGTGAAGGTCGACTACGAACAGAGCGAGCCGACCAGGACCCTGGCCGACGCCTTGCGCCTGCATGGTGCCACGGACGGCGGCCGCGGCCACAGCCGTGGTGACCCCCAGGCTGGCTACGAGGGCGCGGCGCACCAGCTGGACCAGACCTACACCACGCCGGTGGAGGTGCACAACCCGATGGAAATGCACGCCACCACCGCCTGGTGGCAGGACGGCCGGCTGTACGTCTACGAGGCCACCCAGGGCGTGGTCAACCACCGCAACATGCTCGCCAACGTCTTCGACCTGCCGCCGGACAAGGTCGAGGTGCGCGCGCCGTTCATTGGCTCGGGGTTTGGCGGCAAGCTGTGGCCCTGGCCGCATTCGGTGGCCGCCTGCATGGCCGCCAAGGCCACCCAGCGGCCGGTGCAACTGATGCTGCCGCGCGCGCAGATGTTCACCACCGTGGGCCATCGGCCCGAGACGCAGCAGCGTATTCGCCTGGCCACCGATGCCAGCGGCAAGCTGCTGTCGATCCGGCATGAGTCGGTCAACAGCACCTCCACCCTGGACGCCTACACCGAGGCCTGCGGTGGCGTCACCAGCAGCTTGTACTCTTGCCCCAACGTGCTGGTGTCGCACAAGCACAGCCCGCTGAACCGCGGCACGCCCACCTCCATGCGCGCGCCGGGCGCCGCCCCTGGGTTGTTTGCCCTGGAGTCGGCGATTGACGAGATGGCCTTGCTGCAGGGCATGGACCCGGTGGCGTTCCGCAAGCTGAACCTGGCCACCCGTGATGAAGCGCTGAACCTGCCGTTCTCCGGCAACCACCTGCCCGAAGCGCTGGCGCAGGCGGCGCAGCGTTTTGGTTGGGAGCGGCGCAATGGCGAAATTGGCTCCATGCGCGAAGGCGATGAAATCATTGGCTATGGCGTGGGCGCCTGCAACTGGGAGGCGTTCCAGATGCCCACCGAAGCGCGGGTGATCCTGCGTGCCGACGGCAGCGCGCTGGTGCAGTCGGGCGTGCAGGACATTGGTACCGGTACCTACACCGTGGCTGCGCAGACGGTGGCGCAGCTGACCGGGTTGCCGGTGGAGCGCATTGAAGTGGAGCTGGGCAGCTCGGCGTTGCCGCCGGGCGCCTTGTCGGGTGGCTCCTGGCTCACCGCCAGCTTGATGCCGGCACTGGCCGGTGCCACGCGCCAGGCCCTGACGCAACTGCGTGAATACGCCGTGGCGCCGGGCGGGGTGTTCGCCGGCGCCGATGCCGAGCACTTGCAGGTGGACGGCGGGCAGCTGGTCAACGGCGACCAGCGCGCCAGCTTCGCCCAGGTGCTGGACCGCCAGCGGCTGGCGCGGGCCGAGGGCTTCTTCCACAGCGGCGCCAAGTCGGGGGAGTTTTCCTTTCGCTCCTTCGGCGCGCATTTCGTCGAGGTGCGCTGGGACCCGGGCATCTCGCGCCTGCGGGTGGCGCGGGTGGTCAGCGCCATCGACGTCGGCAAGGTGGTCAACCCGCTGGCGGCGCGCAACCAGGTGGAGGGGGCCATTGTCATGGCCATCGGCATGGCCCTGTTCGAAGCCGGCGAGTTCGACCCGCGCACCGGCCTGCCGGCCAACAACAACTACGCCGAGTACGTAGTGCCGGTGCACGCCGACCAGCCGGATATCGACGTGACCCTGCTGGACTTCCCCGACCTGAACCTCAGCGAGTTCGGCGCCCGCGGCATCGGCGAGATCGGCGTCACCGGCCTGGCGGCGGCCGTGGCCAACGCCGTGTACCACGCCACCGGCAAGCGCATCCGCAGCCTGCCCATCACCAAGGAAAAATTAATGACGGTATAACCCCGTAGCAGCGGCCCAAGGTCGCGTCCCAGGCGCCGCGATTGGGCAGGCCCACCGCCGGACGCCGCCTTCGGCAGCTGCTACGCCGCTCCCGTAGCAGCGGCCAACGGCCGCGTCCCAGGCACCGCGATTGGGCAGGCCCACCGCCGCCCCACCGTAGCAGCGGCCAAAGGCCGCGTCCCAGGCGCCGCGATTGGGCAGGTTCGCCGCCGGACGCCGCCTTCGGCAGCTGCTACGGGTTGCCCAATGCCCAGGCGGGGCGGGTGGCGGTGACTTCGCCGTTGGCCCAGGCCTTGAGGTAGTCGCGTGCGAAGACCATGCCGGCCTCGCATTCCTCGGCGCTGCACCCCAGGCTGCGCAAGGCCATGCGCACAGCTTCATCCATATAGGCATCCGGCGCTTCCACACCCTGGCGCAGGGCCTGGATGGCGTGGGCCGAGGCGCCCATCAGGAAATCGGTGGCGACGTCGATGCGCGGCAGCTCAAAGGCGCCGCTGGCCCGGCCGTGCTCAAGGTCGCGGGACATGTACTCGGCCACCAGCGAGGTGTGCTGCCAGGCATCCACGCGGGTCACGAAACCTGCCCACAGCGGGTCGAGCAGGGCGCGCAGCATGAACAGCCGGAACGCCGTGGCCACCCGCTGGCGCGGCTCGGTGAGCACGTCGTACACCGGCAGGATGTCCGTGGTCATCTGGTTGTTCAGCGCCTGCCCGATGGCCACCAGCACCTCGTCCAGCGAGGTGAAGTAGTTGTAGAAAGTGCCGCGCGACACCTCCGCCTCGCGAATCACATCATCGATGACCGGGGCGGTGGCGCCGCTGGCGGCAAACACGCGCATGGCCGCGTCCAGCAGCTTGGCGCGCATCAGCTGGCGTTTTTTCAAGGCAACGTGCGGGCGGTGGTCGACCACCGGGGTGGCAGGCGCGGGCTTGGACACTGCAAAACCTCGTTCAAGTGACAGATCGTCAGAATGACAGTCTAGGCGCCGCTTATCAGAATGACAACTTTGTTCAAAATACCCCTTGCGCCGCCTTCAAGGCTGGCCTACATTCAACTCAATTGTCGGAATGACAATATCGTCATAAAAATAATAGGAGACGAGCATGTTGATCCCTTCCCACCCCGCGTCACGCCCGCATCCCACCTCGCCCAGCGCCCGTTCGAACTGGCACGTCTGCGTCTTCAAACTGCACCGCCGCACCTGACCGCACCGCACCCGCACCTGGTTGAATGATCGCCTGCCCACTGCCCCGGGCGGCTTGCATGCACCTGAACGTTATAAATGACATTTTTGTTCATTATGATAGCCGAGGTTGGTATGAACGCAGACCTGAACACCGCACGCGCCTTCACTGAATTCGCCGCCCAGCCCAGCCTGGCCGAGCTGATCGAACGGGCCCGCGCCCTGCAGCCGTTGCTGCGCAAGAACACCGTCGAAAACGAAAAGAACCGCCGCACCTGCGAGGAAAACATCCAGGCCATCCAGGACGCCGGCCTGTTCCGGCTGATGGTGCCCAAGCGTTTTGGCGGCCACGAAGGCACGCTGCGGGCGCATATGGAGGTCTCCGCCGCCCTGGGCGAGGCCTGTGGTGGCACCGCCTGGGTGGTGGCGCTGACCAACGTCTGCGCCTGGTTCACCGGGCTGTTCTGCGAGCAGGCGCAGAACGAGGTGTTCGGCGCCAACCCCGACGCGCGGGTGGCCGGGGTGTTCAACGCCTCGCCTAACACCCGGCGGGTGGAGGGCGGGCTGATTGTCAGCGGCAAGTGGTATTCCTCGTCCGGCAGCCTGCACGCCGACTGGGCCGTGGTCGGTGCCGAGGAGCGCGACGCCAACGGCGCGGTCATCGGCCAGTACCTGGCGCTGATGCCCAAGGCCGACTACCGCATCGAAGACACCTGGTTCACCGCCGGCATGCGCGCCTCGGGCAGCAACTGCGTGGTGGCCGAGGAGGTGTTCGTGCCCAACCACCGCCTGCTGCACATGGGCGGCGCCATCGAAGGCGAGTACGCCACCGAGTTCAAGGACGAAGCCGCCTACCGCGGCCTGTTCGTGCCGTTCGCAGCCTTGATCCTCAATGGCCCGCAGCTGGGCCTGGGCCGCGCCGCGCTGCAGTACGTGATCGACAACGCGCCGCGCAGGGCCATCGCCTACACCTCGTTCGAAAAACAGCCCGACTCGGTGGTGTTCCAGACCCAGATCGCCGAAGCCGCGCTGAAGATCGACACCGCGCACCTGCGCGCCTTCCGCGCCGCCGACGAGATGGACGCCGCGGCGCGCCAGGACATCAAGCTCGACACCCTGACCCGCGCGCGCATCCGCGCCGATGTCGGCCTGGTCAACACGCACATCACCGAGGCGATCAACATCCTGCTCTCGGCCCACGGCGCCGGCAGCTTCTCCGAGGCCAGCCCGATGCAGCGCTGGTGGCGCGACTCCAACACCGCGGCGCGGCACGCGGTGGCGTTGCCGGCGGTGGGCAACGAGCTGTACGGCAAGGCGCTGCTGGGTGTGGAAAACACCGTCACGCCGCTGGTTTGATCGCCCCCTGACCGAGGACTGTCCCATGGACACCAAACTCCTGCGCTCAGTGATGGGCCAGTTCGCCACGGGCGTCACCGTGGTCACCTTCAACGCCGACGGCGAGCCCGCCGGCATGACCGCCAACGCCTTCATGTCGGTGTCCCTGGAGCCACCGCTGATCCTGGTGTCGATCCGCAACGCCTCCAGTTTCAACCGCTTCGTGGATGTGGGCGTGCGCTACGGCGTCAACTTCCTCGCCGAAAGCCAGCGCTGGCTCAGCGGCCACTTCGGCGGTCGCCCGGAGCAGGGCGCCGAGCTGCCCTTCATCGACCATGAAGGCACGCCCTTGCTCGACGGCAGCCTGGTGCAGCTGGTGGCGCGCACCGTCGACGTGCACCCGGCAGGCGACCACCTGCTGTACATCGGCGAAATCGAGCACCTGCGCATCGGCGCCCAGCGCAAGCCCTTGCTGTTCTTCAGCGGCCGCTACCACCAGATGCACGCCCGCTCGCCCGGCAGCGAATGGAGCGGCTGCATCGACGGCTGGTAACCCGCCGCGCCACACCCCAACAGCCACATGAGCGCCCCCACGCATGCCTTGCCCAGGCAGGCCGGGCCCGCTCATGCCTGATAAACCTGAATCGAGTGTGTTTGCCATGACCTCCTTTACCCGCGAAGGGTCAATAAAGACCGACAGCGATATTGATCACCAGGAAACCCGCGACTGGCTGGAAGCCCTGGAAGCCGTGGTGCGCAGCGACGGCAGCCAGCGCGGCGAATACCTGTTGCGCCGCCTGGACGAGCACGCCAGCCACCTGGGCGTGCGCCGCAGCGCGCACCCCTATTCGCAGTACCAGAACAGCATTGCCCTGGAGCAACAACCGGCCTTTCCCGGCGACCTGGCCATGGAAGAACGCCTGACCTCGATTATCCGCTGGAACGCCCTGGCCATGGTGGCCCGGGCCAACAAGGCCTACGGCGAGCTGGGTGGGCACATCTCCAGCTACGCCTCGGCGGCGGAGATTTTCGAGATCGGCTTCAACCATTTCTTCCGCGCCGACAACGCCGAAGGGAAGGGCGACCTGGTGTACTTCCAGCCGCACTCGGCGCCCGGGGTGTACGCCCGGGCCTTCCTCGAAGGCCACCTGGACGAAACGCAGCTGGCCCGCTACCGCCAGGAAGTCGACGGCGGCGGCCTGTGTTCCTACCCGCACCCGTGGCTGATGCCGGACTTCTGGCAGTTCCCCACCGGCTCCATGGGTATTGGACCGATCAGTTCAATCTACCAGGCGCGCTTCCTGCGTTACCTGGAACACCGTGGCATTGCCGACACCTCGGCCCGTCATGTCTGGGGCGTGTTCGGCGACGGCGAAATGGACGAACCCGAATCCATCGCCGCGCTGTCGCTGGCGGCGCGGGAAAACCTCGACAACCTGACCTTCATCGTCAACTGCAACCTGCAACGCCTGGACGGCCCGGTGCGCGGCAACGGCCAGATCATCCAGGAGCTGGAAGCGCTGTTCAGCGGCGCCGGCTGGAACGTGATCAAGGTGGTGTGGGGTTCGGACTGGGACGCGCTGTTCGCCCGCGACCACAACCACGTGCTGCTGCGCCGTTTCGCCCACACCGTCGACGGCCAGTACCAGACCCTGGGCGCCAACGATGGCGCCTATAACCTTGAGCATTTCTTCGACCAGGACCCCGAGCTGCAGGCACTGGTGGCGCACATGACCCCGCAGGAAATCGACGGCCTGCGCCGTGGCGGCCACGACTTCCGCAAGCTGTACGCCGCGTTTGCCGCCGCCAAGGCCCACAACGGCCAGCCCACCGTGATCCTGGCCAAGACCAAGAAAGGCTACGGCATGGGCCTGGCGGGTGAGTCGCGCAACACCACGCACCTGCAGAAAAAGCTGGATGTCGACGCCCTGAAGGCCTTCCGCGACCGCTTCGCCATTCCCCTGGACGACACCGCTCTGGAGGAAATGCGCTTCTACAAGCCGGCCGCCGACAGCGCCGAGATGCGCTATCTGCACGCCCGCCGCGCGGCGCTGGGCGGCTACCTGCCGCGCCGCCAGAGCCGCGCCGAGGCGCTGCCGGTGCCGGCGCTGGCCAGCTACGCGCAGTTCGCCCTGGCCCCGGATGAGCGCGAGACCTCGACCACCACCGCCGTGGTGCGGCTGTTCACCAACCTGCTCAAAGATCAAACGCTGGGACCGCGCATCGTGCCGATTGTGGCGGACGAGGCGCGCACCTTCGGCATGGCCAACCTGTTCCGGCAGATCGGCATCTACTCGCCGGTGGGCCAGCTGTACGAGCCGGAGGACGCCGGGGCGATGCTGTACTACAAGGAGTCGCGCGACGGCCAGCTGCTGGAAGAAGGCATCACCGAGGCCGGCGCCATCTCGTCCTGGGTGGCCGCCGCAACCTCCTACAGCGTCAACGGCGTGGCCATGCTGCCGTTCTACATCTACTACTCGATGTTCGGCTTCCAGCGCATCGGCGACCTGATCTGGGCGGCTGCCGACCAGCGCGCCCGCGGCTTCCTGATCGGTGCCACCGCAGGCAGAACCACCCTGGCCGGCGAAGGCCTGCAGCACCAGGACGGCAGCAGCCAGCTGGTGGCCTCGACGGTGCCCAACTGCCGCGCCTACGACCCGGCGTTCGCCAGCGAGGTGGCGGTGATCATCGACCACGGCAGCCGGCGCATGCTGGAACAGCAGCACGACGAGTTCTACTACCTCACCGTCACCAACGAGAACTACCCCCAGGCGCCGCTGGACGCTGCCGACCACGCCGCCGTGATCAAGGGCATGCGCCGCTTCGGCCGCCGTGGCGCGGAGGACGCCGCCAGCCAGGTGCGCCTGCTGGGCTCGGGCTCGATCCTGCGCGAGGTGATCGCCGCCGCCGACCTGCTGGCGGCGGACTGGGGCATCGCCAGCGAGATCTGGAGCGTCACCAGCTTTTCCGAGCTGGCCCGCGAGGCCCGCGAGGTGCAACGCGCCACGCTGTTCGGCGCCGAGGCGCCTGCGCCCAGCCACGTGCAGCAGTGCCTGGCCGGCAGCTGCCCGGTGGTGGCCGCCAGCGACTACGTGCGCAGCTACGCCGAACTGATCGCGCCCTACGTGCAGGCGCCATACACCGCCCTGGGCACCGACGGCTTCGGCCGCAGCGACACGCGGCCGGCGCTGCGGCGCTTCTTCGAGATGGACCGCCAGCACATCGCCGTGGCCGCCCTGGTCTCCATCGACCCGCGCCTGGCCGTGCAAGCCCGTGAACGCTACGCCATCGACGTCGCCCTCGACGCGCCGTGGAACCGTTGAGCCGAGAAAAAGGAGGACTGCCCAATGCAACAACTCATGGTGCCTGACATCGGCGATTTTCACGATTTGCCGGTGATCGAAGTATTTATCAAGGCGGGCGACAGCGTGGCGGTGGAGCAATCGCTGATCACCCTGGAGTCCGACAAGGCGGTGATGGACGTGCCCAGCACTGTCGCCTGCACGATTCGCGAGGTGCTGATCAAGCCTGGCGACGTGGTCTCCAAGGGCAGCCTGATTGCCCATGTGCAGTACGCCGAGGCGGTGGCCAGCGCGCCAGCAGCCGTCAAGCCAGCCCCGGTGCCGGCGCATGCACCGTCTTCGCCGCCTGCGCCGGTTGCACTGGCCCTGGCCGGCCCGGCGGTGCGCAAGCTGGCCCGCGAGCTGGGCGTTGACCTGGCCAAGGTCACCGCCAGCGACCCGCGCGGGCGCATCCAGCGCGAGGACGTCAAGGCGTACGTCAAGGCCCAGGCGCAGCAACCGTCGCCCGCCGGCAAAGGCGGCGGGCTGGAGGTGCTGCCCTGGCCGGAGGTCGACTTTGCCCAGTTCGGCGCCATCCAGCGCAGCGCCATGCCGCGCATCAAGCGCCTGTCAGCGGCCAACCTGCACCGCAACTGGGTGAGCATTCCCCACGTCACCAACCACAGCCAGGCCGACATCACCGAGCTGGAAGCGCTGCGCGTGCAGCTCAATCGCGAAGCGCAGGAGGGCGGGGCGAAGGTCACCCTGCTGGCGTTCCTGCTCAAGGCCTGCGCGGTGGCGCTGCAGCGCTATCCGCAGTTCAACGTCAGCCTGCAGGGCGAGGAGGTGGTGCACAAGCAGTACTGCCACCTCGGTTTCGCTGCCGACACCCCGGACGGCCTGGTGGTGCCGGTGATCCGCGACGTCGACCGCAAGGGCATCGCCGCCATCGCCGCGGAAATGGCCGAGCTGTCGCAGCTGGCGCGCAGCGGCAGGCTGGGCGCGGCGCAGATGCGCGGCGGCTGCTTCACGGTGTCGTCCCTGGGCGGCATCGGTGGCGGGCACTTCACGCCGATCATCAACGCGCCAGAGGTGGCGATCCTCGGGGTGGGCAGGGCGGCCATGGCGCCGAGCTGGGATGGCACGGCGTTCCAGCCACGCCTGCAACTGCCGCTGTCGCTGTCCTGGGACCACCGCGCCGTGGATGGCGCCGAGGCCGGGCGTTTCCTTGCCTGCCTGGTGGCATTGCTGACGGATTTTCGTCGTGTGTCGATCTGACCCGTAGAACAAGAACAAGGAGAACCGAGATGACTGCACTGCAAGCAAGCTCACCCGAGGCGGCAACCCAGCCCATCGTGCCGGTGAAGATGGCGCACCTGGTGTACCGCTGCGCCAACCGCCAGGCCATGGTCGACTGGTACCGCCAGGTATTCCAGGCCCGGTTGGTGTTCCAGGACGAGGTGCTGGCGTTCATCAGCTTCGATGACGAACACCACCGCCTGGCCTTCTTCAACATGCCCGAACTGCCGGCGAAAACCGACCACATGGTCGGCGTGCACCACGTCGCCTACAGCTACCAGACCATCGCCCAGGTGCTGGCCACCTACGAGCGCCTGAAAGGCGAGGGCATCCTGCCGTCGTGGACCATCAACCACGGGCCCACCACCTCGCTGTACTACCGCGACCCCGAGGGCAACGACATCGAACTGCAGGTCGACAACTTCGCCGACCCAGCCGACGCCGCGGCCGTGTTCCAGTCGGAGATCTTCCGCCAGAACCCCATCGGCGTGGAATTCGACGCCGACGCGCTGGTAGCGCACTGGCGCGCCGGAGCCAGTGACGCACAGCTGTGCGCCCTCGGCACCTGCGCCACCGGCCAGAGCCTTGGCCCCCAATACAGGTAAGCACCATGAAACTCTGCACCTTTGAAACACCCAGCCGCGCCGCCCGTGTCGGGCTGGTGATGGGCGACCAGGTGGTGGCCCTGCGCGACCATTTCGACGACGCGCCGGCCAGCATGATCGAGCTGATCCGCGAGTGGGCGCTGTGGCAGCCGCAGTTGGCCGAACTGGCCGCCAGCGCAATCACCGGCACGCCGCTGGCCCAGGTCACCCTGCTGGCACCGGTGCCGCGCCCCGGCAAGCTGCTGGGCATCGGCCTGAACTACGCCGACCACGTGGCCGAGTCGGGCATGGACATGCCCGCCGACCAGCTGTGGTTCGCCATGATGAACACGGCCGCCAACGGCCCCTACGCGCCGGTGGACCTGCCGCGGGTGTCGGAGGCGCTGGACTACGAGGCGGAGATGGTCTTCATCGTCGGCCGGCGCGCCCGTCACCTTTCGCCCGAGCAGGCGCGGCAGGCGATTTTTGGCTACTGCGTGGGCAACGACGTCAGCGTGCGCGACTGGCAGCTGCGCACCTCGCAGTTCCTGCTGGGCAAGACCTTTGACAGCCACGCGCCGTTCGGCCCCTGGATCGTCACCGCCGATGAGGTCGGCGACCCGCACACGTTGGGCATCCGCTGCTTCGTCAACGGCGAGCAGCGGCAGGCCTCGAACACCGACCAGCTCATCTTCGACTGCTACCAGCAGGTGGCGCACCTGTCGAAAGTCATGACCCTTGAACCGGGCGACGTGATTTTCACCGGCACCCCGGGCGGCATCGGCGGCGGCTTCAAACCGCCGCGCTGGTTACGCGAGGGCGACCGGGTGCGGGTCGAGATCGACGGCCTGGGCATGCTGGAAAACACCGTGCGTGCCGAAGCCTGATGGCCTGTGTCCCCCCCTTTCTTCAAGGAGCAAGCGTCATGAGTGAACGCGCCATCATCGACACCATCAACGAACTGGAGGCGCTGCGTTGCCGGGCGCTGGTGGCCAACGACCTGGACGGCCTGGCCGAGCTGCTCGACGAGCAGCTGGTGCATGTGCACGCCACCGGCCAGGTCGACGGCAAGCAGCAGTACCTGCAACTGGTGCGCGGCGCCATCCGCTTTCTCAAGGTGGAGCGCAAGGCGCTGCAGGTGCGCGTGCTGGGGGACGTGGCAGTGGCCAGCGGGCGGCTGTTGCAGCACATCGAGTTTCGTAGCAGCGGCGAGCGCCGTGCCATGGACGTGATGACCATCCAGGTGTGGGCGCGTGAGGCCGCCGGCTGGCGCCTGGTCAGTTTCCAGGCCACCAATCTCTGACGGACGTTTTTCCCGGCCCACCCGCCCGGGTGGGTCGCTGACAATAACAACAAGAGACAGACCATGATCAACGTCAAAGTGAAAGCGCTTGGCGCGGTGCTGGCCGCCCTGGCGATCGTCAACTGCCATGCCGATGAAAGCGAAGAACCCGCCGAGGGCACGCTGTTTCGCAGCCTGTTCGGCGATACCCTCGAACGCGACCATGGCATTACCGTGTCCAACCTGCTGGACGTCGCCTACACCCGCAACAACCGCTCCACCCGGGCCGAGCGCAAGGACGGCCTGAGCAACCTGCCCATCACCGGCATGTCCGACGAAGGCCTGGAGCTGGGCAGCCTGCATCTGTTTATCGACAAGCCGCTGGCGGCCACCTTCGTGCCACGCATCACGCCCTTGCCGGGCCCGCGGCCCGACGCGGTGGCCTGGGGCTTCACCCTGGAATTCAACTACGGCCGCAACGCCCAGTTCGCCCGCACCTACGGCTGGGACCAGAGCCTGCACATGAACCAGCAGGACAACCTGCGCGCCCAGCGCGACAAGGACTATTTCCTGGCGGTGCCCAACGCCGCGCTGACCTTGTACCTGCCGTACGGGCCGGGCGTCAGCTTCATGGCCGGGGTGTTCGGCCCGGCCATGGGCTATGAAATCCCACCCAACATTCGCCTGGCGCGCAACCCGTTCGCCAGCAAGACCTACGCCTTCGTCAGCGAGCCGGGCACCGTCGCCGGGGTGCTGGCCAGCAGCCGCGTGTACAACGGCGACGCCGGCTTGCTGGGGCTGGAACTGGGGGTGGTGCAGGGCTGGAACAACCTGCGTGACAACAACAACGACAAGTCGCTGACCGGCGCCTTGCGCTGGCGCGCGGCGGACATGAACACCTGGGTGGACTACGAGTTCATGGTCGGCAACGAGCAGGACGACAGCTTGGGCGACGTGCAGGCGCCGCCGTCGCGGGTCATTGCCGCGTCGGGGCAGCTCAAGCAGCAGCATTCGCTCAACGGCTGGCATCAGTTCAATGCCCGTTGGTCCATGGGCGCGGAGCTGGTCTACGGCCATCAGGCGGGGGACGGCAAGGCCTCCACGGTGGACGTGCTGACCGGCCCCGGGTTCGACGGCGCGTCGTGGTGGGGCGCCAACGCGGTGGTCACCTATCAGCTGCGCAAGGACCTGGCGTGGTCGCTGCGCGGCGAGCACTTCAGCGACCCCGAGGGCTTTGCGCTGTTCCCCACCACCACCGCCCGCGGCGCCTTCAATGCGCTGACCAGCGGCGTGCGCTATGACATGAACAAGCACCTGTCGCTGCGCCCCGAGCTGCGCTACGACTGGTTCAAGGGCGGCGACGACCAGCGCCCCTTCGGCAACGGCCGCGACCGCACGCAGCTGACGGCGATGGTGGAGGCGCTGTATTACTTCTGATGGGCTATGGACGCGGCCTTTGGCCGCTGCTACGGGGCAGGGGGGCGCTGCCGATTTCTCGTAGCAGCGGCCGAAGGCCGCGTCCTAGCATACCCATTCCACAAGATTCCTCCTCCTTTCGGGCAGTATCCCTCGCTATTACGAAGAAGGCATAATGCCATCCCGCTTTCTTCGCCCCCCGCCTGAGGTTCGCAACGCATGCAGTTCAACGCCGACTCGGATGCCATGTACCGCCTGCTGGTGCAGAGCGTGGTGGACTACGCCATCTACATGCTCTCCCCCGAGGGCATCGTCACCAATTGGAACCCCGGGGCGGAACGGGCGAAAGGCTACACGGAAGCTGAAATCGTCGGCCGGCATTTCTCGGTGTTCTACACCGAGGAGGACCGTGCCGCTGGGTTGCCTGCTCAAAGCCTGGAAACCGCGCGGCGCGAAGGGCGCTTCCATGCCGAAGGCGTGCGGTTGCGCAAGGACGGTTCGCCGTTCTGGACCAGCGTGGTGATCGACGCCGTGCATGATGACCAGGGGCGGATGATCGGCTTCGCCAAGGTGACCCGTGACATCAGCGAGCGGCGCCAGACCGAACTGCAACTGCTGGAGGCCAAGGTGCTGGCCGAGCAGTACAGCGCCGAGATGAGCTCGCTGTCACAGTTCCTCGACTCGGTGATCTCCAACATTCCCGCCAGTGTCATCGTCAAGGACGTGCAGACCGAGCGCATCCTGCTGGCCAACCATCAGGCCGAGGCGCTGTTCGTGCCCAATGGCGCGAGCATGGTCGGCCAGTTGATGAGTGAGGCGCTGGCGCCGGAGACCGCAGCCTACATCGAGCAGCAGATGGGCCAGGACCTCAACATCGGCGCGATCAAGACCGTGGAAACCCTGGTGGCCACCAACCGTGGGCCACGCACGCTGCGCAGCCGCACGGTGCTCAACCAGGACCCGGGCAACGCCTCGGAATACGTGCTGTTCGTGGCCGAGGACGTCACCGTCGAGCTGGCGGCCAACGCCCGCATCCACCACATGGCCCACCATGACGCGCTGACCGGGCTGCCCAACCGCGTGCTATTCCACGAGAAGCTCAAGGAGGCGCTGCAACTGGCCGACGGCAGCGGGAAAATCACCGGCACCCTGTGCCTGGACCTGGACGACTTCAAGAACGTCAACGATTCCCTGGGCCACGGCATCGGCGACAAGCTGCTGCGGGCGCTCAGCAGCCGCTTGAAGGTGGAACTGCGCGAGGTCGACACCCTGGCGCGGCTGGGTGGCGATGAGTACGCGGTGATCCTGCCGGAGCTGGAAACCGCCGAGGCCGCCGAGCTGTCGGCGCAGCGCCTGATCCAGGCCGTGCGGCCGCCGTTCCTGATCGAGGGGCACAGCTGCTCGGTGGGCGTGAGCATCGGCATTGCCCTGTCGCCCCATGACCACGACAGCCCCGAGCAGCTAATGGGCTACGCTGACATGGCCCTGTACGAGGCCAAGCGCAACGGCCGCAACCGCTTCGAGCGCTTCAAGTTCCAGCTCGACGAAGCGGCGCGCCACCGCCGCACCATGGAGACCGACCTGCGCACGGCGCTGCACCTGGGCCACCTGCAACTGCACTACCAGCCCATCGTCACCCACGCCGGCGACGAGATCTCCGGGTACGAGGCGTTGCTACGCTGGCGGCACCCCACCAAGGGCACCATCATGCCCATGGATTTCATCACCATGGCCGAGGAAACCGGGTTGATCCACGAGGTGGGCAACCGCGCGCTGAACCTGGCCTGCCAGGAGGCGGCCAGCTGGGGCACCCGCCAGACCGTGGCGGTGAACCTGTCGGCGGTGCAGTTCAAGAACCCCGGGCTGGTGGATTCGGTGGCGCTGGCGCTGAGCGATTCGGGGCTGGAACCCGAGCGCCTGGAGCTGGAAATCACCGAGTCGGTGCTGCTGGAGGACAGCGAGGGCAACGTCGCCACGCTCAGGGCGCTGAAGGCGCTGGGCGTGGCGATTTCCCTGGATGACTTCGGCACCGGGTATTCGTCGCTGGGCTACCTGCGCTCCTTCCCGTTCGACCGGATCAAGATCGACATGTCGTTCGTGCGCGAGATGGCGGACAGCAAGGAGGCCCTGGCGATCATCCGCGCCATTACCGGCATGAGCAACAGCCTGCTGATCAAGACCACCGCCGAAGGGGTGGAGACCGCCGAGCAGATGCAGCAGTTGATCAGCGAAGGCTGCTCGCACTTTCAGGGCTACTACTTCGGCCGCCCGGTCCCCGCCGCCGAGCGCCGCCACGCCTGATGCACCGCGTGGCCTGGGACGCCGCCTGCGGCAGCTGCTACGGGAAATGCATATACTCCCTATCGCGGCCAAGGCCGGCTCCTACCACGCACGGCGTAGGAGCCGACTTTAGGCGCGATGCAGGCGACGCGATTGCCTTCGCGTAGCAGCGGCCGCAGGCCGCGTCCCGGCCAACGCGGTGTTCCAGGCACACCGCCTCAAGCCCGCGCTGCCTCGGCGCTGAACTGCTCCGCCAGCTTCACCGCGCTCATGGGCTTGCCCAACAGGTAGCCCTGCAGGATGTCGCAGCCCAGCTCCGTGAGCATTTCCCGCTGCTCGGCCGTCTCCACCCCTTCGGCCACCACCTTCAGGCCCAGGGTCTTGCCCAGCGCGACAATGGCCGAGACGATGGCTTCGTCCTCGTTGCCCTGGGCCAGTTCGGTGATGAAGCCGCGGTCGATCTTCAGTTCGTTGGCCGGCAGGCGCTTGAGGTACAGCAGGCTGGAGTAGCCGGTGCCGAAGTCGTCGATGGAAATACCCACGCCCAGGGCCGCCAGCTGGTCGAGCACCACCAGCGCCGCCTCGGCGTCGCGCATGGCGGTGGTCTCGGTGATCTCCAGGGTCAGGCAGCGCGGCGGCAGGCCGGTGCGCTGCAACGCCGAGCGCACCACTTCCACCAGGTGGGCGTTGGCCAGCTGCACCGTGGAAAGGTTGACCGCGATGGTCCAGTCACGCTGGCCCTGGGCGTGCCATTGGGCCATCTGCCGGCAGGCCTCGTTGATCACCCAGTTGCCGATCGGCACGATCAGCCCGCTGCGCTCGGCCAGGGGCAGGAAGCGGTCGGGCGGCACCAGGCCCATGTCCGGCTTGTTCCAGCGCAGCAGCGCCTCGACGCCGGTCATGGGGCCGGCAGGGGCGAGGATCTTGGGTTGGTAGAACAGCACGAACTCATTGCGCTCCAGGGCCTGGCGCAGGTCGTGCTGCAGCTGCAGTTGCTGGTGAGCGTTGATGTTCATGGCGCGTTCGAAGAAGCAGTAGCCGTCGCGCCCCTGTTCCTTGGCGTGGTACATGGCGGCGTCGGCGTTGACCATCAGTTCATGGTCGTTGGCGCCGTCGGCCGGGTACACCGCCACGCCGATGCTGACCGACACGTGCACGGTCTGCTGGCCCAGCACGTAGGGTTGCCTGATGGTTTCCACCAGGTGCTGGGCCAGCGCGGCGGCGTCGTCGGGCTCGCAGCTGTCGGTCAGCAGCACGAACTCGTCGCCGCCCAGGCGCGCCACGGTGCCTTCGTCATGCTGGTCGAGGCTGATGCGCCGGGCCACCTCGATCAGCAACTGGTCGCCGACGTGGTGGCCGTAGGTGTCGTTGATCGCCTTGAAGCCGTCCAGGTCCATGAACAGCATGGCGAAGCGGGTTTTCTGCCGGTTGGCCTTGTGGATCGCCTGTTCCAGGCGGTCGTTGAGCAGGGTGCGGTTGGGCAGGTGGGTCAGGCTGTCGTGCAGGGCCAGCTTCAGCAGCTCGCTGTTGGCGCGGTCCAGGGAGTTGGCGAGCAGGCTGGTGCGGATGTCGAGCATCGAGATCACCAGGGCGATGGCGCACACCGCCAGGGTGACGACGATGACCACCACCACCAGCCATTTGCTGTCCAGCCCGCCGTTGGCGGCGCCGCAGACGCTGCCCTCGGGGAACTGCGCCGCCGCCATGCCGGTGTAGTGCATGCCGACGATGGCGCAGCCCATCACCAGCGAGGCGCCCAGGCGTGCCCGGCGGATGAACCGGCCTTCGTTGCGCAGGCGGAAGGCGATCCACAACGCCGCCCCTGACGCCAGGATGGCGATGACCACCGACAGCACGAACAGCCAGGGGATGTAGTGCACATCGGGGTTCATCAGCAGCGCCGCCATGCCGGTGTAATGCATGGCGGCAATGCCGATGCCCATGAGCACCGCCCCCAGCAGCAGGCGCGGCAGCGGCATTTCCTTCTGGCAGGCCAGCCACAGGGCAAAGGCCGAGGACGCCACGGCGATCAGCAGCGACAGGCCGGTCAGGACCGGGTCGTAGCCCAGCTGGATGGGCAACTGGAAGGCCAGCATGCCGATGAAATGCATCGACCAGACGCCCGTGCCCATGGCGAACGAGCCGCCGGCCAGCCACAGCGCCGCGGCGCGGCCCCTGGCGCGGTTGACCCGGCCGGTCATGTTCAGCGCGGTATAGGAGGCCAGGATGGCGACAACCAGGGAAAACAGGACGTACAGGTTGTTGTAGCTGCTTGCGTACATTGGCGCTCCCTGTGCGGAACCCACTCACTGTGTTAACGGCGGCCCGGCGGTTTTCTAAAGCGGTGCGTGGTGCGTTCACTCGGCCTTGGGGCGCTTGAGCGCCTCGCGGTTTTCCTCCCTGAACTTGGCGCACAGGATGCGCATCATCAGGTTGGCGCGGTCGACGCCTTCCGGCGACTCCAGCGCGCGCCTGGCCTCGTGGGCCAGGTTGCTGAGCGAGCGGTATTCGTTGTTCGGGCGCGGCATGGGGTCACCTTGATCGGGGCTGAGTCACACTGGGCAGGGTAACGCTAGCACCTGGAGGGCCGGATTGCATCCTCCGCCTGGCCGGCGTCCGCGCCGATTTTTTCCACGCGTGCACGCACGAACGACGACGGCCCCTGCACTTCATTAGCCTGCGCTCATCGTTTGATGACAGGAGGCTTCGATGAAGTCGTGGGGTGAGATCAGTCTGTGGATGGACCAGCTCGAGGAGCCGCGCACCGCGCGCCCGGCGCTGGGCGCCCAGGTGCAGGCCGACGTGGCGATTATCGGCGCAGGCTACACCGGGCTGTGGACGGCCTATTACCTCAAGCGCCAGGCGCCGCACTTGCGCGTGGTGGTGGTCGAGGCCCAGGTGGCCGGCTTCGGCGCCTCGGGGCGCAACGGCGGCTGGCTGATGGGCAACCTGCTGGGCGAGGACCGCATGCTGGCGCCGCTGCCCGCCGCGCAACGCCGCCAGGCCTTTGACCTGCTGCACGGCATCCCGGACGAAGTGGCCCAGGTGGTGGCCCGCGAAGGCATCGACTGCAACCTGCGCAAGGGCGGGGTGCTGTACTGCGCCGCCCGTTACCCCGAACAGCTGGCCAGCCTGCGCAGCTACCTGCAGCACCTGCGCGAGCTGGGCCTGGGCGAGGACGACTACCGTTGGCTGGAGCCTGGCGAGCTGGCCGGCCAGGTGCGCATGGCCAACGCCTACGGCGCCGTCTATAGCCCACACTGCGCGACCATTCACCCGGCCCGGCTGGCCCGTGGCCTGGCCCGCGCGGTCGAGGCCCTGGGCGTGGAGATCTATGAAAGCAGCCGGGTACTGGACTGGCAGCCGGGCCGGGTCACCACCGCCCACGGCAGCGTGGACGCCGACTGGGTAGTGCCGGCCGTGGAAGGCTACGCCGCCGAACTGCCGCCCCTGGGCCGCCACCAGCTGCCGGTGCAGAGCCTGATGGTGGCCACCGAGCCGCTGCCAGCCTCGGTGTGGGAGCAGATCGGCCTGAACCGTGGCCAGGCCTTCAGCGAGCTCAGCCGCCAGGTCACCTATGGCCAGCGCACCTTTGATGACCGCCTGGTGTTCGGCGCCCGTGGCGGCTACCGCTTCGGCGGCCGCCTGCGCAGCGACTTCACCTTGAACGCCGACGAGCGCGGCCTGCGCCAGGCGCTGATGGGCGAGCTGTTCCCAGCGCTGCGCAGCGTGCGCCTGACCCACGCCTGGGGCGGCAACCTGGGCATGGCCCGGCGCTTCCGCCCGCACATGCTGCGCGACACCCAGCAGCGCATTGCCCTGGCCGGCGGCTATGGCGGCGAAGGCGTAGGCGCCAGCAACCTGGCCGGGCGCACCCTGGCCGACCTGATCCTGGGCCAGGACAGCGCCTTGCTGCAGCAGCCCTGGGTGTTCACCGACAGTCCGGTGAGCAGCCTGCGCAGCTGGGAGCCCGAACCCTGCCGCTGGCTGGGCTACAACGCCATCATCCGCAGCTTCAGCAGCGAAGACGCGCTGCTGGCCAACCCCCAGACCCCGGCGTGGCGGCGCCGCCTGGCGCAAGCCCTGGCCAACCGCATGGAAGGCCTGATGGCCTGGAAAGTCGGCTGAACCCTCAATAACAACACGGAGCGCAACATGAACATCACGCATTTGAAAGGCAGCCACACCATGGCCCTGGCGGAAAGCTTCCCGGTGGCCGTGCCCCTGGGCGAGCCGGTGGCCACGGTGTCGGTCACCAGCGTGGAACGCACCGACGGCGTCGAGACCGGGGTGTGGGAATGCACCCCCGGCCGCTGGCGCCGGCAGATCGCCCAACAGGAGTTCTGCCACTTCACCACGGGCCGCTGCACCTTCACCCCGGACGGCGGCGAGGCGCTGGAAATCGTCGCCGGCGACGCCCTGATGTTGCCCGCCAACACCCACGGCATCTGGGATGTACAAGAGACAACAAGAAAAACCTACGTGCTGGTCTTCTGAACTGCCGCCCCCCCTTAGGTCTGGTAATCGAGGTGCTCATGCTCAAGAAACTGTTGCCGCTGATGTTCGTGGCCTGTACCACCCAAGCCGCTGAAGTCGTGCACATCTACAACTGGGGCGAGTACATTGCCCCCGATACCTTGCAGAACTTCCAGAACGCCACCGGGTTCGGCACCCAGTATGACGTGTACGACAGCAACGAGACCCTGGACGCCAAGCTGGCGGCCGGCCATTCGGGCTACGACGTGGTGTTCCCCTCGGCGCACTTCATGGCCCACCAGATCCAGAGCGGCGCCCTGAAAACCCTGGACCGCAGCAAGCTGCCGAACTGGAAAAACCTCAACCCCATGCTGATGAAGGCCCTGGAGGCCGACGACCCGGGCAACCTGCATGGCGTGCCGTACCTGTGGGGCACCACCGGCATCGGCTACAACGTCGACAAGGTGCGCGCCGCGCTGGGCAAGGACATCCCCATGAACACCTGGGACGTGCTGTTCAAGCCCGAGGTCCTCGCCAAGTTGCACGGCTGCGGCGTGGCGGTGCTCGACAACGGCCCCGAACTGCTGCCCATCGCCTTGCGCTACCTGGGCCTGCCGCCGCACAGCAAGGACCCGGCGGACTACAAGAAGGCCGAGGCGCTGCTGTTGCAGATGCGCAAGAACGTCACCTACTTCCACAGCGCCAAGTACATCGGTGACCTGGCCAACGGTGATATCTGCCTGGCCGTGGGCTGGTCGGGCGACGTGATGCAGGCCGCCAACCGCGCCACCGAGGCGGGCAACGGCGTGAAGGTCAAGTACGAGATTCCCAAGGAAGGCGCGCCGTTCTGGATCGACCTGATGACCATGCCCGTGGACGCCCCCAACGAGGCGGCCGGCTATGCCTTCATCAACTACATGATGGAGCCCAAGGTGGCGGCCAGCATCAGCAACGCGGTGCGTTACGCCAACGGCAACGCGGCGGCGGACAGCCTGGTGGACCCGAAACTGGCGGCTGACCCTGCGGCCTATCCGCCGCAGGAGGTGATGGACAAGATGTTCATCCTCGAAGCCATGCCGCTGAACATCGACCGCCTGCGCACGCGCATCTGGAGCAAGGTCAAGAACGGCGTGTAACCCCTACAGTGATTGCGTAGCAGCTGCCGCAGGCTGCGTCTGGCCCACGCGGTGTGTCAGGTTCACCGCGGCGTTAATGACGCGGCCTGCGGCCACTGCTACGGGGTTTGCGTAGCAGCTGCCGCAGGCTGCGTCTGGCCCACGCGGTGTGTCAGGTTCACCGCGGCGTTAATGACGCGGCCTGCGGCCGCTGCTACGGGGGTTGCGTAGCAGCTGCCGAAGGCTGCGTCTGGCCCACGCGGTGTGTCAGGTTCAGCGCGGCGTTAATGACGCGGCCTGCGGTCGCTGCTACGGGGGTTGCGTCCGATTCACGCGGTGTGCGGGTGCAGGCTGCGTCACAGGCGTTGCTCGGGCGGCAGTATCAAGCGCAGCAACGCCGGCAACGCCACCAGCACCAGCGGCATCTGCACCACCAGCCCGGAGATGATGGCGATGGCCAGCGGCTGCTGCATGGCCGAGCCAGCCCCCAGGGCAATCGCCAGCGGCAGCAGGGCCAGGGTCGCGGCAATGGTGGTCATGGCGATCGGCCGCAGGCGGTTGGCGCCGGCCTCCAACAGCGCCTGCTGCAGCGGCAGGCCTTCGTCCTTCATCAGCGTCTGCAGCTCCGAGATATAGAAGATGGCCACCTCGGTGACGATGCCGATGATCATGGTCATGCCCATCATCGCCGAGATGTTCAGCTCGATGCCGGTCAGCCACAGGCCGATGAACACCGCGCCGGCGGCCAGCAGCGGCATCAGCATCACCGCCAGGGCAATCAGGAAGCTCTCATACAGCCACAGCAGCAAGGCGAACACCAGCGCGGTGGCGGCGCCGAACACCAGCATCAGGCCGTGGAAGGCGATCTGCTGCTGTTGGAACAGGCCGCCCATCTCATAGGTCACGCCACGGGGCAGGGTGTGCTGCTGGCCCAGCAGCTTCTGCACGTCGGCCACGGTGGAACCCAGGTCGCGGTTCTCCAGGCGCGCCGTCACGCTGACCACCCGGCGCAGGTTGTCCCGCGAGATCTCCTTTTCGCCCACCACCGGCACCAACTGCGCCACGCGCTTGAGCGGGAACAGGTGGCCGTCCGGGGCGCGCAGTTGCAGGTTGGCCAGTTGCTGCTCGTCCAGGGCCATGGCGCCAGCGGTGCGCACGCGGATGCCCACGGTCTTGCTGCCCTGGGTGAAGCTGGTGGCGACCACGCCCTGCACCAGCTCGGTCACGGCCTGGGAGACGAACTGCGGGTCGACGCCTTCGGCCGCTGCGGCCTGGGGCGACACCTGCAACTCCAGCGAGTCGCCGGCCGGGTTGAGGCCGTCGTTGACGTCCACCACACCCTGTACCTTGGCCATGGCCTGGGCCACCGCCTGGGCGGTGTGCGCCAGCAGGTCGGGGTCGTCGCCATACAGCTTGACCTGGATGGGCTGCGGCACGGCAGTCAGGTCGCCGATCAGGTCTTCCATCAACTGCGCCAGCTCAATGGTCAGCCCCGGCACGCTGTGCTCGACGTCGGCGCGCACCTGGGTCATCACCGCGTCGATCGGCTGGCGATCGCCGGCCTTCAGCCGCACGAAGAAATCGCCCTTGTTCGGCTCGCTGAGGCCGCCGCCCAGGCCGGCGCCGGTGCGCCGCGACCAGGTCAGCACGTTGGGGTTGTGGCGCAGGATGGTCTCCACCTGGCGCACCATGCGGTCGGTTTCCGACACCGAGGTGCCGGGGGTGGAGTGGTAGTCGAGGACGAAGCCGCCTTCGTCCATGGCCGGCATGAAGCCACTGCCCACCCGCGCGAACGCCAGTAGCGACACCAGCACCAGCGGCACGATGCCCGCCAGCAGCCACCAGGGCCGCGCCGACACCCGCGCCAGCAGGCGCTGGTAGCGCTGCTGCACGGCGTGGGCCAGGCGGCCTTCCTTCTCTTCGGCGTCCCTGGCCGTGAGCAATTTTTTGCATACCAGCGGCACCGCCAGCCAGGTGAACAGGAAAGAGATCAGCAGGGCGCTGGCCATGGTGATCGACAGCGCCTTGAAGAACGCCCCGGTGACCCCGCTGAGGAATGCCAGGGGAATGAAAATCACGATGGTGGCGCTGGACGAGCCCACCAGCGGCCGGGTGAATTCCTGGGCGGCGCGCATCACGCTGCCCTCGAACGCGCTGCGGCCACCTTCGCGCACCCGGCGCATGATGTGCTCGATCATCACGATGCCGTCGTCGATCACCAGGCCCACCGCGGCCGCCATGCCGCCCAGGGTCATGATGTTGAAGCCCATGCCGAACAGCTTCAGCAGCAGGATCACCGGCGCCATCACCGTGGGCACCAGGGCGATGGCGATGACAGTGATTTTCCAGTTGCGCAGGAACACCAGCAAGGTCAGCGCCGCCAGCACCACGCCGATCAGGATGGCGTCGCGCACGCTGCCCTGGGACGCGACCACCAGTTCGCTCTGGTCGTACCAGTTGGCGATGGTGACCCCGGGCGGCAGCTGGGCCTTGGCCGCGTCGAGGGTGTCGCGCACCTGCCGGGCCATGGTCACGCTGTTGGCGCCGGGCTGCTGGTAGACGTTGATCAGCACCGCGTCGGTGCCGTCCGCGGTCACCCGCACCCATTGCGGGGTGGCGCCCAGGCTGACCTTGGCCACCTGGCCCAGGCGAATGGGCGTCGGCGTGCCGGCGCCGGCGACAATCACGTTCTGTACGGCGGCAAGGTTGGTCAGCTGCGCGTTGGCCACCAGCAGGTACAGCTTGTAGCGGCTTTCGATGCGGCCGGCGGCCGTCAGGGTGTTGCTGGCGGCGATGGCCTTGGTCACGTCCGCCGGGCTCAGGTGGTGGGCCGCCAGGGCGAGGGGGTCGATCTCTACTTCGATTTCATCCTGCTCGCCGCCGGCCACATCTACCTTGGCCACGCCCTCGATGGACGACAACAGCGGCCGCAGTTGCAGCTGGGCCAGGTCGTGCAAGGCGGCCAGCGACTGGTTTTTCGAGGTCAGGCTGTAGGCGATCACCGGGAACACCGTGGGGTCCATGCGCCGCACCGTGAAGTTGGTACCCGGCGGCAGCTGCGAGGCGGCCTCGGTCAAGGCCGTCTGCAGTTGCAGGGTGGCCTGGTACATGTCGGTGCCCCAGTCGAAGTTCACCGAGATGTCGGCGGCGCCACGGCTGGTGGTGGACTCCACCCCGCGCACGTTGGGCACTTTGCGCAGGGCTTCCTCGGCGGGCATGGTCACCAGGGTGGCCATCTGCTCGGCGGGGCGGTCGCCGTTGTCCAGCGACACCTGGGCTCGGGGGAACTGGATGTCGGGGAACAGTGACGTCGGTAGCTGCAGGGCGCTGAGCACGCCTACCACCACCAGCAGGGCGATCATGAACAGCAGCGAGCGGGTGTGCCGTTGCATCCAGGGTTGGCGCGCGTTATCGATAGGCGAAGTCACTGCGCGGCTGCCCCTGTGGCGGAGGTGTCCAGCTGCACGGCCATGCCATCAGCCAGCTGCGCGCTGCCGATGGTGACCACCGGTTGGCTGGCGTCCAGCGCACCGTCGACGCCCAGTTGCTGGCCGTCGTCGGCCAGCACCTTGACCGCCACCCGCCGGGCATGGCCCTGGGCGACTTGGAACAGGTAGGTGTCCGGCTGGCCCAACAGGGCGGCGGCGGGCACCTGCCACAAGGTTTTGGGTTGGGTGCGCACCTCGACGCTGACGTGCATGCCGGGCATCAGCGTGGCGTCCTGCAGGGCGACGTTGGCGCCTATCGTCACCAGCTGGCTGTTGGCGTCGATCGAATGCCCCAGGCTGGTCACCGAACCCTGGGCGCTGGCGGCCAGGTTGCTGGCCACGGCCGTGACGGTAAGGGCGTCGCCCTTGTGCAGTTGCGCGGCGTCGGCCGGCTCGATGCCGAAATAGAAGTTGGACTGGGCGGCGGGCCCGGACGGCTGGCTGAGCAGCATCAGCGCGGTGCCGGCGGCCATCTGGTCGCCCTGGGCGGCGCTGATCTGCAGCACGGTGCCGTCGCGGGGCGCGGTGATCACCTGGGTGCCGGGGCGGGCGCCGGTGGCCTGTTGCGCGTCCAGCGCCTGCTGGGCATCGGCCACGGCCTTCTGCGCCACTGCCAGTTGCGAGGCGGTGGCCAGGCGCAGGTCGAACTGCGCCTTGACCCGCGCCTGTTCGGCGCGGGCGTCATTCACCGCGGTGCGCGCCTGGGCCGAGGCCAGCACGGCAGCGGGGTCGGCGCTTATTTCCAGCAGCGGGTCGTGCTGGTGCACCACCTGGCCGGGGCTGACCCGCAGGCGGGTGACGCGGGCCAGGTAAGGCAGGCTGATGGACTGGGTGAGCGAGGCGGTGGTGCCGACCACGCCGTAGCCGCGCAGCAGCGAGCTGACCGGCCCTTGCTGGGTACGCACGGCCTGCACCGTGGCCACCGGTTCATCAGCGGCGCGGGCTTGCAGGATGGCCAGCGACAGCACGGCCACGGTCAGGGGGCCGAGGGGGCGAAGCGTCATGGTGCGGTTACTCCAACGGCCAGGGGCTTGCTGGCATAGGGTTGAGGAATGTCGGCGCCCATCAGCGCCTGCAGGGCCACGCGCTGTTCGGCCAGGGCTTCCTGGGTGGTGGCCACGGCGATGTCGCGGGCCAGCAGCGAGTTCTGCGTGTCGGTGTAGGTGCCGATGGTCACTGCGTGCAGGGCATAGGCCCGCTCGGTGGCGGCCGTCAGGCTGTCGAGGTCGGGCAGGGCGTGTTGCAGGGTGTCGACCTGCGCAGCCAGCAGCTGGATATCGGCGCGCAGGCGGTCGACGTCGGCGTAGGCGCTGTTGACCCGGTTGAAGTACTCCACGTGCAGGCGCTCGCGGCTGGCTTTCTCGATGGCAATCACCCCGCGGTTGCGGTTGAACACCGGCAGCGACAGGGTCAGGGTGTAGCCCTGGGTTTTCACGTAGGAAGTGTCGCGGGCCTGCTGCACGCCGAACTGGAAGGTGGGGAACTGGTTGAGCACGGCGGCGCGGTACTTGTTTTCCTGGGCCAGGTAGCCCTGTTTCAGGGCCAGCAGGTCGGGCCGGCGGCTGGCCAGTTGGCCCAGGTCCTGGTGGGTCAGGGCGATGCTGGCGGCGATCGCCTGGGCAAAGGCAGCGTCGCCCAGGGGCTCGCGGGGCAGCAGCTTGAGCTGGGCGTCGGGCGCCAGGCCCAGCAGGGCGTTGAGGTCGTGGCGGGTCTGGGAGGCGGTGCGCTGGGCGTCGGCCAGGGCGGTCTGGCTGTCCTGGTACGCCAATTGCGCCACGCCCAGGGCGTCGCCGGTAATGTCGCGCTGGCGGGCGCCCTGGCTCATGGCCTGCAAGCGGGCCAGGTTCAGGTCACGCTGGCGGGTCAGCAGCGGCAGGGTGGTGTCCTGCAGCTGCGCCTTGAGGAACAGAATGCGCGCCTGGGCCACCAGCTGCCATTCCTGCCACAGCATGCCCAGGTCGGTCTTGCGCACCGTGGCGTCGGCGGCGGCCTTGTTGGCGCCGCGGGTGATGATCTTCATCACGTCGATGCTCAGGCCGGCGGTGTAGTCCGAGGAGGCGCCGCTGATGTGCGGCCGGGTCCAGTCCTGGATTGCCGTGAGCTGCGGGTCGGGCAGCAGGCCGGCGTCGAACGCCTGGGCCTTGGCGATGGCCAGGTCGCTGCGGGCCAGCTTCAGGTCCGGGTTGTTGAGCACGGCCAGGGTGGCGATGTCGGTCATGTCCAGGCCCTGGGCGGCGGCGAAACGGTGCGCGGGCAGGGGTGGCAGGCCCAGGGCGTGGGCGTCGACCTCCACGCGGGTGGCGCTGGTGGGCAGGGTGGGGTGGTCGTCGCCGGCCCCCAGGGGGCTTGCGTGGTACACGGCGCAGGCCGACAGCAGGCAGCCTGTCGCGGTGAGCAGGGCCGCGCGGGTGAAGGCGGGCAGGGTCCGATGCATAAGGTGTCGTTCGCTTTATAGGGATCGCTGCCGGGCATCCTGAACGAGCGTCAATGGCGCCGAGTTCGCCGCTGGGTAAACTTTTTGACAGGTGATAAGTACTTGTCGCTGCGCGGTTTTTTATTCGCGTCGGGGCAGCGGTGGCAGGGTGCAAAGCGTCAGTGGCGTTGTGCTAGGCTTCGAAGGTAGTCAGGAACGGCAATGTTTTGTCGACAAACCGATCGCAGGAGGGATTGTTCAAAGCCTGCGGGGGTGATCAAGGGAGGGGCACGGATGCACGTATTGGTTGCAGAACACGACACACAGACACGACTCACCATTGGCAATTACCTGCGCCTGCACGGGCACCAGGCCACCTGCGTGGGCGATGGGCTGACCGGGCTGCACCTGGCGGTGACCCAGCCCTACGATGCGCTGGTGTTCAACGCGCAATTGCCCGGCATAGACGGCTACCAGGCCTGCGAGCGACTGCGAGGAGCGGGGCGCGCGCATCTGCCGTTCGTCATCGTTGCCCAGGCCCGGGACCTGGGCGAGGTGTTGCGCGGCTTCAAGCTGGGCGCGGACGATTACCTGGCCGGGCCACTGGAGCCCAGCGAGCTGGTGGCGCGCCTGACAGCCATCACCCGGCGCATGGCGCGCCTGCACACCCGGGTGCTGGAGGTCCACGACCTGACGTACGACCTGGACACCCTGCACGTCAGGCGCGGCGAGCAGGCCATAGACCTCAACCCCACCTCGCTGCACCTGCTGGAGCTGCTGATGCGCAAGAGCCCCGCCGTGGTGTCCCGGCAGGAAATGCTGGACGCGGTCTGGGAAGGCGCGCCGCGCAGCAGTGATACGTTGAGAAGCAACGTCCACCTGCTGCGCCGCGCGGTGGACAAGCCGTGCTATACGCCGCTGATCCACACCCTGCATGGCGTGGGGTATCAACTGATGTGTCGAAGCGCCTGATGGGACGCGCGCGGCATATTGGGACGCGGCCTGCGGCCGCCGCGGGTTGTTGATGCTGTACTGCTTCGGCACCTGGCGAGCCGGGGTGAAAAAACAAGGAACAGGCGGTGAGTGAGATGCACAAGGTCACGTTGAGCGATGGCCACGCAAGCGGCCCGACGCTGGTCTGCCTGCCGGGCGCGATGTGTTCGCCGCGGGTATTTGAACAGGCCGCGCAGGCATGCGGCCTGCCAGCGGTAGGCTTGGGTTGGCTCGAAGGCGCTGGCCCCCATGACCTGGAGGCCGTGGCCGCCCGTGTGTGCGAGGTGATCGCCGAGCTGCCGGCGGTCATCCTGGTCGGCCATTCGATGGGCACGCCGATTGCCCTGCTGGCCGCGTTGCAGAGTGCAGGGCGCGGCAGCAGTCCAATCCAGGGCCTGGTGCTGTCCAACAGCGGCGCCAACACCCGCGGCCACGGCGACATCGACAGCCTGGTGGCGCGCATCGGCGAGGACTGGTCGGAAGACTTCTGGGACGCGTTCATGGCCCGCTGTTTCCGTAAGCTGCCCCAGGAGCCGTTGCTGCAGGCCGTGCGCAGTTACCCGGCGCGCCTGGACCGCCACGCGGTGATTCAGGCCTTGCTCAGCCAGCAGGCACTGGATTGTGCACCGTTGCTGGCGAGCCTGCCGCGGCTGCCCACCGCCATCGTTCATGGGCGGCATGATCCGGCACGCACACTGGCCCACGCCGAGGCGTTGGCCGGCGGCATCCACGGTGCGAGCCTGCATGTGCTGGACACCGGCCACACCTCCTGCGCCGAAGCCCCCGAGGCCTTCGCCGCCGTGCTGCGCGGCATCGCCAACCCCCACCCGTAGCAGCTGCCGCCAGGCGGCGTCCGGCCCCAACGCGATACGCCAGGCAATACGCGGCGCCTTTGGACGCGGCCCGGGGCCGCTGCTACGGGCGCGGTTTAGGCCGGGCCTTCTGCGCCGTGGACTGGGCCGTGGACTCGCGGTTGGGCTGGCCGGGCTTGCTGGAACGGTGGGCGTCGTTGTCGCGCTCCACTTCGCCGGGCGGTTGCGTGGCGGTGGTATCAGGGCGGGTGTCTTTGGGCTGGCTCATCAGGTGTGCTCCTCTTCGAAGCGCTCGTGGGTCATCTGGGTCGGCGCCGGTCACCAGGGCGATCTTGCCCGCCAGCCTGCCGCTGCCCTTGTAGCTCTGCTCGCCGCAGTCGGGCGTGGGGTCCATCTGCCGTTGTGAACCGGGCACGGCCTGGGGTTGGCGGGGGAAGGGCGGTCTGGGGTAGTCGCGCATGTTCGGCTCTCCTGATGATTGAACAGGTCTGTGGTTGAGATACCAGCGCGAAGGTGAAGGTTGAGTTGGATCGTGGATTGGCTCGACGAGCGGTGTGGCTGGGTAGGCGGGGCTGCCGGACGCGGCCTGGTGGCCGCTGTTACGGGGCGAGGTGGCAGCGCCTTTCGTCTGCTGCTGGCGTGATCCATTGAAACGATGGCCGTGCCGCGTCGGCCTGATTCCCGTAAGCGAGTCAATTGTTCAGCCATGCCAACGGAGAACACCATGAAAGCCATCGTCTACAACGGCCCACGCGACGTCAGCGTGCAAAACGTCCCTGATGCCCGTATCGAGAAACCCACCGACGCCCTGGTGCGTATCACCACCACCAACATCTGCGGCTCTGACCTGCACATGTACGAAGGGCGCACCTCGTTCGAGACCGGCCGGGTGTTCGGCCACGAGAACCTCGGCGAGGTGATCGAGGTGGGGCAGGGTGTGGACCGCATCAAGGTCGGCGACCGCGTGTGCCTGCCGTTCAACATCGGCTGCGGCTTCTGCGAGAACTGCGAGAAAGGCCTCACCGGCTTCTGCCTCACTGCCAACCCCGGCAACGCCGGCGCAGCGTACGGCTTTGCCGAGATGGGCCCGTACCAGGGTGGCCAGGCCGAACTGCTGCGCGTGCCGTACGCCGACTTCAACTGCCTGGTGCTGCCCGAGGACGCCCAGGAGCGTGAGGACGACTACGTGATGCTGTCCGACATCTTTCCCACTGGCTGGCACGCCACCGAATTGGCCGGCCTGCTGCCGGGCGAAAGCATCGCCATTTACGGTGCAGGCCCGGTGGGATTGATGGCCGCCCATTCGGCGCTGATCAAGGGCGCGTCCCAGGTGTTCGTGGTCGACAGCCACCCCGACCGCCTGCAGTTGGCCGCGCAGATGGGCGCCACCCCCATCAATGCGCTGGAACAGGCAGCGGTCGACCAGATTCTCAACCTCACCCATGGCAAAGGCACCGATCGCGGTTGCGAATGCGTGGGCTACCAGTGTTGTGATCGTCACGGCCACGAGGCCAACCACTTGACCATGAACAACCTGGTGGCCTCCACCAAAGCCACGGGCGGGATCGGCGTAGTAGGGGTGTTCGTGCCGCAGGACCCCGGTGCCAAGAGCGAATTGGCGAAGGAAGGCAAGATGGCCTTCGACTTCGGCGCGTTCTGGTTCAAGGGGCAGCAGATTCGCACGGGCCAGGCCAACGTCAAGGCCTACAACCGTCGGTTGGCGGAACTGATCCACCATGGCCGCGCATCACCGTCGCAGATCATTTCGCATCGGCTACCACTTGCCGATGGGCCTGCCGCCTATGGGCATTTCGATGCGCGGGACCAGGGCTGGACCAAGGTAGTGCTCAAGCCGGCTGCCTGACCGGACGACGCCCGCCCCCTGGAGCGTACTGGCCCCAGGGGGCGTTGCAGTGCGGGCAGGCACCATCAGCTGCCCGACTTGGCCGATTGCGGCGCCTGTTGCTGTTGCGCCTGGTCGTGGGCCGCGGCCACGGCGCGCTGTTGGTCCTGCACCTGCTCGTAGTGCGCCATGGCGTGGTCACGCGCGGCATCCATGCGGGCCGCGACGATGTCACCGCCGCCTTCGGCCATGGCTGCAACCGAACTGCCCATCAGACCTGCCAGTACCAGCATTTTCAAGATTTTCATGATTCTCTCCACTGTATTTGGCGGGCCGTTGTGGCCCGGTGAAGAGAGAATGCGGCCAGGGGCCTTTCAACGATTTCGCCGGGGCCTAAACAATTTGACAGGTGGGATGGGGTTCGCACGCCCAGGTGCAGAGTGAGCCGTTGCAGCCAGGCAAGCTAGGCCAACCGTGCCACCAGCCCGTAGCCCAGGAACGTCATCAGCAGCGACCCCAGCACGTGGGCGCTGACGGTCGCCGCCGCCCACCCCAGGCGGCCTTCCTGGAGCATGAACACCACTTCGGCCGAGAAGGTGGAAAAGGTCGTCAGGCCGCCGCAAAAGCCTGTGGTGATCAGCAGTTTCAACGCAGGGTCGAGGTTGGGGGCGCGCATGAAGAAGGCCATGGCCATGCCGATGATGAAGCCGCCGACAAGGTTTACCAGCAAGGTGCCCAGGGGTAGGTTGGGGAACAGCCCGTTGAGCTTGATTGCCAGCAGCCATCGGCCCAGGCAGCCAATGGCGCCGCCGATGGCGACGGCGAGGAAAGAACTGTACATGCGCAGGTGTCCGCAGGGGCGAGGTGTGACTGTAGCGCAATGACGCCGCCTGCGGCAGCTGAGGGGTTCCGTAGCAGCGGCCGCAGGCCGCGTCCAAGGCGCCGCGCTTTTCTTGGTACACCGCGGTGGCTCCGGACGCAGCCTGCGGCAGCTGCTACGGGGGGCTGTAGCAGCGGCCGTAGGCCGCGTCCAAGGCGCCGCGCTTTTCCTGGCACACCGCGGTGGGCCCGGACGCCGCCTGCGGCAGCTGCTACGGGGGGCTGTAGCAGCGGCCGTAGGCCGCGTCCCGGGCGCTGCGCTTTTCCTG
>NZ_JBWGIG010000013.1:0-177179 GCF_056312595.1 Pseudomonas sp. GYB4201 | reverse complement strand
CAATTGCTTTAATACCGTAGCCGCTGCCGCAGGCTGCGCTGGCCCCCAGCCTCACTGAAAATCTTCAGTGCACTCGCGGGCCAGCGCAGCCTGGCGGCAGCGGCTACATGGCTGTTACCAGAGCGGCATCACGTAGCTGACGTAGAAGCGGTTCTCGTCCTGGTGGGTCTGGCCGGTCATCTCGGGGTTGGCCTGGGCGTTCTTCCAGGTCACGCCGAGGCCCTTCAGGGTACCGTCCGGCACCACGTAGCTCAGCGCCAGGTCGCGTTCCCATTCGCTGTCGCCACCGCTGGCCACCTTGATCTGGTCACCGTGGGCGTACAGGGCCGAGAAGCCCAGGCCCTTGAGGCCCAGCTGGCCGAAGTCATACTTGTACAGGGCCAGGAAGGTACGCTCGCCGGCGTGCTGGAACTTGTTCAGTTGCAGGTTGGTGAGCGCCGGGGTGTCCGCGCCGCTGCCAGGGCCCTGGCGGGCATCGCCGCTGTTGAGGCCCGAGTCCAGGTACGGGAAGTCGCTGTCGCCGGTGTTCTTCTGCGCGCCCAGGCCGAAGGTGTGACCCATCAGGCTGTAGCTTTCCATGATGCTGAAGGTCGACTGGTTGATGCGGCCCTTGGTGGTGGTGCCACCGTAGTAGCCGGCTGCGCCGTATTCGCTGTCGCCGTCGCCGTTGCCGCCGGTCCCCAGGCTGCGGTAGGCGCGCAGGTCGGTGGCCAGGCTGCCCACTGGCAGTTGGTCGGTGTGCTTGAGGCCCAGGTAGAACTGTTGGTAGTAGTCGGCCAGGTTCGAGTACCAGCCGCTCAAGGTGGTGTCCTTGATGCCGGTGTAGTCGGCGCCACCGTAGCTGAAGCGGTTGCTGCCCTTGGCGCCGCCGCCGGTGATCATGTCTTGGTCGCCGGTTTCGTTGCGGATCTTGGTCTGGGTAATGTTACCCAAGGTGAAAACATAGTTATCCAGGTCCTTCGACACCAGTTGCGCGCCGGTGTTGGTCTGCTGGTACAGACGACCGTCGGTGTTGGCCAGCATCGGGTTGTTCTGGGTCAGGGTGCCGACGCGCAGTTCATCCTTGAGGAAGCGCATCTTGAAGGTCGGGCTCAGCACGCCGAAGTCGTTGGCCGACTTGCCGTCATCCAGCGGGAACATGCTGCCCTGCTGGGAGTTGGAGTCCAGCTTGACGCCGTAGAAGGCCGTCAGGTCCAGGCCGAAGCCGACGGTGCCTTCGGTGTAGCCGGACTTGAAGTTGAATTCGAAGCCCTGGCCCCAGTCGCGCACGCTGTTGGCCTTCTTGTTGCTGCCAACCACGTCGCTGCCCTGTTGGTTCAGGTAGCGGTTGAGCAGCGTCAGGTCTGCATGGCTGTCATCGATGAAGTCGGCGTGTGCACCCAGGGCGGCAGTGCCCAGCATGGCGCCTACCAGGGGACGGACTATCTTCTTGATCATCACGGGTCTCGTTGGAGTCAGTTAAAAAACTGACGCCATTACGGATCCGTTACATGACATTTCAGAGACAAGTTCCATGAAACTACATGAAACAAATTTTAAGTAAATGGCGGAAAGCCAGTATTGGCCCGGCGCCGCTGGGCGGCGCCGGCAAGGCCCTCAGCTGGCAAGCGCGTGAGGGAAGGTGTGGCGATTGTGCTCAAGATCATGGCGCAGCTCGGCGATCAGGTCGGAAATAGCCCGACTGCTGCTGAGCCGATCGGTCGAAATACCGGTCACCATCAGTTGCACCTGGCCGGTGACGGGGTCAGTGACCTGGACCGTCAGCGACTGGTCGGGGGCCACCGTGCAGGTGCAGTGGGCCGGCAGAAAAGCACATTCGATGATATTGCGTAGTTCCAGCGAACAAAGTCCCAGTGTCATCATCTTTGGCATCCTCGCTCAGGCAGTTCGGGCGCGCAGACATGCGCTTGAAATATTGTGTATATACCCTGTCGCAGAGCCTTGCAACGAGTTGGCGACGAGAGTGCCAGCTGCTTTTTTTGCGCTCGCCTTGCGACTCGATAACGGCCACCACCGGCCGCCCGCGCGGCCTGTCGCGACCAAGGTCGGCTCCTACATCTGTTGCAACGTGCCACGGCCTGACAGACCTTGTTGCCCCCCTCAAAACTAAAATTTTCACATTCCATTCACCAGCCCTTAACCTGGCCATCCCTATAGTCCCGGCACTTTCATAGCTCCATGGAGCCATCATGCCGGTAGCCTCTGTCGCCCTCCCCTTGCCGCCACGGCGTTTCGCCCTGCGTCGCCGCGTTGTCGTCATGGGCCTGCTGGCAGTGGTGGCGGCTTCGGCGCTAGGCGGTTGGGCACTGCGCCCAAGCGGCCCGGCCGACCTGGGTGATGGCAAGACCCTGCGCCACTCGGGGCTGCAGGCAGCCTGGAAGGCAGGCAACGTGGCCGTGCTGGTGCGCCACGGCGAGCGCTGCGACCGTTCCGACGGCGCCTGCCTGGGCGACGCCGATGGCATCACCCTGGCCGGCAGCCGCGTGGCCAGCGAAGTGGGCAACAGCCTGCAGGCGCTGGGCATGGCCCAGGCGCAAGTGTTCACCAGCCCCCTGACCCGCACCCGCCAGACCGCGATGTTCATGTTCGGCCAGGCCGCCACGCCCCAGGACTGGCTGATCAACTGCCGGCAGACCATGCTCCAGGACGTGGTGGCGCACAAGCAGCCGGGCCACAACCTGGTGCTGGTCACCCACAGCGAGTGCATCAATGCCCTGGAGAAACAGGCCGGTATTCATGGCGGCAGCGGCCCGGGCTACGCCAGCGCGCTGTTCGTGAGCGTCGACCCGGTCACCGGCACGCCCCATGTGCTGGGCGCCCTGAACCCCAACCAGTGGCCGCGCACGCTGCACCGCCTGAAAGGCTAGACCGCCGCCAGGCGCACCTCGAAGCAGCAACCGTGGGGCTCGCGGCTGGTCAGGGTCACTGACCAGCCCTCGTTCACGCAGATCCGCTGCACCAGCGACAAGCCCAACCCCAGGCCCTCGCCGCGCTGTTCGTCGCCGCGCACGAACGGCTGGAACATCTCCAGGCGCTTTTCCTCCGGAATACCGATGCCGCTGTCCTCCACCTTGAAGCCGCCCGGCAACAGGGTCAGGCGGATAAAACCGTGGTCGGTGTAGTGCCAGGCGTTGCGCAGCAGGTTGCCCATCACCGCACCCAGGAAGGTCTGGTTGTACACCCCCTCCCCCGCGGCTTCCGGCAGGTAGATCAGCTCCAGGCCCTTGTGCTCGATGGGCGTGCGCCAGGTCTCCACCAGCTCCTGGGCCACCTGCACCATGCCGGCGGCCGGGCCACGGCCGCCCTCGGCGTTTTCCGCCCGGGCCAGCAGCAGGAAGGTGTCCACCAGCTGGCGCATGGCGGCGCTGGCGCGGGCAATGCGCGACACCTGCTCACGCGCACGGGGATCCAGGCCGGGGTTTTCCAGCAACAGCTCGCTGGAGCTGGCCAGCACCATCAACGGCGTGCGCAGTTCGTGGCTGACGTCACCGGTGAACAGCTTCTCGCGCACCAGCGCCGAGCGCAGGCGCCCCAGGGTGTCGTCGAAGGAACGGGCCAGGGTGCCGACCTCGTCGGCGGCGTAGTCGGGCGCCAGGGGCGGCGCCAGGTCCAGCAGCTGGTCGCGGTGGCGCACCTGGCCGGCCAGGCGGATCACCGGCGCCATGACCTTGCGCGACAGCAGCCAGCCCAGCAGGATCGAGCCCAGCAGGCTCAGCACGAAGCCGGTGATGACCACGCCGAACAGCAGGCGCTCGCGCTCCTCGAAGCCTTGCTGGTCACGCAGCAGGATGTACTTGCGGCCATTGACCACCCGCACCATGGCGTACCAGCTGCGCTCCAGGCGCTTGACCTCGTGGAAGCCCGGCTCCAGGGCCTGCAGGTCCGGGGGCATGGCCAGGTCGCCCTGGCCGTCGTCGGCGAAGAACAGCTCGTCCTTCTCCGGCCGGTGGGTCCAGTCGTCGCGGTTTTCCATCATCAGCATGCGGTGCAGGTTGCCGCCCAGGCCCGTGGTGGTGAGTTTTTTCTCCACCACATGCACGGTTGCGACAATTCCAACGGCAAAAACGCCAGCCACCAACGTGGTCATCAGCGCGAAGACTACAATGATGCGTTGGGCCAGGCTTTGCCGGGAGTGCTTGGTGCGCCAGCGGGCGACGATCGAATTCATGGGCGGGGGCAGCTCAGCGTCATGCTAGGGGTCTGGAGGGCCAGGCAGTTTACCAGCCCTTGTACCGCAGCCCATGTCAAAGACTTGTGATGAACGGAAAAGCTGGCACCGGGACAGCATTTTCATCTGTCACTCACTCTTTTTTGACACATGAAAATGCACCTTTGACGTATTGAACCATCGGCAGTTTTTCACAGTGGCATTTTCTACGAGCATCTTCAGACATTTCCTACAGACACGTGGGCATTCGTCGACTTCAATGCCTGCCAGGCCTGACAACCCCGATTTTTGTATCAAACAGCAATTGATTCGTTCAGCAAGCGTTCGTTCAGCTTGCGGCGGTAATAATCTCCCTCTATAACGGATGGCCCTGCGACTAAAGTGGGGCATGTATGACGCACGAAGCGCATAAGCCTGTCAGATTCCGAGGATGCCATGAATCAGAGTTTTCTCCCCTTTTCCCGTCCCAGCATGGGTGACCAGGAGATCGCAGCAGTAGAGCAGGTATTGCGCAGCGGTTGGATCACCACCGGCCCCAAGGCCCAGGAGCTGGAGCAGGAATTCGCTCGCCGCGTGGGCTGCGCCCATGCCGTGGCCCTGTCGTCCGCCACCGGCGCCATGCACATCGCGTTGCTGGCCCTGGGCATCGGCCCGGGCGATGAAGTCATCACCCCGTCCCAGACCTGGGTGTCCACCGCCAACATGATCTGCCTGCTGGGTGCTACCCCGGTATTCGTCGACGTCGACCGTGACACCCTGATGTGCAGCGTGGCCGCCATCGAGGCCGCCATCACCCCGCGCACCAAGGCGATCATCCCCGTGCACTACGCCGGCGCCGCCTTCGACCTCGACCCGCTGTACGCCCTGGCCGAGCGCTACGGCATCCGCGTCATCGAAGACGCCGCCCACGCCGTGGGCACCCGCTACCGCGGCCGCGAAATCGGCGCCCAGGGCACCGCAATCTTCTCGTTCCACGCCATCAAGAACATGACCTGCGCCGAAGGCGGGATGTTCGTCAGCGATGACGAAGCCTTCGCCAACCGCGTGCGCATGCTCAAGTTCCACGGCCTGGGCGTGGACGCCTACGACCGCATGACCCACGGCCGCAAGCCACAGGCCATGGTCCAGGAGCCAGGCTTCAAGTACAACCTGGCCGACATCAACGCCGCCATTGCCCTGGTGCAACTGGAGCGCGTCGACGCCATCAATGCCAAGCGCGAGCAGCTGGCCCAGGCGTACCTTGAGCGCCTCAAGCACCTGCCGGTGCTGCCACTGTCGCAACCGGCCTGGCCGCAACAGCACGCCTGGCACCTGTTCATCCTGCGCATCGACCCGGAACGTTGTGGCATTGATCGTGAAACCTTCATGAAAGGTCTTCAAGATCAAGGCATTGGCACCGGCATCCACTTCATTGCCACGCACTTGCACACCTGGTACCGCCAGAAGTTCCCGGACGTGCAGCTGCCCAACACTGAGTGGAACTCGGCCCGCCTGTGCTCCATCCCGCTGTTCCCCGACATGACCCTCGACGATGTCGAGCGCGTTGCCTGCGCCATTGAGAAAACCCTGGAACACCGCCCGTGAGACCTTATCCGATCAACACCGTGTCCATCGTGATACCGGTGTACAACGAAGAGCAGAGCCTGCCGGAGCTGCTGCGCCGCACTGAAGCTGCGTGTGCGCAACTGACGCAGAAATATGAAATCGTGCTGGTGGACGACGGCAGCCGCGACGCCTCGGCAGACATCCTCCAGGACGCCGCCGAACGCCCGGGCAGCCCGGTGGTGGCGGTGATCCTGAACCGCAACTACGGCCAGCACGCGGCGATCATGGCCGGTTTCGAGCAGTGCATCGGTGACCTGGTGATCACCCTCGACGCCGACCTGCAGAATCCGCCCGAAGAGATCCCCAACCTGGTCGCCCAGGCTTCGCTGGGCTACGACGTGGTCGGCACCGTGCGCAACAACCGCCAGGACTCGGCCCTGCGCCGCTGGCCGTCGAAGCTGATCAACCTGGCCGTGCAGCGTTCCACCGGCGTGGCCATGAGCGACTACGGCTGCATGCTGCGTGCCTACCGCCGCAGCGTGGTCGACGCGATGCTGGCCTGCCGCGAGCGCAGCACCTTCATCCCGATCCTGGCCAACAGCTTCGCCCGCCACACCACCGAGGTGCTGGTGCAGCACGCCGAGCGCGAGCACGGCGACTCCAAGTACAGCCCCATGCGCCTGATCAGCCTGATGTTCGACCTGGTCACCTGCATGACCACCACGCCGCTGCGCCTGCTGAGCGTGGTCGGCATCGGCATGGCCGCCCTGGGCGTGCTGTTCGCCGTCGCGCTGATCCTGCTGCGCATGATCTACGGCGCCGCCTGGTCGGGCCACGGCACCTTCGTGCTGTTCGCCGTGCTGTTCGTGTTCACCGGTGCGCAGTTCATCGGCATGGGCCTGTTGGGTGAATACCTGGGCCGCATGTACAGCGACGTCCGCGCCCGTCCGCGGTTCTTCATCGAAAAGGTGCTGCGCAGCAACGAACCGGCTGGCGGCAACACCGAACCTCACCCTGAAACCTCGATTTCCATTTCTTCCAGCAAGGCTGCCTCATGAACCAGAAAGCTGTTGTCTTCGCCTACCACGATATCGGCTGCGCCGGCATCAACGCCCTGCTTGAGGCAGGCTACGACATCGCCGCCGTATTCACCCACGCCGACGATCCCAAGGAAAACAACTTCTACGGCTCGGTGGCGCAACTGTGCGCACGCAAAGGCATCCCGGTGCACGCCCCGGAAGACGCCAACCACCCGATCTGGATCGAGCGCATCGCCAAGCTCGACGCCGACTTCATCTTCTCGTTCTACTACCGCAACCTGCTGAGCGAGGCCGTGCTGGCCTGCGCCAAGCAAGGTGCGTTCAACCTGCACGGCTCGTTGCTGCCACGCTACCGCGGCCGCGCACCGGCCAACTGGGTGCTGGTCAAGGGCGAAACCGAGACCGGCGTTACCCTGCACCGCATGGTCAAGCGTGCCGACGCCGGCGCCATCGTTGCCCAGCAACGCGTGGCCATCGAGCGTTCCGACACCGGCCTGAGCCTGCACGCCAAGCTGCGTGACGCCGCCACCGCGCTGCTGAACGAAACCCTGCCGCTGCTGGCCAAGGGTGAAGTCACCGAGACCGCCCAGGACGAGAGCCAGGCCACCACCTTCGGCCGCCGCACCCCTGCCGACGGCCTGCTGGACTGGAGCCGCCCGGCCGAAGAACTGTTCAACCTGGTGCGCGCCGTCACCCAGCCATACCCGGGCGCGTTCTGCGCCGTGGGCGAGCACAAACTGATTGTCTGGAGCGCCGAAGTGGTCGCCGGCAACCAGGGCTTCGAGCCTGGCCACGTGATCAGCGTCGAACCGCTGCGCATCGCCTGCGGCACCGACGCCCTGCAAATCACTGCTGGCCAGCGCAACAACGACGGCCTGTACCTGAGCGGCCCGCAACTGGCCCGTGAACTGGGCCTGGTGGAAGGCTCCAAGCTGATCGGCAAGGCTGCCGGCCGCCCTGTGCGCCGCACCCGCGTGCTGATCCTGGGCGTCAACGGCTTCATCGGCAACCACCTGTCCGAGCGCCTGCTGCGCGACGACCGCTATGAAATCTACGGCCTGGACATCGGTTCCGACGCCATCGAGCACCTGCGCGGCAACCCGCGTTTCCACTTCGTGGAAGGTGACATCAGCATCCACTCCGAGTGGATCGAATACCACATCAAGAAGTGCGACGTGGTGCTGCCGCTGGTCGCCATCGCCACCCCGATCGAATACACCCGCAACCCGCTGCGCGTATTCGAACTGGACTTCGAAGAAAACCTGAAAATCGTCCGTCACTGCGTGAAGTACAACAAGCGCGTGATCTTCCCGTCGACTTCCGAAGTCTACGGCATGTGCCAGGACAGCCACTTCGACGAGAACACCTCGAACCTGATCGTCGGCCCGATCAACAAGCAGCGCTGGATCTACTCGGTCTCCAAGCAACTGCTGGACCGCGTGATCTGGGCCTACGGCGACAAGGGCCTGAAGTTCACCCTGTTCCGTCCGTTCAACTGGATGGGCCCACGCCTGGACCGCCTGGATTCGGCCCGTATCGGCAGCTCGCGCGCCATTACCCAGCTGATCCTGCACCTGGTGGAAGGCACCCCGATCCGCCTGGTGGACGGTGGCGAGCAGAAGCGTACCTTCACCGACGTCGACGACGGCATCGAAGCCCTGGCACGCATCATCGAGAACCGCGATGGCAAGTGCGACGGCGAGATCATCAACATCGGCAACCCGACCAACGAAGCCAGCATCCGCCAGCTGGGCGAAGAGCTGCTGCGCCAGTTCGAAGCTCACCCGCTGCGTGGCAACTTCCCGCCGTTCGCCGGCTTCCGTGAAATCGAGAGCAAGGCGTTCTACGGCAACGGCTACCAGGACGTGACCCACCGCACCCCGAGCATCGAGAACGCCCGTCGCCTGATCGACTGGACCCCGACCATCGAGCTGAGCGAAACCATCGGCAAGACCCTGGACTTCTTCCTGCGCGAAGCCATGATCGAAATCGAGAGCAAGCGTTAATGCAGGCAGGTCTGCGCATCGACGTCGACACCTACCGAGGCACCCGTGAAGGGGTGCCGCGGTTGCTCGAACTGCTCGACGAAGCCCAAGTGAAAGCGACGTTCTTCTTCAGCGTCGGGCCGGACAACATGGGGCGCCACCTGTGGCGCCTGATCCGCCCGCAGTTCCTGTGGAAGATGTTGCGTTCCAATGCCGCAGGCCTGTACGGCTGGGATATCTTGCTGGCCGGCACCGCCTGGCCCGGCAAACCAATCGGTCGCGACCTGGGGCACTTGATGCGCCAGGCCCGCGACGCCGGCCACGAGGTTGGGCTGCACGCCTGGGATCACCATGGCTGGCAGGCCAACACCGGTCGCTGGAGCGACGCGCAACTGCACGAGCAGATCCGCCGGGGCGTGGAAACCCTGAACGATATCCTCGGGCAGCGCATCGACTGCTCCGCTGCCGCCGGCTGGCGCGCCGACGAACGCGTGGTACAGGCCAAGGAAGACTTCGGTTTCCGCTACAACAGCGATTGCCGTGGCACCCACCTGTTCCAGCCACGCCTGGCCGATGGTTCGGCCGGTACCGTGCAGATCCCCGTGGACCTGCCCACCTTCGACGAAGTGGTGGGGCCAACGGTGAGCGCCCAAGGTTTCAACGACTACATCCTGGAACGCTTCAAGCCTGGAGGCTTGAACAACTACACCATTCACGCCGAGGTTGAAGGGATTCTGATGGCTGACGATTTCCGCCGCTTGCTGGCAACGGCACGCGAGCGACAGATACAGTTCCAACCTCTGGGGCAACTGCTGCCTGCGGACACCACCGCCCTGCCGGTGGAACAACTGACCCGCGGCGCCCTGGAAGGACGCGAAGGCTGGCTTGGGGTTCAACGACCATGATCCAGCGCTGGACCCTGCCCGTCTTGCTGCTTGCATTCGGGCTCTTCTATCTGCTGCCACTGCCCTTCCACGGGCTGTGGATTCCCGATGAAACCCGCTACGCGCAAATGAGCCAGGAAATGCTGCTGACCGGCAAATGGGCCGCGCCGCACTTCATGGGCTTGCGTTACTTTGAAAAACCCGCCGCCGGCTATTGGCTGATCGCCATCGGCCAGTGGCTGTTCGGCCAGAACCTGTTCGGCGTGCGCGTGGCCTCGGCCCTGAGCCTGGGCCTGAGCGCGCTGCTGACCTACCTTGTGGCCAACCGCCTGTGGGCCGACAAGCGCCAGAGCGTGATCTGCGCGGTGCTGTACATGAGCTTCGGCCTGGTGGCCGGCCAGGCCGGCTACGCCAACCTGGACCCGCAGTTCACCCTGTGGGTGAACCTGAGCCTGGTAGCTTTGTGGTTTGCCGTCGACAGCCGCACCACCAACGCGCGCCTGCTGCACTGGGGCCTGCTGGGCGTTGCCTGTGGCATGGGCTTCATGACCAAGGGCTTCCTGGCCTGGGTGTTCCCGGTACTGATCGCCGCGCCGTGGATGATCTGGCAGAAACGTTTTGGCGAGCTGGTGCGCTTCGGCCTGTTCGGCGTGCTGGTGGCGGTGCTGGTGTCGGCGCCGTGGGCGCTGATGGTCAACCAGCAGGAGTCTGACTTCTGGTCGTTCTTCTTCTGGCACGAGCACATCCGTCGCTTCGCCGGCGACGACGCCCAGCACGCCCAGCCAATCTGGTTCTACCTGCCGCTGCTGGCCGCTTCGAGCCTGCCCTGGGCGCTGCTGCTGCCGGCCACCGTGCGCCAGGCCTGGGCCACCCGCCGCGAGCCCAAGGTGCTGTTCGTGCTGCTGTGGCTGTTGCTGCCCCTGGCCTTCCTGAGCCTGAGCCGCGGCAAGCTGCCCACCTACATCCTGCCGTGCATGCTGCCCCTGGCGCTGCTGCTGGGCCACCTGCTGAACCAGGCGCTAGCCCAGGGCAAGACCCTGATGCTGCGCAGCAACGCCGTGCTCAACCTGGCCATGGGCGTCATCGGCCTGGCCGCCATCGCCTGGCTGCAGCACAAGAAACCGGTGTACGTGGACGAGCCGCAGCACCTGGCGCTGATCGTCGTGGCCCTGTCCAGCGTGGTGCTCGCCAACGCCCTGGCGCTGCTCAAGCCTTTGCGTCTCTGGGCTGCCCCGGCCGTGGGCATGGGCCTGCTGATTGCATTGCTGCCCGCCGCGTTGCCGAACTCCATCGTCAACAACAAGACCCCGGACGCGTTCATCGCCGAACACACCGATGAACTGCGCCAGGCCCACACGTTGCTGGCCAACGACCTGGGCGCTGCCTCGGCCCTGGCCTGGCACACCGCGCAACCCACCGTGTACCTGTACAACACCGTGGGCGAGACCAAGTATGGCCTCAGCTACGCCGACTCCAGCGCCCGCGAGGTGCAACTGGATCAGGTGCAGGCGTGGATGACCGACGCCCGCCGCCAGGGTTCGGTGGGCGTGGTCATGCGGGTCAAGAGTGATGACGAGCTGCATGAGGTCGACCTGCTGCCCAAGGACGGCAAGCGCTTCGTGCAAGGCAGCCTGATGATCTTCATTTTCGACCAGACGCCGCCATGATCTTCCTTCTGTTGCTGGCGGCCTGCACCCTCACCTGCCTGGGCCAGATCGCGCAAAAACTGGCGGTCGAGGCCTGGCGCGACGCCCCGGCCGGCGGCGCCCTGGCCAAGCTGGCCACGCCGTGGCTGTGGCTGGCGCTGCTGTGCCTGGGCCTGGGCCTGCTGCTGTGGCTGCTGGTGCTGCAACACCTGGAGGTGGGTATCGCCTACCCCATGCTCAGCCTCAATTTCGTGCTGATCACCCTGGTGGCGCGCTTTGTCTTTCGCGAGCACGTGGACGTGCGCCACTGGCTGGGCGTGGGCGTGGTCATGGCCGGCGTGCTGCTGTTGGGGTGGCAGGCATGAGCCGCGCCCAGGGTTTTGCCCTGGCGGGCGGCAGTGTGCTGCTGGTCAGCACTGCGCAACTGGGCATGCGCTGGAGCATGACCCGGCTGCCGGTGCCGGCACAGTGGCTCGACACTCTGCTCGCCGGCCCGGTGCCCTGGCTGGCGCTGGGCGTGGTGATGGTGGCGATCTTCGCCTACGCCCTGTCCATGCTGTGCTGGCTCGGCGCGCTGCAGCACCTGCCCCTGGGCCGTGCCTATTCGCTGCTGAGCATCAGCTACGCCCTGGTCTACCTGCTGGCAGCCTGCCTGCCAGCGTTCAATGAACATTTTTCGCTGTTGAAAAGCCTCGGGGTGACGCTGGTCGTGCTCGGGGTGCTGATCATCAACTCGCGACGTACACACGGCAACAAGTCCATAGGATCTGCGCAATGAAAATCAGTGTTATCGGTAGTGGTTACGTAGGTCTGGTGCAAGCCACCGTGCTGGCCGAAGTGGGTCATGACGTGATCTGCATGGACATCGACCAACACAAGGTCGACCAACTGTCCAAGGGCCACGTGACCATTTTCGAGCCGGGCCTGTCGGCGCTGGTGCGGGAAAACCTGGACAACGGTCGCCTGCACTTCACCAGCGACGAGAAGCTGGCCATCGAGCACGGCGAAGTGCTGTTCATCGCCGTCGGCACACCCTCGGGCGATGACGGCTCGGCCGACCTCAAGTACGTGTTCTCGGTGGGCGACGCCATTGCCCGCCACCGCGTGGAGCCGCTGATCGTCGCGGAGAAATCCACCGTGCCCGTGGGCACCGGCGACGCCCTGCAGAAGCACATCAACGAAGCCTTGGCGAAAGCCGGCCGCACCCTGCAGTTCGATATCGTCTCCAACCCCGAATTCCTCAAGGAAGGCTCGGCGGTGCGTGACTGCCGCCGCCCGGACCGTATCGTCATCGGCTGCGAGCGCGAGGAAGTGCGCGACGTGATGCGCGACCTGTACGCGCCGTTCAACCGCAACCACGACCGTATCCTGTTCATGGACCTGCGCAGCGCCGAGCTGACCAAATACGCCGCCAACTGCATGCTGGCCACCAAGATCAGCTTCATCAACCAGATCGCCGAACTGGCCGAGCACCTGGGTGCCGACATCGAGGCCATTCGCCTGGGCATGGGCGCTGACCCGCGCATCGGCTACGACTTCATCTACGCCGGCTGCGGCTACGGCGGCTCGTGCTTCCCCAAGGACATGCGCGCGCTGATCCACACCGCCGAGGCGGCCAACTGCTCCAACGACCTGCTGCAGGCCGTGGAAGCCATCAACGAGCGCCAGAAGCACAAGCTGTTCGAGCGGGTGAAAGCCTACTTCAAGGGTGACCTGAAAGGCCGCACCTTCGCGGTCTGGGGCCTGGCCTTCAAGCCCAACACCGACGACATGCGCGACGCCCCGAGCCGCGAACTGATGGAAGCCCTGTGGGCCGCCGGCGCCCAGGTGCGTGCCTTCGACCCCGAGGCCATGCAGCAGACCCAACTGCTGTACGGCGAGCAGCCGAACCTGATGCTGATGGGCACCCCGGAAGCTACCCTGAACGGTGCCGACGCGCTGATCATCTGCACCGAATGGCAACAGTTCAAGGCCCCGGACTTCGACCTGATCCAGAAGCGCCTGGCGCAGCCGGTGATCTTCGACGGCCGCAACCTGTACGACGTTGACCGCCTGGCGCAAAAAGGCATCACCTACTTCCCGATTGGCCGCGGCGAATCCTGCAGCCTGCCGATCCCGCACCAGAAGTGGGTGTAAACCGATAGCAGCGACTGCCTTGAAACGGCGTCGCCTGCATCGCGACTAAAGTCGGCTCCTACGCCGTGCGTGGTAGGAGCCGGCCTTGGCCGCGATGCAGGCGACGCGATCTGCGTAGCAGCGGCCAAATCACCTACTTCCCGATTGGCCGCGGCGAATCCTGCAGCCTGCCGATCCCGCACCAGAAGTGGGTGTAAACCGATAGCAGCGACTGCCTTGAAACGGCGTCGCCTGCATCGCGACTAAAGTCGGCTCCTACGCCGTGCGTGGTAGGAGCCGGCCTTGGCCGCGATGCAGGCGAAGCGATCTGCGTAGCAGCGGCCAAAGGCCGCGTCCTTGCTACAAGGCGGGCTGGGCCAGGAAGTAATAGGCCCGGTCCCCCACCACCACCTTGCGCAACACCTCCACCCCCGCCTCCGGCGCTGCCTCGCGCTCCATTACCGCCACGTTGCCCGGCGCCTGCGCCAGGAACTGGGTCATCGCCTGCTCGCTGGCCAGCGCCGGCAACAGGCTGCGGCTGTAGAACACCCCTGCCCCTGCCAACCGCTCGCTGGGCGTGGCCAACGCCACGTGGCGGCCTTGCGCCTGGTAGTCGCGGATCTGCTCGGCCAGGGGCACGAAGGACTCGGCACGGTCGGCGCGCGGCAACACCCAGATCGCCACGCCCAGGTAGGCCACCACCACCAGCCCCATCACCCCTGCGGCCGCACGCTGCCAATGGGCGGCCGAGCGCCAGGCGAGCAGCACCCGCGCGTATTCCGCGGCGATAACCGCGGCGGCCGGCGCCAGGGACATCAGGTAGACCATGCGCTTGCTCGAGGCCAGGGTCAGCAGCACGAACTGCGCCAGCAGCCACAGGCTGCAGAACATCAGGTGCGGCTGCACGCGCCATTGTTTGCGGAAATGCCACAGGCCCAGGTACACCAGCAGGTTCCACGGCAGGAAGGCTTCGGGCAACTTGCCCAGGTAGTAATAGAAGGGTTCGAAGTGCCCGGCCTCGCTGAACGAGCCGCTGAAGCGCCCGACGCTGTTGGCCCACAGCAGCTCCTTGAGTGCCTGGCCGCCGCCCTGCTGGTAGAGGAAGCCCAGCCACACCAGCAACGGCAGCAGGCCCACCAGGGTCAGCGCCGCCGGCCATAGCCAGCGCCCCAGCGCCAGGCGCCGGTGCTGCACGGTCTCGGCCAGCAGCCAGGCAAAGATGACCACGCCCGGCAGGGCCAGGCCCAACACGCCCTTGCTCAGGGTGGCAATGGCAATACCGGCGCTGAACAGCAGCGCGCTGCCCAGGCTGCGCCGCTGGCTGGCCTGGTAGAACGCCAGCAGCGCCAGGCTGACGCCCAGGGTCAGCAGCGAGTCCTCGCCTACCTGGCGCACGTTGCCCCAGAAGCTGGCGGTGGTGGCGAGCATCAGCCCGGCCGTGACAGCGACTGCCACCGGCCGGTCATTACGCCGCAGGAACCCGTACAGCAGCAGCACGCTGCACAAGCCGGCAAGCGCCGACGCCAGGCGCACCGACCATGCGCTGGGGCCGAACAGGCTCATGGCGGCGCTGTCGAGCCACAGGCTCAAGGGCGGTTTTTCCAGGAACGGTTCGCCGTTGAGGCGCGGCGTTACCCAGTCGCCTTGCAGGTGCATTTCCATGGCGATGCCACCCACCCGAGGCTCGGTGGAACCTTGCAACTGATGGTTGCCCAGGGCAACGAAGAACAGCAGGCCAGTAATCAAGAGCAACAATACAAAGGGGCGTTTCGACGTCATGTACGGGTCATCCAGCGGTGAGCGATGGGATTGCTGCAGTGTGCGGGGGCAAGGGTCAAAAGCAGGTGAAAGCAAGGCCTGCGCAGCAGCATTTCATGTCGATGATGACCGTAGTGCCATCAACGGTTTTTTCTCATCGTGGTCACACAAACGCAACGGTCAGTGCACTAGGTTTGAGCGGCCCGGTGGATGGACCTCCGGGTCTTCGATCCTACGTGGCTGAACATGACTGAAACCTTGTACCGATACTTTCGCTCCGAGCGCGGCGCCCTGGTCCTGCTGCTCGCCGTTTCCGCCATCGCCCTGCTGCTGGGCCTGGGCCAGCGCGAGTTATGGGGCGCCGAGACCCGCTGGGCAAACATCGCCCTGCAGATGCTGCAGAGCGGCGACTACTTCGACCCCTACCTCAAGGGCAGCGCCTACTATGACAAGCCGCTGCCGTCCTATTGGCTGATCACCGCCACCGCCGGCTTGATGGGCGGCCTGGATCACTGGTCCCTGCGCCTGCCGTCGGTGCTTGCCGCCTGGCTGAGCGTCTGGCTGGTGTACCTGCTGGGTGAACGGTTGTTTCGCAAGGGCACCGGGCTGATCGCCGGGTGGCTGCTGGCGACCACCTTTTATTTCCTGGTGTGGTCACGGGTGGCCACCGCCGATGTACTGACCGTGTTCGGCGTACTGGCGGCGGTCTGGTGGTACTGGCGCGACCCGCTGGACACGCGTTTTACCCGCTACGCGGCCTTCTTCCTGATACTGGCGCTGACGTCGCTGCTCAAGGGCCTGATCGGCTTCATCCTGCCGGGTCTGATGCTGCTGCCGCACCTGCTTGGCGAGGGGCGCTGGAAGCGCCACCTGAACCTGCGGCTGCTGGCGGCGCTGGTGGTGGCCGGCGCTGTCTACATGATTCCCTTCGCCCTGTCGCACCTGTACGGCCAGCCCACCTACGGCCAGAGCGGGCTGGGCCTGGTGGTACGCGAGAACATCGTGCGGTTCTTCAAGCCGTTCGACAATTTCGGCCCGATCTACACCTACTTCCTGTACCTGCCGGTTTACACCCTGCCTTGGGCGCCCTGCTGGCTGATCGGCCTGTGGCTGGCCGTGCGGCACTGGCGCAGCACGGACGCCAACACGCGCTGGCTGGTGCTGGGGCTGGGACTGATGTTCGCGTTCTTCACCGCCTGCGGCAGCCGTCGCAGCTACTACGTGCTGCCGCTGGTGCCGTTCGCCCAACTGCTGGGCGCCGCCTGGCTGAGCGGCTACCTGGCCAACCGCCCGGCCAGCGCGCGCCGGTGGCAGCGTGGCATCGGTATCGCCGCGGTGCTGATGATCCTGGTCGTAGGCGTGGCCTACCCCTGGACCAACAGCAACGGCGGCATCATCCGTTTTGGCCAGGACGTGGAGGCTCGTGCCAGCGAGCAGGCGCCGTGGAACCAGTGGCACCTGGTGATGTTGGAAGTCGACAACAAGCTGCCCCTGTACGTACAGAACCACGCGGGGCCGTTCACCTACATCGGCGAAAACGAGGACTACCCACGCGAGGGCACCAGCGCCGACTTCATGGCCTGGCTGGCGCGCCGCACGGGCACGCCCTGGGACCCTGCGCGCACCATCGTCTTCGCCCAGTACCCGACCCTCAAGGACCTGCCGCTGCGCTACCTGGCCGAGGACCATGACCTGGTGCTGACCCAGCCGGACAACGGCGCCCGCCTGTTCCGCGCCCACGCCAACCAGAGTGTGGCGTTCATTCCAAAACCGTGAACGCAGGCCACCTGTACCAGCGGCCGCAAGGCCGCGTCCAGGCACCGTAGCATGCCAGGACGCAGCCTTCGGCAGCTGCTACGGGGGTTTCGTGGCTAGGGGTTACGCTAGCTTGCGCGCCATCAGCCGTTCGAGCACGCGCAGCGGCGCGCGTTCGACCGATTGCATGGCGTCCACCGGCAACAGGAAGGTCTGCTCCAGGGCGCAGGCGCCGCGAGTGGCGGCGTGGGAGACCTGGTCGGTGAAGACCATCCAGGTGGTGCCCGCCGGGAAGTCCCAGACGCTTTGCGGGGCACTCTGCTGGTAGGAAAGGTCCGCCTTCATGCGGTCGTGCAGGTGCAACATATAGTGGTCGTAGGCGCTGCGCGGCGCCTTGGTGATGCCCAGGGCGTTGAGCACCGCGGCCGAACCCCACACCGGCTTGGGCAGCGCCTTGGCGTAGCGGTCGGCCAGTTGCTCGAACGGCTCGCCCAGGCGCCAGCAGCGCGGCTCGCCCGCCGGGTTGATGTTGGCGAACACACGCAGGATACGGTTGCCACGGGTGGGCGAGGACGGGAAATTGTCCACGTGCAGGCGCGTGTCGTCCTTGCGCCAGGAGCTCTGGCGCCCGGCAATCTCTTCGGGACGGAAGCTGGTACGGGCGCGCTGCAAGGCGCCGGCGTAGGGCTTGAGCAGGGTTCGCGCGAGGTTTTCGGCATAGTCTGCGTAGCGCCCGACCATGGCCTGCATCTGCCGGGCCCGGGCTTCGTCGCCTTCCACGCCCTTGAGCGCGTCGCCCTTGGGCGACAGGCTGATGTTCTTGCTCTTGCCGTCCACCCGTGGGGTCAGCAGGTCGCGTTCGTGTTCACCGACTTCAAAGCGCAGGCCCGGGAAAGCCAGGACGTTGCCGGCCTCCAGGGCTGCGATACCGCGGGCTTGAACCTCTGCGTCAATATCGGTGTTCCAGGCAGTGAGGGGCAAGCTGACAACTTCAGTCATATGGTTCGCCTACGTAGATCCATGTACAGCACATGCATGTGTGCCCGCTTCCTGCGGTAAGCGAGCATTGGTGGAATATTTACAAAATATTTCCAGTTATAGCTCAGCCGACAACTTCCAACGTGAAAATTTCGGTGAAACGTGCACGCCGGGACAATCCGCCGCGCTCAAGCGTCGGCGTCATCCTCGGCAATCGGTTCCACCCCTTTATAAACCATCTGGTAGCCGATGCCATGAATGGTGTGCACCAGCGGTACGCCGAACGGCTTGTCGACCATGCGCCGCAGCAGGTGCAGGTTGCTGCGCAGGCTGTCGCTGTTGGGGGTGTATTCGCCCCACACGGTTTCTTCCAGCTCGCGCCGGGTGACCACCGCCGGGCTGCGGCGCATCAGCAGTTCGAGCATCTTCAGGTTAGTCGGGTTGAGGCGCAGCGCCACCCCGCCCCGGCTGATGTCCAGGGTGTCGAGGTCGTAGGACAGGTCGTGGACCTTGAGGGTGCGCGAGCTCTTGCGCTTGAACCGCCACACCAGGGCCTCGATGCGCGCCATCAGCTCCGACAGCGCGAACGGCTTGATCAGGTAATCGTCGGCGCCAGCCTTGAAGCCGTCCAGGCGGTCGGACAAGGCGTCGCGCGCGGTCAGCATGATCACCGGGGTGTCGGCCCGCGAGCTTTCGCGCAGCCGCTGGCACACCTGGGTGCCCGTCATGCCCGGCAGCATCACGTCGAGGATCACCATGTCGAACGAACGGGTGGCCGCCAGGTGCAGGCCGCTCAGGCCGTCCTCGGCGCGGGTTACCTCGCAGCCGCGCAGCTGCAGGTACTCGGTCACGTTATCGAGGATATCGCGATTGTCCTCAACCACCAGAATTTGCATACATCCCCCAGCTTCTTTTTGTACTTTCCATGCGCGCCGCGGCTGCCAATGTGTGCAAAAACAGGCGCGGCGCAGAATCCAGGAAGGCGTATAGCATCACGACCGTCAAAATCGCGTTACATTGTCGTCCACGGAATATCACGACCGCGCCAAGGCTCAAAGCGATTTCATCCCGGTGCCTTCGGCGCGTGCCCGCGCCAGCAGGCTTTCAACCAGCTCGCGCATCTCGCGGCTGGAACGGGCGATGCTGGCGACCTGCTCGCGCTGCTCGGCGCTCAGGCGCGGGTTTTCCAGCAGCAGCTCGCTGGAAGTGGCCAGCACCATCAACGGCGTGCGCAGCTCGTGGCTGACGTCGCCGGTGAACAGTTTTTCGCGCATCAGCGCCACGCGCAGGCGGCCCAGGGTCAGGTCGAAGGAACGCGCCAGCTCACCCACCTCGTCCAGGGCATAGCCCGGCGCCAGCGGCGGCGCCAGGTCCAGCAGTTGGTCACGGTGGCGCACCTGCCGGGCCAGGCGCGTCACCGGCACCATCACCCGGCGCGCCAGGGCGCGGCCCAGCAACAGCGCCGCGGCCAAGCTAAGCACGAAGCCGATGATGACCACCGCGAACAGCACCTGCTCGCGCTGGTCAAAGCCCTGCTGGTCGCGTAGCAGCACGTACTTGCGGCCGTTCACCTCCTGCACCATCACGTACCAGGCCCTGCCGTCGCGCACCAGCTCGCTGAAGCCTGGCCGCAGGCCTTGCAGGTCTGTTGGCAGGGCCAGCTCGCCATGGCCCTCCTGGGCGTAGAAGCGCTCGTCACGCTCGGGCTTGGGCCGCCAGGCGGCCATGTCGTCCATCAACAGGATACGCTGCAGGGTGCCGCCCAGGCTGGTGGTGACCAGGCGCTTCTCGACCACGTGCACGGTAGCGACGATGCCGATGGCGAACGCGCCGGCCACCACCGTGGTCATGATGGCGAAAACGATGACAATCCGTTGGGTGAGGCTGTGTCGAAATTCCATGTTCTTCTGCCCTGTGTCCTCCGTCACGCGGCCACTGCTTCCCGGCGCGCCGCCTTGCGGGTACGCAGGCGCTCGAACCAAAGATAGACCACGGGGGTGGTATACAGGGTCAGCACCTGGGACACCAGCAGGCCGCCGACAATCGCCACGCCCAAGGGCTGGCGCAGCTCGGAACCAGGGCCGTGGCCGAACGCCAGGGGGATGGCGCCCAGCAGCGCCGCCAGCGAGGTCATCAAGATGGGGCGCAGGCGCAGCAGGCAGGCCTCACGCACTGCCTCCTGGGGCGTGCGCCCCTCGGCCTGGGCCTGCAGGGTGAAGTCGACGATCATAATCGCGTTCTTCTTGACGATGCCGATCAGCAGGATGATGCCGATCATGCCCAGCACCGACAGGTCCAGCCCGCCCAGCATCAGCGCCACCAGCGCGCCGAAACCGGCCGACGGCAGGGTCGAGATAATGGTCAGCGGGTGAATGGCGTTCTCATACAGCACACCCAGCACGATGTACACCGTGATGATCGCCGCCAGGATCAGCCACGGCTGCGACTTCAGCGAGTCCTGGAACGCCTGGGCGGTGCCCTGGAAGCTGCCCTGCACGCTGTCGGGCAGGCCCGCCGCCTGGGTGGTCTGGTTGATGGCGTTGACCGCATCGCTCAGTGCCATGCCCGGCGCCAGGTCGAACGACAGGGTAATGGCCGGGAAGATGCCCTGGTGGTTGATGGCGATCGGCACCAGTTCGCGCTTGAGGTGGGTGAGCATGTTCAGCGGCACCATGGCGCCGCTGGTGGAGCGCACGTACAGGTGCTCCAGGGTGGTGAGCGACACCTGCCAGGCCGGGTCCAGTTCCAGGATCACGTGGTTCTGGTCCAGCTGGGTGAACATGGTCGCCACCTGGCGCTGGCCGAAGGCGTCGTACAGCACGTCGTCGATGGCCTGCACCGACACGCCCAGGCGCGAGGCCGAGTCGCGGTCGATGTCGAGGGTGGCCTGGGGAATGCCGCTCTGCTGGTCCGAGGTCACGTGTTGCAGCTGCGGCAGGCCCTGCAGGCGCTTGAGCAGCACGTCGGCCCAGTGGTTGAGCTCCGCCGTGTTGGGGTCTTGCAGGGTGTACTGGTACTGGGTCTTGGCCGCGCGGCCACCGATGACGATGTCCTGGTTGGGCTGCATGAACAGCTTGATGCCCGGCACCTGGGCCAGCGGCGCCTGCAGGCGGGCGATGACCTGGCTGGCGCTGGCGCTGCGCTGGGCGAACGGCTTCAGCGCCACCATCATTTTCGCCTGGCTGATGGTGGGGTTGGGGCCAACCCAGAAGTACACCTTGTCCACGGCCGGGTCCTGGCCAACGATATCGGCCAGTTTGCCCACCTGGGCGCGCATAGCCAGCGGCGAGATGTCCGGCGCCGCCTCGGCCACCGCAGTGATCAGGCCGGTGTCCTGCTGCGGGAAGAAACCCTTGGGAATGTTGGCGTAGAGCACGCCGGTGACCGCCACCGTGGCGATGGCCACCGCCAGGGTCAGGCGCTGGTGGCCCAGTACCCAGTCAAGGCTGCGCTGGTAGCCGTTCTGCACCGCCATGAACGCACGCTCGCAGGCGCTGGCGAAGCGGCCCTCGGGCTCGTCCTCGGCGTGGGGCTTGAGCAGCCAGGCGCAGAGCATCGGCGTGATGGTCAGCGAAACGATGCACGACATGACGATGGCGACGCTGACGGTCACGGCAAACTCGCGCATCAGCCGGCCGACGATGCCGCTCATCAGCAGGATGGGCAGGAACACCGCGATCAGCGACACGGTCATGGAAACGATGGTGAAGCCCACCTCGCGCAGGCCCTCCACCGCCGCCTGCAGGCGCGACTTGCCCATCTCCAGGTGGCGCACGATGTTTTCCATCACCACGATGGCGTCGTCCACCACAAAGCCCACGGCGATGGCCAGGCCCATGATCGACAGGTTGTCGAGGCTGTAGCCCAGCACGTACATCACCGCGAAAGTGGCCACCAGCGACAGCGGGATGGTCATGGCCGGGATCAGCGTGGCCGTGGCCTTGCGCAGGAACAGGAAGATCACCACCACGACCAGGGCGATGGACAGCAGCAGGGTGAACTGCACGTCGTCGATGGAGGCGCTGATGGTCTGGGTGCGGTCGCCGACGATGTGCACCTGCACGTCGGCCGGCAGCTGCGCCATCAACGACGGCAGCCGCGCCTTGATGTTGTCGATGGTGGCCAGCACGTTGTAGCCGGGCTGCTTGTGGATATCGGCGATCACCGTCGGCTGGCCGTCCAGGGCCGCCGACTGCTCGGTGTCCTCGGCGCCGGCGACCACGTCGCCAATGTCGCTGACCTTGATCGGCACGCCGCTCTTGTACGCCACCACCTGGTCGCGGTAGTGGGCCGCGTCCAGCAGCTGGTCGGTGGCGCCCAGGGTGATGGTGCGGCTGGTGCCGTCGAGGTTGCCCTTGGGCTGGTCGAGGGTGCTGATGCCGATAATGCTGCGCACATCCTCCAGGGTCAGGCCACGGGCCGCCAGGCGGTCCGGGTCGATGCGGATGCGCATGGCCGGCTTCTGCTGGCCGTGGAAGTCGATCATGCCCACGCCCGGCATCTGCGACAGCTGCTGGGCCATGTAGTTGTCGACGAACTGGTTGAGCTCCGGCAGCGTGCGCACCGGCGAGGTCAGGGCGATGGATAGCACCGTGGCCTCGGCCGGGTTGACCTTGTTGAAGGTCGGCTGGCTGGTCATGGTCTTGGGCAGGTTGGAGGCCGCGGCGTTGATGGCGGTCTGCACGTCCTGGGCAGCGCCGTCGATGTTGCGCGACAGGTCGAACTGCAGGACGATCTGGGTCTTGCCGGCGGCGCTGGCCGAGGTCATGGAGGTGACCTGGGGCACGGCGGCAAAGGCCCGTTCCAGGGGCGTTGCCACGGAGCTGGCCATGGTCTCGGCGTTGGCACCCGACAGCAGCGCGGTAACCTGGATGGTGGGGAAGTCCACGGTCGGCAACGCCGCCACCGGCAGCTTGAAGTAGGCGAACACGCCCAGCAGCATCACGCCGATGGCGAGCATGCTCAGGCCCACGCGACGTGGGATCAGGCTGGCCAGGGCGTTCATGGTTGCACCTGGCTGGCGTTGGCGGCCACGGCCTGTTCATTGATGGCCGCGACCTTCACCCCGGGGGCAACCCGCGACTGGCCGACGGTGACCACGCTTTCGCCAGGCGCAAGCCCTTCGCGAATCCACTGCTTGCCATCCACGACAATGCTCGACGCCTTGACCTGGCGCGGCTCCACCTGTTGCTGGGCGTTGACCACGTACACGTAGTCGCCGTCGCGCCCCAGCTGCACAGCGCTGGCCGGCACCACGGTGGCGGCGCGCTGGGTGTTGATCAGCAAGCGTGCGCTGACCAGCTCGCCCGGCCACAGCTGGCGCTTGCCATTGTCGAATTGCGCCTTGAGCTGCACCTGGCCGCTGGCGGTGGCCACCTGGCTGTCGATGAAGGTCAGCTGGCCGCGGGCGATCTCATGGCTGCCGTCGCGGCTCATGGCAACCACTTGCAGTGGCTGCCTGGCGTTCTGCTCGAGGATCTGCGCCAGCTCGTCCTGGGACACGGCGAAGGCCACCGAGATTGGGTCCATCTGCGTCAGGGTGACCAGGCCCGTGGCCTCGGCACCGTGCACGATGGAGCCGACGTCCAGCAGGCGCTGGCCGGTGCGCCCGGTGAACGGCGCGCGCACCTCGGTGAAGCCCAGCTGCAGGCGCGCGTTGTCGAGGGCGGCCTGGTCGGCCTGCACGGTGGCCTGTTGCGCGGCCAGTTGCGCCTTGTAGGTGTCGACGTCCTGGGTCGGCCCGGCCTTGGCGGCGGCCAGGTTGCTGGCGCGCTGCAGGTTGACCCGCAGGTTGGCCAGCTGCGCCTGGTCCTTGGCCACCTGGGCCTGGGCCTGGGCGACCTGGGCCTGGTAGGTGCGCGGGTCGATCTGCGCCAGCAGGCTGCCGGCCTGCACCATCTGGCCTTCGTTGAACAGCACCTGGGTCAGCTCGCCATCGGCGCGCACCCGCACGTTGACGCTGTTGAGCGGCTGCACGTTGCCGATGGCCGACAGCCACACCGGCACGTCCATCTGGCTGGCCTGGGACACGTGCACCGGCACGGCGGCGGCAGCCTTGGGCGCGGCGGCGGCCTGGGCGTGGTCGAGCCAGCTGTAGCGGCCAACGCCGGCAACGGCCATCACGGCGACGGCCAGGGCTGCCAGGCGCAGGCGACGGGGGGAAGACGAGAGGCTCATGGCTGGGCGTCCTTGGTAACAGGGTTGGAGGCAAGAGTGGGGGCCGTGCCGAAGTCACCGCCCAGGGCGCGGAACAGCCCGACGGCGGCCTGCAAGTGTTGCAGGCGCACTTGCAGCAGGGTGTCTTCGGCCTGGTATTGGGTGCGTTCGACGATCAGCAGCGTCTGGAAATCGGTGGAGCCCAGGCGGTAGCGCACCTGGGCCAGGCGCGCGGCCTCGCGGGCGGAGTCCACGGCGGCCTGGTTGAGGGCGGCGCTCTTGTCCAGCTCGCGGCTGGCGCTGAGCTGGGTCTGCACGTCCTGCAGGCCTTCGATCACCGTCTCGCGGTAGGTGGCCACCAGTTCCTTGACGTGGGCCTTGTCCAGGGTCAGCTGGCCCTTGAGCTGGCCGCCCTGGAACAGCGGCTGGCTGAGGGTGCCGATGGCGCTCCAGATCTGCCCGCCGGCCAGGGTGTCGATACCACCCAACAGGTTCAGCGACAGGTTGGGGAAGAACGCCGCGCGGGCCACGCCCACGTCGAAATTGGCCGAGCGCAGGCGTGCCTCGGCGGCCTGGATGTCGGGCCGCTGGCGCAGCAGGCTCACCGGCATGCCGGCGTTGGCCGTGGGCAGGGCGATGCCCTGCAGCCCGCTGGCCTCAAGGGTGAAGCCCTGGGGCGCGGCGCCCACCAGCACGGCCAATTGGTACAGCGCCTGGTCGCGCTGCTGGCGCAGCGGCGGCATGGCGGCCTGGAAGGTCTGCAGGGCGTTGCGCTGCTGGGCCACTTCCAGGTTCGAGACCGCGCCCTGGCTGGCCTGCACCTGCACCAGGTCGAGCACCTGCTGGGCGTCATCGGCAATCGACTGGGCCAGCTTCAGACGCTCGTCCAGGGACAGCACCTGGAAGTAGCTGTTGGCGATGTTGGCGCCCAGGGTCATGCGCAGGGTCTGGGCGTCGAAGGCGCTGGCGTCGGCCAGGGCGCTGGCCGAGTCAGCGGTGGCGCGCTGCTTGCCCCAGAAGTCCACTTCATAACTGGCGCCCAGGCCCACGCTGCGCTTGGCGGTGGTGCCATAGTTGTTCTCGCGCTGGAAATTGCCGTCCAGGGACAGCTGCGGGTATTGCAGCGCGCCGGCGACCTGGGCGCTGGCACGGGCCTGCTCGATGCGCTGCCGGGCCGCCTCCAGGGTGTAATTGCCCGTCAGGCCGCGAGCCACCAGGGCGTCCAGCTCGGGGCTATGGAACTCCTGCCACCACGCGCGCCCGGCTGCCGGCGCGGCAGACAGCGGTTGCGCGGCAGTCCAGGGGCCGTCGACCGGCGCGCTGGGCGTGTGGTAGGCCGGCACCAGCGAACAGCCGCCCAGCAGCACGGCCAGGCACAGGGGCCACAAGCGGAAGAAAGAAGGTGCAGCAGCGGGCATGGGTACTCCGTCGAGCCTTGGGTGGACGGGGGGTCCACGAATGGTTGCGACGGTATAGGGAGGGGGCTGGCAGGGCGTTCGTCTGGAAATAAACTTTTGTTTAAGAACGCGTGCCTGGGACGCGGCCTGCGGCCGCTGCTACAAGTCCTCGTAGCAGCTGCCGCCAGGCGGCGTCTGCATATCCCCGTAGCAGCTGCCGCCAGGCGGCGTCCGCTTCGCGCGGTATGCGGGTTATTCGAGCACATACCCCGCACCCATCACGGTGCGGATCAACGAGGTGTCGAAGCCCTCGTCCAATTTCCGGCGCAACCGATAGATATGCTTGTCGATCACGTTGTCGTTGGGGTCGAAGGCATAATCCCAGGCGCTTTCCAGCAGCATGTCGCGGGTGACGATCTCGCCGCTGTGGCGCATCAGCTTGGCCAGCAGCAGCGACTCACGGTACTGCAGGCGTATTTCCCGGCCCTGGCGGCGCGCGGTGCGGGCCGCGCAGTCAAGTTCAAGCTCGCCGACCTTCAGGTGCTCGCCGCTGCCCGGCGCCTGCCCGGCGGTGCGCAGCAGCGCGTGCAGGCGCGCCACCACTTCGACGAAGGCGTAGGGCTTGACCAGGTAGTCGTCGCAGCCGGCGCGCAGGCCTTCCACGCGCTGCTCGGTGGAGGCCAGGGCGCTGAGCATCAGCACCGGCAGTTGCAGGCCTTCGGCGCGTAGCTGGCGCACCAGTTCCAGGCCATCGAGCTGCGGCAGCTTGCGGTCGACGATCAGCGCGTCGTAGATACCCTCCAGGGCCATTTCCAGGCCGTCGCGGCCGTTGTCGGCGCTGTCGGCCACGTGGCCGCTCTCGGCCAGGCCGCGCACCAGGTAGCCGGCGGCGGTGGCATCGTCCTCGATCACCAGTATGCGCACTGCCGGACCTCCTCAATCGTTACCTAAACTAAAATTTAGCTGGCGGCGACCTGCCGTTTGCCCAAGCATGCGCACACTATGCCAGCCGGGGCCCTGTGTTGTCCCTGCCCTCGCCCATTGCCTGCCGGAGCGACACTGCCCATGACCCACGTACTGGTCGTCGAAGACGATCCCACCACCGCACGCGAAATAGAAGCGGCGCTGCATGACCATGGCTACACCGTGACCCTGGCCAGCGATGGCCGCCAGGGCATCGTCCAGGCCCTGAGCAACCCGTTCGACCTGATCGTGCTGGACCGCATGCTGCCCGGCAGCACCGACGGCCTGGGCGTGCTAACCGCCCTGCGCAGCGCCGGCGTGGCCACCCCGGTGCTGATCCTCAGTGCCTTGGGCGCGCTGGATGAACGCGTGCGCGGCCTGCGCGCCGGTGGCGATGACTACCTGACCAAGCCGTTCGAATTCATCGAGCTGACCGCACGCCTGGACGCCCTGCTGCGCCGTGGCGGCGCGCCGGTGGCCAACGAGCAGACCAACCGCCTGCAGGTGGGCGAACTCACTATCGACCTGCTGCGCCGCAGCGTGCACCGGGGCCAGCGCGAGGTGGACCTGCTGCCGCGCGAATACGCCCTGCTGGAGCACCTGGCCCGCCATGCCGGCGAGGTGGTGACCCGCACCATGCTGTTCGAGGCGGTGTGGAACTACAGCTACGACGAGCGCACCAACGTCATCGAAGTGCACATCGGCCGCCTGCGCCGCAAGATCGACGCCGACGGCGAAGCGCCCATGCTGCAAACCATTCGGGGAGCCGGCTATGTCCTCCGTGCGCCTGAGTGAGATCCCCCGCACCAGCGGTTTCCGCATCGGCGTGCTGTTCCTGGCGCTGTTTGGCTGTTCGTTCCTGGCGCTGTTCGGCTATCTGTACTGGCAGACGGCGGTGTATCTGAAGGCCGAGGCCGACGCCAATCTCTACCGCCAGGTGGACAACCGCAGCCAGCAGGCACCGGACCTGCGCCTGGCGGAAATCCGCAAGCACGCCCAACAGGACGCCGACGGCCGCCTGCCCCACGCGCTGTTCGACGCCAACGGCCATTACCTGGCCGGCGCCATTCATCGCCTGCCGGCCATCAACGGCTACGACAAACCCCAGGAGTTTCGCTGGCTGAAAGCCAACGGGCACCACCGGCCGATCCGCTTCATTGTCCACCGCCTGGAAGACGGCACGCAGCTGCTGGTGGCCCAGGACGTGCACGACATCCATGAATTCGACGAACTGCTGGTCAACGCCCTGATCTCCGGCGGCGTACTACTGCTGGTGGTGGGCCTGCTGGGCGCGATCTGGCTGGGCAACTCCACGCGCCTGCGGTTGAACGCCCTGGGCAACGCCATCCGCGGTATCGTCGAGGGTGACCTCAGCCAGCGCCTGCCGGTGCGCGGCAGCCACGACGACATCGACCGTATCGCGCGGGTGGTCAACGGCATGCTCGACGAGCTGGAACGGCTGATGAGCGAGGTGAAAGGCGTGTGCGACGACATCGCCCATGACCTGCGTACCCCGCTCACCCGCCTGATCGCCGGCCTGGAACGCGCCCAGCGGCGCGGCCTGCGCGAAGAAGAGTACGCGCAGACCATCGATTCGGCCCTGGGCGAGGCCAAGGGCCTGCTGATGACCTTCCGCGCCCTGCTGCGTATTTCCGAGATCGAGGACAGCGCCCGCCGCAGCCACTTCGCCCCGGTGGACCTGAACCGCATCGGCGCCGACGCCGTGGAATTCTTCGAGCCCCTGGCCGAGGAGCGTGGCATCGAGCTCACCCTGCTGGAAAGCGACAGCCCGGCCATGCTTGCCGGCGATGCGCAACTATTGTTCGACGCCACCTGCAACCTGCTGGACAACGCCATCAAGTTCTCCCCCGACGGCGCTCGTGTGGTGGTGGCGCTGTCCCAGAGTAGCGACAGCGTGGGGTTACAGGTCAGCGATACCGGCCCGGGCATTCCCGAAGCCGAGCGCGAAGCGGTGTTCCGCCGCCTGTACCGCTCCGAAAGCAGCCGCCACACGGTGGGCAACGGCCTGGGCCTGAGCATGGTGGCCGCCGTGGCCCGCCTGCACGACCTGCACCTGCAGGTGCGCGACGGGGCGCCGGGGTGCGTCATCGAACTGGCTGGCAAGCCGCTCCATCTGTCGGCATTTGCGCGGGCTGACAGCTCCGGTATAGGTAGGCAGTGAGAGGCTGTTCACGAATTTTCGATAATTTCACAACGTTTTCACGGCCAGCGTACTTTCTGGCCAATAGTGTCCAATACTTCTTGCACGCTTCTTCGGAATTCGGCCATGACGGTACCCCCGCAGCGCAAGCTGATGCGCAAGCTTCTGATCGGTACCGCCATCGCGGTGGTACCGGCCCTGATCGCCGGTTTCGTGCTGTGGCCTCGCTCGCCGCTGGACCTGGGCGAACCCGGCAACCTCGCGGCCGCCGGGGTGCTGAAGCATTGGGCTGCCGGTGACGTCATCGTGCTGGTGCGCCATGCAGAGCGCTGCGACCGTTCGGACGCAACGTGCATGAACGCCGCCGACGGCATCACTCATGACGGCCATGAAATGGCCACGCGCATCGGCGACGGCTTCCGCACCCTGGGCATGGCCAACGCCGACGTCATCAGCAGCCCTGCCACGCGTACCGCGCAAACCGGCCAGGGCATGTTCGGTGCCGTGAGCCAGAGCCAGGAATGGCTGCGCGTGTGCAACCGCAAGACCCTGCTGCAGGACGTCCTGGCGCACAAGCAGGCGCACCGCAACCTGGTGTTGGTCACCCACAGTGACTGCATCAGCAAGCTGGAGGCGCAACTGGACTTCGAGCATGCCGAGGCCAGCGACTACGGCACCGCGTTCTTCGTCGCCGTCGACGCCCACGACCAGGCGAGTTCCCTGGGCGTGATGAACGCCGACGGCTGGGCCGTAGCGCTCAAGCGCTAACCACCGCGAACCCGGATTCCCCTGTAGCAGCGGCCAAAGGCCGCGTCCCAGACCCCGCGTTTCTCCCGGCACACCGCAGCGAACCAGACGCCGCCTGCGGCAGCTGCTACGCAAGATCCCTGTAGCAGCGGCCAAAGGCCGCGTCCAGGGCCCCTCGTTTTCCCGGCACACCGCAGTGAACCCGGACGCCGCCTGCGGCAGCTGCTACGCAAGATCCGTAGCAGCGGCCAAAGGCCGCGTCCAGGGCCCCACGTTTTCCCGGCACACCACAGCGAACCCAGACGCCGCCTGCGGCAGCTGCTACGCAAGATCCGTAGCAGCGGCCAAAGGCCGCGTCCAGGGCCCCGCGTTTCTCCCGGCACACCGCAGCGAACCAGACGCCGCCTGCGGCAGCTGCTACGCAAGATCCGTAGCAGCGGCCAAAGGCCGCGTCCCAGACCCCGCGTTTCTCCCGGCACACCGCAGCGAACCAGACGCCGCCTGCGGCAGCTGCTACGCAAGATCCGTAGCAGCGGCCAAAGGCCGCGTCCAGGGCCCCGCGTTTTCCCGGCACACCGCAGCGAACCGGACGCCGCCTGCGGCAGCTGCTACGCAGGATCCGTAGCAGCGGCCAAAGGCCGCGTCCAGGGCCCCGCGTATTTCCCGGCACACCGCAGCGAACCGGACGCCGCCTGCGGCAGCTGCTACGTGGGGTGGGGTTGCTTCATGGGGCGCGCAGCAGCACGTAGTCATCCTTGTCGAAGCTGCCCGCCAGCACCGGGGCCTGGGTGCCCAGGGGCGTGCCCTTGAGCAGCTCGCGGTCCTTGGCTGCCATCATCACCCAGGTACCGGCCGGCAACGCGGCCAATTGCGCGGGGCTGTCAGTGAACTGCGGCAGCAGGTCGCGATTGACGTTGACCATGAACTTGATCGCCTTGGCGTCCTTGCCCATGCCATGCAGCACCAGCGGCGCAGGGTCGTGCTGCACCGCCTGGTCCACGGCCAGGCTGAAGGTGCGGGTGTCATACATCACCTGTTCCACCGGCTCGAACACCAGGATATAGCTGGACCACAGCGCCAGCACCGCGCAGAACGCCAGGCCCACGGCACGCCCGTTGGCGCGCAGCAGCCAGGCCAGGGCTACCGCCTGCAACAGGCCCAGCACCACGGCCGGGGCGGTGATGTGGGGCAGCCATTGCGGGAAGCGATGATGCGCCACCAACACCCCGGCCAGCAGCAGGCCGGGCATGACCAGCCACAGCCCCTGCATCAGCCCACGCAGCCAGGCGAACACGCGCCCGCCCAGGCGGTGGAACGGATAACCGGCGACCACCGCCGCCATGGGCAGCATCGGCAGCACATAGCGGGCCTTCTTCGCCTGGGGCACCGACAGCCCCAGCAACACGATCAGCCCAGCCACCGCGCAGCACTTGAGCAGTTGCAAACCTGGCCCCTGGCGCGCCGGCCCGGCGAACCAGGCACCGGCCAGCACCAGCAGTGCCAGCGGGTACGCCAAGGCGTAGTTGCCCAGGGAACTGATGAAATAGTACAGCGGGCCGCTGGAGCCTTCGCTGCCGTCGATGCGCCCGCCCACCTGCATGTGGATCACGTCGGCGACAAAGGCGTCACCCCCGCTCAGGCGTGCCAGCCACAGCAGCAGGCCGACGCACAGGCCCAACAGCGCCAGTGCACTGAAACCAAAGGCAAACAGGCGCTTCCACTGGCCGTCGAGCAGGTAATAGCTGCACAGCATGCCGGTGGGCACCACCAGGCCTATCGGCCCGCGAATGGCGAAGCCCAGCACCACCAGCGCCAGCAGCGCCCACAGGCGCCGGGGGGTGTGGAAATGGTCATGGGCGTAGCCCAGGTAGAACACCGCCAGGCTTACCGCCCCCAGCATCAGGTCCTGGGACACCGCCCGGGTTTCCATGACGAAGGTGCCGCTCAGCGCCATCAGGGCGATGCTGACCAGCGCCCAGCGCCGCGAATACGGGGCCACCAGCCGGTAAAGCAAGGCAACGGTGACCGCCGCGGCAATGCCGCTAGGCAGCCAGGCACTGAAGCTGGTGACTGCGCCGAACGGCCGCGAGAACAGATAGATGAAAAACGTCGAGGTCGCCGAGTAGTCGGCATAGGGCTCGCCATAGGTGGTGGGGAAGAACGTCAGGCCATGGCGCAGCATTTCCTCGGCGAACATGACGAACCGCGAATCGAAACCGATGGGGGCCATTCCCCAGGCGCCGGCCATGAACAGGACCAGGGCGACCAACCCGGCCCACCAGGCCTGGCGGGCGATTCCACGTGAAGCGTTGGCAGGCAACTCAAGCATTGGCTATTCCTGTAAGCGTCAGGAACACAAGGCCGGTGATGGTAATGAACGACAGCAGCTGGACCAATCGGGTACCCATCGAAGCAATTCCGTTTATTGTTGGGAGCGCGCACAGTATCAGTGAGAAGTTATGAAATTTGTGTCATCGCGCAGTCAATGACGCCGGCTGCAATCATTACAGGTTACGACAAGGAAGATCATGACAATCGAAGCCTTCGACGTGCTGATCGTGGGTGCCGGACTGTCGGGCATCGGTGCCGCCTGGCGCCTGCAGGCCCAGTGCCCCGGCCGCCGCTACGCGGTGCTGGAAGCCCGTGACACGTTGGGCGGCACCTGGGACCTGTTCCGCTACCCCGGCATCCGCTCGGACTCGGACATGTTCACCCTCAGCTACCCCTTCCGGCCCTGGCAGGGGCCGGCGTCGATCGCCGACGGCGCGGCCATCCACGCCTACCTGCGTGACACCGCCCGCGAGGGTGACATCGAGCGGCATATTCGCTTCGACCAGCGGGTGGTGGGCGCCGCCTGGGATTCACAGGCGGCGCGCTGGACCCTGGAGGTAAAGGTGGCCGGCGTCACGCGGCAGTATCACTGCAACTTCCTGTACCTGTGCTGTGGCTACTACGACTACGCCCAGGGCCATCGCCCGGCCTTCCCCGGCGAACAGCACTTCAGCGGCCGCTGGGTGCATCCGCAGCAGTGGCCGGCCGACCTGGACTGCAGCCACCGGGACGTGGTGGTGATCGGCAGCGGCGCCACCGCCGTGACCCTGGTGCCGGCGCTGGCGGCCAGCGCGCGGCAGGTGACGCTGCTGCAACGCTCGCCCAGCTACGTGCTGGCCCTGCCCGCCCGCGACCTGCTGGCCAACTGGCTGCGCCGCGCCCTGCCCGCACGGCTGGCTGGCAGCCTGGCGCGCTGGAAAAACGCCCTGGCGGGGCAGGCGCTGTTCCAGCTGTGCCGGCGCCTGCCGAGGCTGTCGAGCCGGCTGTTACGCCTGGGCGTCAAGCGTGCCCTGCCCCGCGGCTATGCCGTGGATACCCACTTCAAGCCCCGCTACGCGCCCTGGGACCAGCGCCTGTGCATCGTGCCCGACGGCGACCTGTTCCGCGCCATCGCCAGCGGCAAGGCCCAGGTGGTCACCGACACCATCGCCAGCGTCGAGGCCGACGGCCTGCTGCTAGCCTCCGGCAAGCGCCTGCCCGCCGACATCATCATTACCGCCACTGGCCTTAAGTTGCAGGCCTGCGGCGGCATGCAGCTGAGCGTCGACGGCCAGCCGGTGGACCTGGGCCAGCGCCTGGCGTGGCAGGGGCTGCTGCTGGACGGGGTGCCGAACCTGGCGTTCTGCGTGGGCTACACCAACGCGTCCTGGACCCTGCGCGCCGACCTGTCGTCACGCAAGGTGTGCCAGCTGCTCAACCACATGCAGCGCCATGGCTACCGTGAGTGCCGCGCGCAGCTGGCCGATGCCGGCGGCGAGCGCCGGCCGCTGCTGGACATCAATTCAGGCTACGTGCTGCGCGCCCTCGATGGCTTGCCCAAACAAGGCGCGCGGGCGCCCTGGCGGCTGCGGCAGAACTACCTGGCCGACTACCTGGCGTTCCGCCTGGGCGGCATGAATGCCCAGGGCCTGGTGTTCCACTAGGCCACTTCGCCCAGCCCCAGCTCCCGCACGCCATTGGGCTGCCAGGCGTCGAAATGCAGCGCCACCAGGCGCTCGCCCTTGACCTTGCGCGCCTCGCCCAGGCGCGCCTGGACCACGCCATTGCGCTGGAAATAGCGCTCCAGCGACGCCGTGGTCACCGCCACCACGGCCTTGGCACCCAGCTCCCAGGCAGCATGCAGGGTGGTCCAGAACACGCGCATGGCCAGGCGCGGGTCCTGGTCGGCCTGGGCGGCAAACCGGGAGATCTCCCAGGTGCCACGGTTGGCCGGCGGGGTTTCGTCGCACAGGTAGTCGAACACCTCGCCCAGCAGGTAGGGCTCCAGGGTGGGCAGCAGGCGTGCGCAGCCACGCACCTGGCCATGTTCGTCCAGGGCAATGATGTAGCGCGTGCCGGGATGGTCAAACTGGTCGAACTCGCGCCCCGCCAGCGGCGAGGTGCTGCGCACGTCCCAGCCCATCTGCTCGATGAACACCCGGTGGCGGTAACGCCCCAGGGCGTCGCGCAGCGGCGCCGACAGTTCGCTGTAGCGTTTGCTGATTATCTGCACCATCAAGTGTGATTTCCTTGTCTTAAAGCAGCCCCAACATGGCGGCATGCGCCGCGGCCAGGGTCTTGCTGGTCGCCTTGAATTTTTTCAGGATGGCCTTGAGGTGGAAGTTGACGGTATTGATCGAGATGTCGAGGATCAGCGCGATTTCGCCGGAGCTCTTGCCGTCGGCGGTCCATTGCAGCACCTCGCGCTCGCGCTGGCTGAGGCTGATGGACGGCTGCGAGAGCATGGGGTGGCCCAGCTCGGCGAGGCGCTGCATGGTCTGCTCGATCAGGTAGCGCAGGTGCAGGCGCACCACTTCGCTTTCCACCTCGCCGATCTTCTCGTCGTGGCGGGCTACCGACAGCACGCTCAAGGTCTGGTTGGTGGTGCGCAGCGGCAAGGTGGCGCCGACCCGCAGGCCGTTGTCGCGAGCCTCGCCCCACAGCTGGCGGCACTCGCGAAACAGCGCGTCGTCCCACACCACCATGTCGCTGGAGCGCAGGCCATGCAGGATCGAGGGGTCGACCCGCGCATAGTCCTGCGCCTGGTAATGCTCCAGCCAGTCATCGGGGTAGGAGCCGATGACCTCGGTGGTCGGTCGCGTGAACGGCACCAGGTGACGGATGCCGCAGGCGTAATAGTCGAAGCCCAATCGATGCACCTCACGGTCCAGCACCGTCAGCACCTGCCAGATGTGCTGTTGTGCGAGCATCTCGGCGCGGAGCTCGTTCGCCCATCGCACCAGATCGCTGTCCTTGCCCATGACTCTGCTCTCGATTTCCCATCCTTGCAGGGAATCTAACGCACCGTCGCTCTGTGTCAATGAAATGTCTGATTACAATACGTCAATAATCCGCCACCTCAGCCCGCTTGTGACAATGCGCGGGCACTGTAGCGGCCGTGGCATTCTTCAATCAGTTCCACGGCTTGCGCGCAGGCATCGCTGGCCACCGAGCGCTGGTGGGCGAGCACGCAGGCGCGGCGGATGGCCGGGTCGCTGCGCACGTGCAGCAGGGCTTCTAGCAGGTCATGCTCGCCCAGCGGCAGCTTCAGCCGCACCCCGGCGCCCAGGCGCACCAGGCGCTCGGCGTTGTCGAACTGGTCGTGGGCCACGGGCAGCACCACCTGGGGAATACCCGCCGCCAACGCCAGGCTCATGGCCCCGACGCCCGCCGGGTGCACCAGGGCTGCGCAATGGGGCAGCAAGGTGGACATCGGCGCGTAGCGGCACTGCAGCACGCTGGCGGGCAGGTCGCTGATGGCCTCGCGGTCACCGGTGAGGAAAATGCCGCGGGCACCCAGCTTGGCCAGGGCGCTGATGGCTAGGCGGTAGAAACGCTGGTCAAAATGCGTGGTCGAGCCCTGGGTGAACACCACCGGCGCCGGCCCGGCCGCCAGGAACGCCTGCACCTGCGGGTCCAGCTCGCCACCCTGGCTGCCGTCGTAAAGCGGGAAGCCGACCATGTTCAAGGGGCGTGGCCAATCCGGCTGGGGCGCGGCGAACCAGTCGGGGAACAGGCACAGCACGCCCTGGGGCGCATGCAGCCATTGGCTGAACACCCGCTGCACGGTGCCGGTCAGGCCGACCTTGTGGCGCAGCGCGTCAATGGCCGGGGCGCAGGTGCGGTCCAGGCTCAGGTATTCGATGCCCCGCCACAGCCATTTGCGCAGCGACAGCGGCATGCGCGGCGAGACGTTGAACTTGGGGTGCACCGGCGGCACGTGGGCCGACAGCAGCGTCGACGGCGACACTTGCACCGACAGGTAGGGAATGCCGTAGCGTTCGTGGGCAATGCGCGCGCCCAGCGCCCACAGCGAGCCCACCACCACGATGTCCTCGAACCGCCGCGAGGCCACGTAGCGGTACACCGGCTCCAGCATGCCGGCGATGGCCTGCCACAGGGTGCCGAACGAGGTCTTGGGCTCCCACAGGCGCGGGTCGTCCATGGCCTGGCGGTAGGTCTGCTCGTCGCACACCGGGACGAACTCCAGCCCCTGCTGTTCGATGGCCGCCTGGAACGCCGGCATGCTGCACAAGGTCACCCCGTGGCCCTGTTCGACCAGGGCCTTGCCCAGGCCAATGAAGGGATAAACGTCACCGGCCGAACCGATGGCCACCATGATTACCTGCATGGGCATACCTCACTCGAAAAAACGTTCACTCAGGCGTACCGCGCCTGGGCCACCATGGGCTTCCACGGCACCGACAGCAGGTGGCCCATCAGCGCGCGGTGCACGCGGGCAGCGGCCAGGCGCGACTCCAGGTCGAGGAAATGGCCAGTACCTTCCAGCACGGCGAAGCTGCAGCTGGGCACGTGCTTGGCGAAATTCAGCGCATCGGCCGGGCTGGTGTACTCGTCCCACAGGCCGTTGATGAAATGCACGTGGCTGTTGATGCTGCCCAGGCGCTCCAGGTAACCACCGCCACCCAGCTGCAGCACCTGCTCGATGTGGAACTTGGCCTGGCGATACTCGCCGGTGGCCAGCGACGCCATGTGCTGGTGGTTGCTGGCCTTGAGGCGCGGCGGCAGGTAGCGGCCCACGGTGTCGTTGAGCAGGTGGCCGATGTCGGACTTGCTGTCGCTTTCAATCAACAGGCGGGCCTTGTTGACGTAGTCGAGCATGGCCTTGTTCAGGGTCGGCGCGAAGGCCATCACCACCGAGCTGTCGATGGACTCGGGGTTGTGGCTGAGCGCCAGCAGCGTCGAGATGCCGCCCCACGAGGCCGAGGCCAGGTGGTGGATCTCGAAGCGCTCGATCAGCGCCAACAGCAGCTGCACCTCGTCGTCCTTGGTCACCAGGTGCTGCTGGCAGTTGTGCTCGCGGGAGCGGCCGGCGAACGGCAGGTCGAACAGGAACACGTTGAAGTGCTCGGCCATCACCTTCGCCGCGCGGGTGAAGGAGGTGGTGGTGGCCATGGCGCCGTTGACGCACAGCACGTTCTTGCGCCGCGGGTCATTGCCCAGGCATTCGACGTAGACCTTGTAATCCTTGTACAGCCCCTCGACCACGAAGTTGTCGTGTCGCATGTCATTACCTCTCACTTGAATCATCCATTTGCGTGCATAGAAGCCCGATGCGCCCCCGGTTACAGGCGCAGCGGGCAAAGGTTCGTCCTTGTTGTTGTGAGACGGCGAGGGCTTTGCAAAGCAGGCGGGCAGCGCAAACACTGGCTGCCAATGGAAGTGATTCTCGGCGTGATGGCGCAATGGAACAACTACCTGATCAGGTAGGTGGGGGGCGAAAAAATTGAACTTTTGACTCGCGAGCCGGCCTCGGTGGTGGCAGTGACGCGGCCTGGCGGCCACTGCTACGGGTTGCGCGCTCCTGTAGCAGCGGCCGCCAGGCCGCGTCCTAGCGGCGCATCAGCAACGCCGCCACGGCGCACCCCGCCAGCGCCACGAACGCCACGTAGAACGCATCGCTGTAGGCCATCAGGTACGCCTGGTGGCGGACGCTGGCCAGCATCAGCGCTAGGGTCTGCTGCTGTTCGGGCAGCGAGGGGTCGAGCAGGCCGCCCAGGCGTTCCTGCACGGGCGCGGCGAACACGTTCAGGGCTTCGCCGATGCGCTCGCTGTGCACCCGCTCGCGCACGTCCACGGCCTGGGCCAGGGCAGCGGTGACCACGGCGCCGCCCAGGTTGCGCAGCATCGAGAACAGCGCCGACGCCGAGCCGGCCTCGGCCTTGCTCAGCCCCGCCACCGCCAGCACCGACAGCGCCACCATGATCAGCGGCTGGCCAATGCCGCGCACCACCACCGAGGGCACGATGACGTTGGCGGCGCTGTCGGCGTCCAGGAACGCGCCCAGGTAACAGCCCAGCGCCATGATCAGGAAGCCGCCGGCCACCATCAGCTTGGGGTTGAGCACGCGCATCAGCGCCGGCATCAGCGGCGCCAGCAGCAACTGCACCAGGCCATACAGGATCAGGCTGACGCCGATCTCGCTGGCGTTGTAGCCCTGCTGCTGGGACAGGTAGTTGGGCACCAGGAAGACCAGGCCGAAGGTCATGCCACCGAAGATGAACATGGCCACGCTGGCCACGCCGAAGTTGTAGCCCTTGAGCAGCCGCAGGTTGATGAACGCGCGGCTGCCGTACAGCTGCGACCAGACGAAATACACCAGCGCCAGCGCCGACACCCAGCTCATGGCGACGATGAAGTCCGAGCCGAACCAGTCCTCGCGGCCGCCCTCCTCCAGCACGATCTGCAGGCCGCCCAGGCCGATGATCATCGCCGCAATGCCGAACCAGTCGCCGCGCTTGAGCAGCGCCAGCTTCGTGGGGCTGGCGTCGATGGCCCAGGCGATGGCCATCAGCAGCAATACCCCCGGTGCCAGTTGCAGGTAGAAGATCCAGCGCCAGCTGTAGGCGTCGGTCAGCCAGCCGCCAATGGACGGTCCCGCCGCCTGGGCCACGCTGTTGGCCAGGCTGAACAGGGCCATGCCCATGGGCACCTTGCTCGCCGGCAACTGGGTGATGATCAGCTGGAACGACAGCGGGATCAGCACCGCCCCCGCCGCGCCCTGCACCACGCGGATGGCGATCATCACCGCCAGGTTGGGCGCCAGCGAGCAGGCCACCGAGGTCAGCAGGAAAATGAACGCACCCACCAGCATCACTCGCCGCAGGGAGAACACCTCCACCAGCCAGGCCGTCAACGGGATCATCACGATTTCCGCCACCAGGTAGGCGGTGGAAATCCACGAGCCCTCCTGGAAGGTGGCGCCCAGCGCACCTTCGATTTCCGGCAGGGCGGCGCTGGTGACGTGCACGTTCATGCCGGCCATGAAGCAGCCGAACAGCCCGCCGATCACCGCCACCCAGGCGCGCAGGGAGACTGCGTGCTCAGCGCTCATCGCGGGTGTCCACCGTGGCCACTACCGACATGCCCGGCAGGATCGGCGCGCCATCCGCGGCCTTGTCCAGCAGGATGCGCACCGGGAAGCGCTGGACGATCTTGGTGAAGTTGCCCGTGGCGTTGTCCGACGGCAGCAGCGCGAACACCGCCCCCGAGCCGGGCGAGAAGCTCGCCACGTGGCCGTGCAGGCGCTGGCCGCCGAAGCTGTCCACGCGCAGCTCCACCGGCTGCCCGGGGCGCATGTGCTGCAACTGGGTTTCCTTGAAGTTGGCCACTACATAGGCCTGCTGCACCGGCACCACCGCCAGCAACGGCAGGCCGGGGGCCAGGTATTGGCGCTCGCGCACCTTGCGCTGGCCGACCACGCCGTCGATGGGCGCGCGCACCAGCGTGTCCTCCAGGGCATTGCGCGCCAACGCCAGCTGCGCCTGGGCCTGGGCCTGGCGCGCCAGCTGTTGCTGCACGGCGGCCTGGGCCAGCTGTTCGCGGCTGCGGGCGACGTTCAGCGCCAGGTCCTGCTGATGCTGCCGGGCCTGGGCCGCCTGCAGCGCGGCACGGGCTTGGGCGAAGCTCGACTCGGCGCTTTCCAGGCGCTGGGCGCTGGCCGCCTGGTCGCGCACCAGGCCCTGGTAGCGCTGGCGATCGAGGCCGGCGCGGCGGGCTTCGGCGCCGGCGCCCTCGGCCAGCGCCGCCGCCTGGGCGATAGCCGCCTGCTGTTCGGCCACCCGCTCGTGGGCCACCTTCAGGCTGGCCTGGGCGGCCTGCACCGATGCGTCGGCTTCAGCGACGCTGGCGGTAGCGGCGGCCAGGCGCGCCTGGTAGTCGCGGTCGTCGATGCGCACCAGCACGTCGCCGGCCTTGACCGGCTGATCGTCCGCCACCAGCACCTGGGCCACATAGCCGTTGATGCGCGCGCTTACCGGCACCCAGTCGGCACGCACGTAGGCGTCGTCGGTGCTTTCCAGGTAACGCCCGGTCAGCCACCAATAACCGCCGTAGCCCACGGCCAGGCATAGCCCCAGCACCCCGGCGCCCAGCTGCAACTGCCGGCGGCGCGCCGCCCGGCGGCCCAGCAGTTGCTGTTCACGGTGGTTGATGTCGTCGGCGGCAATGTTCATCGGGGGGTTCCATCGGCAGTGGCAGGAAGAGTGTCAGGGCGTTGCCAGCCGCCACCCAGGGCGGCGAACAGGGTGATCTGGCGTTGCAGCAGTTGGCCGTCGGCGTCGGCGACCTGGGCCTGCAGGGCTACCAGCTCGCGCTCGCTGTCGAGCACGTCGAGAAAATCCAGGGCGCCGGCGCGGTAGTTGCGCTGGGCCAGCTCGAAGGCGCGCTGGCTGTCGGCCAGGGCCTGGGCCAGCGCGGCATGGCGCTGGCGTTCACCGTCGTACAGGGCCAGGGCTTGGCGCACCTGTTGCAGCGCCAGCAGCACCTGGCCGTCGAAGCGTGCCAGGCTGCCCTGCTCCAGGGCCTTGGCCTGTTCGACGCGGGCGCGGTTGGCGGCGCGGTTGGGGAACTGCCAGCTGACCAGCGGGCCGATGCCGAACATCACCGCCTGGCTGCTGCCCAGCTCGTTCAGCGGGTGGCTGGACGAGGTCAGCGAGGCGCCGAAGCTGACCTTGGGGTAGAGGTCGGCCTGGGTGATGCCCACTTGCAGGCCGGCGGCCTGCAGCTCGCGGCGGGCCTGGCGGATGTCCGGGCGCCGGGCCAGCCACTGCCAGCCGTCGCCCACCGGCAGGTCGGCGTCAAGCCGCGGTACTCGCTGGCAGCTGAGCGGATCGGGGTTGCTGTTGCCGGTCAGCGTCGCCAGTTCGAACACTGCGGCCTGGCGCCGTGCCTCCAGCATCGGCAGCAGCGCCTGGGTCTGGGCCTGCAAGGCCTGCATGCGCGACACCTCGAAATCGGTGACCACCCCGCCCCGGCGCTGGCGTTGCAGCAGGCGCACGCTGTCACCCAACACCTGCAACGACTGGCGCTGCACGGCCGCGCGAGCCCCCAGGGCGCAGGCGTTGACATAGGCGCGGGTGGTCTGCGCCGCCACGGTGACGCGCAGCTGGTCCTCGGCGGCCACGGCGGCCTCGGCGTTGGCCTGGGCGCGCTCAATGGACTGGCGCACCTGCCCCCACACGTCCACCTGATAGGCCAGCTCCAGCCCCGGGTTGAACTCCCACTGGGCCGGCGCGTGGCTGTCGGTGGCCTTGGCCAGGGTCTGGTCATCGGCGGTCCTGCCGTAACTGGCGCCCAGCTGCACGTCGGTGCTCGGCCAACGCTGCGCATCGGCCTCATGCAGGCCACCCAGCAGCGCCTGCACATGGGCCTGGGCGGCGGCCAGGTCGCGGTTATGCACCAAGGCCTGCTGCACAAGGCCGTCCAGGCGCGGGTCGTGGTACAGCTGCCACCACTGGGCTGGCAGGGGCTGGTCGGTGACCTGGGCCGGCAGCGGCTGCAGCGGGTTGACGCCGGCCAGGGTCGAGCGTGCAGGCTCATGGTGGGTCCATGAGCCGCAGGCAGGCAGCGTGGCCATCAACAGCCACAGGAAGGGACGAAACTGGGGAGCGAACATCTGCAGCCTTCATCGCGGGGGACAAGGCTTGCAGGTTATTGGATCCTATAGAGCCGACGCCCGCGCGTTCGGGACAACCGTCGTTTCAATTCGGACATTTGACCCGCATGTATCCGCACGCCCTGTAGCAGCAACCGTCTTGACATAGCCCCAATACAGACGGCGCAATCCCGCAGCAGCTGCCAAAGGCTGCGTCCCGGCCCCACGCGGTTCCGCTGCAACACCGCAGTGCTTGTGGACGCGGCCTGGCGGCCGCTGCTACGGGGGCGTATCAACGCCCCGTGGCATGTAGCAGCTGCCGAAGGCTGCGTCCCGGCCCCTCGCGGTTCCGCTGCAACACCGCGGTGCCTGTGGACGCGGCCTGGCGGCCGCTGCTACGGGGGCGTATCCACGCCCCGTGGCATGTAGCAGCTGCCGAAGGCTGCGTCCCGGCCCGACGCGGTTCCGCTGCAACACCGCGGTGCTAGCGGACGCGGCCTGGCGGCCGCTGCTACGGGGGCGTATCCACGCCCCGTGGCGTGTAGCAGCTGCCGAAGGCTGCGTCCCGGCCCAACGCGGTTCCGCTGCAACATCGCAGTGCTACATCGGCTGGTAATGACTCGGCGCATGCCCCAGCTCGCGCTTGAACATGGCGCTGAACGCGCTGGGGCTCTGGTAGCCGTGTTCCAGGGCCACTTCGAGAATGGACTTGCCCGAGGCCAGGCGCTGCAGGCTGAGGATCAGCCGGGTGCGGGTGCGCCATTCGCCGAAGGTCATGCCCAGTTCGCGCTGGAACAGCCGCGCCAGGGTGCGCGAGCTCATGCTGCTCTGGTCGGCCCAGTCCTGCAGGCAGGACTCGCGCGACGGGTCGGCGACGAAGGCTTCGCACAAGGCCTTGAGCCGTGGCTGGCTGGGCAGGCGCACGTGGGCGGCCAGTGGTGGCGCCACCTGCAACTCGGCGAACAACAGGCCCAGCAGGCAGTGGTCGCGCCCCTCGCGCTGGGCCTGGCCGAGGCTGCCGATGGCGGCCAGGATCAGCTCGCGCACCAGCGCCGTCACCTGCACCACCTGGCACGCAGGCACCGCGAAGCCCAGCGCCGCGGGGTCGATGAACAGCGTGCGCATGCGCACCTCGCCGGTCATGCGAATGTCGTGTTCCACCGCCGCCGGCACCCACAGCCCATGCCCCGGCGGCACCACCCAGCTGCCCTGGGCGGTGGTGACGCGCATCACCCCGCTGATGGCGTGGATGAACTGGATCTGCGCGTGGCAATGAGGGGCGATGACCTCGCCGTGAACATAGTCGTCGGCGCAGGCCTGCACGGGGTAGCGGTCGAACATGCTGGCGTCAGTCCCGATGCGGCCGAGGGATCAGCGCCTGCAGCTGCTGCGCCAGGTAGTCGGCGGTCAGCGCGTGGGTCTCGGCTTCCTTGGCGCCACGGTCCTTGCGCCACTGCCAGTCCGCGGACGGCGGCGTGCACACCAGGCTGATGCTGCCGTAGCGGTCGGAGGTCAGCCCCATCACCGCCAGCGAGATCACGCCCTTGGCGCCCATCACCTCGGGCACGAACTCGACGCTGCGCAGCGCCAGGGTAATGCTCAGCTTGTGGCTGGCGAACGGCGACAGTGGCGCCGGGAAGCTGGCGTTGGCGGCCAGGTAGGGCTCGCGGCTGATCTCCACCAGGCCCTCTTCGCGCAGCGGCTGCAGCCATTGCTCGATGCGCTCGTAGAGGGCGTTGATGCCCTGGGTCCAGTGGCTGCACTGGGTCTCGAACAGCTGCTTCTTGTGCTCTTCACTCTGGGCGTATTGCTTGAGCATTTCGCCCAATTGCCGGACTTCGTCCATTGCCGTGTGTCTCCTCAAGGTGCCGATGCCAGGTGCCGGCGCAAATCGCCAACCGCCTGTTCGACCGTAGCACTGTACCCTGCCCAGCTGGCCGCCAGCATCAAATTGCGCGGCAGGTTGAAATCTTCCACCGCGAAGCCTTGGGCGTCATAGCCCTGGACGTCGTGAGGCACCTGTTCGCGCAGGCTGCGGTCGGGGTCGAAATAGGCCCACACCGGCTTGCCCAGGGCCACCGCCAGGCCCACTTCGAAGGCCGTGCCGGAGTCGGGTTCCTGGCCGCGGAACACATTGAGATTAGCCAGCACCGCGTCGCTGCGACGGATCATTTCGATGTTCTGCGTGCAGATCCAGCGCGCCGCCGCCAGTCCCTCCAGCCCTGCGGGCAGGTCGTTGTCGAAGGGGTAAAGGCCCTCCAGGCCCTGGTCGGCGCACAGGGCCTTGAGGTACTGCCCTCGGGCCACCGCATCGCGGCGGAACACATCGAAACCGGCCAGGTACACCGGCCTGCGCGGGGTCATGAAAAGCCTCCTGAACATCAGTACACCAACCGGATGGCGTTCACCGCCTGGTAGGTGCCGGGTGAGCCCTGGCGGCCCGGCTGCATGCGCGCGTACACCGTGTAGGTGCGGCTGGCGCTGGCGTGGGCGGCCAGGGTGTAGCTGGCGCTGGCGAACGCCTGGCTGCCCAGGATCGGCTGCCGGCCGTTGGCCGTGTACAGCTGATACTGGGCCGTGCCGCTGCCGTTGCGCAAGCTCTGGCTGGTGCTGCCGTCGGTGTCGATGTACAGGCTGTAGCCGACGCTGGCGGCACTGGCGCCGGCCTCGCAGGTGACCGTGACGCTGGCGGTGCTGGCGTGGCTCTGCTCGGCAATGCCGGCGACGCTGCCGAACAGCAGTGGCGTCGACGCCACCGAACAGCTGTAGGCCAGGGCGGCGGGGCTCAGGGGTAACAGCATCAGCAGTAAAAGATGGCGCATGGCATGGGGTCCTCAATGGCAGGTCAGGGGGCCGATGTCGGGGATGCGTCCCAGCTCGGCGTGGTAGTCAAAGGTGGCGGTGCAGGCCGGACGCCCCGGTGCCTGCACGCGCACCTGGTCGTGGGCGGCCACCTGCTGGAAAAACACCTCGCCGTCATAGCCCACCACTGCCTGCTCGCCGCTAGCTTGCAGGGTGACGGTGGCGCCCACGGGCAGCGGCTGCTGGCTGGTATCGCGCAGGTGCAGGGTGGCGCTGTGGCTGCGGTGCACGGCGAAATGGGCGCGCACGGCGCTGCGGTCGCCGGGGGTCAGGTGCAGCTGGTCAGTGCCCAGTTCGACGTCCAGCGGCACGTCGCCCGGCTCGATGGACAGGTGGTTGTCCTCGAACGCGCGCAGTTGGTCGACGAACAGCAGGCCGTTGCGGTCGGTGCGGCCCAAGTCGCGGTTTTCCTGGCGCACGGTGACGTTGGCGAGGCCGTCGGTGTCCACCAGGGCGAAGGCGTCATCGATGGTATTGGAGGCGAACAGGTGGCCGCCCAGCAGGCTCACCGCGCCTTGGGCGCCAGCGCGCCAGTCGGTGCTGGCGCCGGTGCGCTCGGTCTCGCCGCTAACCAGGCCGTAGGGCGATTTGTAGCTCAGGGCCAGGTCGTCGCGGTCCAGGTCGCCGGTCTCGCGCGACACCCGCCAGCCCAGGTCGCCACGCTCCATCGCCGGGCGCTCGGCCTGCACGGTCTGGTAGCTGCTGTTGCCGCTGCGGTTGCTGCTGGCGCTCAAGGTGGCGCCGTCGCCGAAGGGTATCGACAGGCCCAGGAACAGGCCGTTGCCGGTGGTGCCGGTGTAGTCGTGCAGGGCGGTGATCGAGCCGTAGGCGCCCCAGGGCAGCGGCCGGGAATAGGTGACGGAAAGGGCCGTGGTCTGCACGCTGCTCGAGGTCAGGGTGGCGTCGTCGTAAATGTTCACGCGTTTTTTTGTGAACACCACGCCCAGGGAGCCCAGGCCCGGCAGCGACCAGCCCAGGTTGGCGCGCAGGCTGGTGCCGGGGCGGTCGTCACCGTTGGCCGAGGCCAGGTCGTTGAAGGCGTGGTCGGCGCGCAGCACGCTGAAGCCGGCGTTGAACACCCGGCTGGCATGGCTGAAGCCGACGCCATACTGCTGGCCGGCCTGGCCCTGGTATTGGCTGCCGGCCAGCGACAGGTTGAGCACGCCCACCTGGCCCAGCAGCCAGTCCAGCCCTGCCCCGCCCATGGCCAGGGTGTCGCTGGCTTCCAGGTGGTTTTCCCAGGTCAGGTGGTCGCTGGCGCCGTGCCGCCAGCTGAACGACGCCGCCCCCTGGGCGTAGTCGGCGGACTGGCTGGCGTAGTGTTTGCGCACGCTGCCGGCTTCCACTGACACCGCGTCCAGGCCGGGGCTGAGCAGCAGGCTGCTGGTGTAGAACGGCAGGGTCTGGGTGGTCTGCCGGCCGCTGGCGTCCTTGACCACCACGGCGATGTCGCCGCTGCCCGTGGCCACCGGCAGTTGGCTGGCCTCGAAGGGGCCGGGCTCGACCTGGCCGCTGAGCTGGTGCAGGCCGTTGACGTAGATGTCCACCGACGACGGCACCGCCACGCTGGAACTGATGCCGGGGCGCGGGTAGGTGACCAGGTCCGGACGCAGGCCGAAGTTGGTGGCCATCTGCACCCCGGCCAGGCGCACCGGGCGGGTCCAGCCGAGGCCGCCGTTGACCACGTCGCCGACCTTCCAGCTGCGCAGGTGATCGAGGTCGGCCAGGCTCCAGGTGGTGTCCAGGCGCACCGTGCTGTCCAGGGTTGGGCTGCGGGTCTGCAGGCTGCTGGTCTCCAGCACGCCGGGGCCGCCCAGCAGGCGCAGGCTGGCCAGGGTGCTGGTGCTGGCCTGGCCGCTGGCGCGGGTGTACTGGGTGTCGTAGTTGAGCACCGCCGCCGGGTCGCTGCGCAGGCCGCTGGCGTTGGGGCGCGCGGGGTCGTGGCGCAGTTCCTGGGCCACCAGGTCGCGGTCGGGCAGGTCCAGGTAGAGGCGCTGGGCGGCCTGGTCGTAACGGCAATGGCCGCCGGGCAGCTGGGTCAGGTCGACCTGCGCTTCAGCGTGGGCCGGCGGGCGGATACCCAGCGCCGCCAGCTGGTCGGCGGCCACCAACAGGCGCCCGCCCTGCTCGTCCACTTCCTGGGCGGCGGCGCGGCTGCGGCCGTTCACCAGCACTTCCAGCAGCAGGGTGTCGGCGTGGGCCGGCAGGGGGCTGGCCAGTGCCAGCATCAGCAGCAGGCACCGGTAGGGCGGCGGGTTCAACGGCCCTGGTCAAGGGTCAGCCAGCTGTCCATAGCGCTGCCGCGGCCGCTGCTGGTCAGGTGCAGGCGCGCGCCGGCCTGCAGCGCCTGGGCCGGGGCCTTGATCAGCCAGCGGCCATCCTGGCCGGCCAGCAAGTAAGGCAACGCCGGGCGGCTGAGCGTCAGCGCGTGGCCGTCGGCGGCTGCCAGGGCCAGGTTGGCCAACTGCGCGTGGGCCTGGCCGGCGTTGTGCGCCAGCAGGTACCACTGGCCATGGTCCTCCACGGTGCGCCAGTGCACGTCGGCCTTGGCCCGCGCCAACGGGTTGGCGAACACCGGCACGGTCAGGCGGAACGCCAGGGCCACCTGGCTGGGGTCGGCGTCGGGCAGTTGGTCGAACACCACGCGGTAGGCCTGCTCGGCGTCAGTGGCCGGCCCGCGCAGCAGAATGCGGATGGTCTGCGACTGGCCGGGGGCGATGCTGGCGAACGGCGGGCTGACCAGCAGCGCCTGGGTGGGCGCCAGCACGTCGGTGTTGCCCGCCTGGGTCCACTGGAAGCTGCGCACCTGCACGCGGGTGGGGCGGGTACTGCGGTTGCTGAGGGTGAAGCTGGCCGTGTGCTGCCCGGCGTCCAGCGCCTGGGCGATGGGGATGATGTCCAGTGCCTGGGCCCGGGCCTGCGGCGCAAGCGCGCACAGGCCGGCCAGTGCACAGGCCATGGAAAGGCGTGTGACAGGGTTCATGGGGGGCTCGCCGACGGCTCAGTAGTTGACGGTGACAACCACGGTGTCGGAGTAGGAGCCGGTGCTGGCCGTCAGCTGATCGGCAGCGATCTTGCCGTACACGGTGATGGCCTGCGCCGCGCCCGTGCCGGTGCCCGCCAGGGTGTCGGTGCCGGTGGTGTCGCCCCAGCTGGTGGCGTAGCTGCTGTCCTGGTACAGGCCGTAGCTCAAGGTGGAGCTGCTGTCCGAGGCGTTGGTCAGCAGGCGTGCCGAGGTGGTGGCGTCGGTGCCGCTGCCCGCGCCCAGGGCGATGGTGTAAGGCGCGTCGTTGGTGCAGGTCACCGACAGGGCGGCGCTGGAGGTGACGGCGGTGCCCGAGTAGGAACCGAACGCGAGGGCGCCGGCGGACACCGAGCAGGATGCGACCACGGTGGCGCTGACGCTCATGTCGGCGGTGGCGGTGGAGGCGTTGGCGCTGTTGGCGAAAGCGATGCCCAGGCCGATCAGGGCGACGGCCCCGGCCTTGAGAAACTTGGAGTCGAACATTAGGGGAATTTCCTGCAAAAAGCGTTGCGTAAGTGTGTGGGTCCCAAGCGTCTGGAATGCCGCCTGGTGACCTTTTTCAGCTTACGTGTCGAGCCCTTTGCAGGGGCGGCCAAACCGTTGCACATCCGGCCACAAGCGCGGCAGATCCGGCCAATTCAGCCTTGCCAGCTGCAGATCCACACCACCCGGCCGATGACACTCAGTTCCGCCTGGCGCTTTTGCGCCAGGTGCAGGTCGCGGAATTGCTCGTTGATGGCCAGCAGCATGAGCGAGCCGTCGCACTGGAACTGCACGCGCTGCACCCGCACCACGCCGCCCAGTTCCAGCAGGTACAGGCCATCGCCGGCCAGCCCTGGCGCGCCCCGGTCGATCAGCACCGTGCCGCCTTCGCCCAGCGGCGCGCAGCCCTGGCCGCGCGGCACCTGCACCGCCAGCAGGCGGTGTTCGGCCAGCCCGCGCTGCTGGAGTTCGACCCGGCCCAGGGCCAAAGGTTCGATGGCCGCCACGCTGCCCGGCCACGGCAGGCCGGCGGCGCAGGCCTGCGCCGGGTAGCGCTGCACCAGCACGCTGTGGTCGTTGCTGGCAGGCAGCGGCGCCTGGCCGGCGATCAGCCAGTCCAGGCTCACCCCCGCCGCCCGCGCCATGGCCACGCACACCGCCAGGCTGGGGGCACTGCCGCCACGAATGTATTTGTACAGCTGGGTCTCGTGCACGCCGGACTGGCGCGCCAGGTTGCGCTTGCCCCCTAGCGATTCAGCTATATCGGAGATTCTCTGACCCAGGCCGTCCAGGGACACGCCCGTGGCCTCGATCACTGTCAATCCTTTGGCATCCACCAGGGAGGTAGCGCCGGCCGACGGCTCCATTTTCATGCGGTTGAACTCTCAAGATGCATAGCTTTAAGGCTTGACCCTCTATAGCTAACTGACTATATTTTGACGTCTATGTTTTGACGGCGCGCCAATATCCCGTGTCAGCGCCAAAAGCGCGACCCGTAGATGACAGCCAATGGCCACATTTCTTCGCGGCCGCAGAAAATATTTCTGCCTTGAAGGTATTAACGGCACAGTTGGCCGGGGCTTGATTTTTTTGCACACCATCACCCACTCCCCCTCCCCCTCCCCCGCGCCGCGTGCAAACGCGCCTGGCGCCAGCCTCGCCGTGGTGCGCGAAATCGCCATCCTCAGCTACCCGGGCTGCTACGTGGGGGACGTGATCAAGCTGCTGGAAACCCTGCACGCCCTGGACCTGCGGCCCTGCTGCAGCCTGCGCCGCGACGCCAGCCTGCGGGCGCGGGTGTATTCACTGGATGGCGCGCCGCTGCGCTCGCCGGGCATGCCCTGGGTCAGCGTGCAGACCCAGGCCCTGGACGCACAATTGCCGCCGGCACCCGACACGTTGATCATCGCCCACGGCCCGGCCCAGGCCCTGGACAGCCCGTCGGCGCAGCTGCTGCAGTGGCTGCGCCAGGTGCAGCCGCGCGCGCGGCGGGTGGTGGCGCTGGGCGCGGGGGTGTTCTGGCTGGCGGCGGCGCGGCTGCTGGAGGGGCGCCAGGTCACCACCCACAGCGCCCTAGTTGCCCTGCTGGGGCAGCGCTACCCGGCGCTGCAGGTGCAGCAACGCGGCAGCCTGCAGATTGACGGCCCGTTCTACACCACCAGTGAGCGCATGAGCGCCAGTGACATGGCCCTGCTGCTGTTGCGCGACCACTGCGCCGCCGTCCGCGGCCAGCCCTGCCCTCCCGGCGCCGATGACAGCCAGGGCCCCGCCCGCGACGGCCCGGCCCTGCGCCTGTGCCGCTGGTGGCTGCCGCGCCTGGACCAGCCGCTGAACATCGCCCAGGCGGCCGCCCACCTGCACACCAGCGAGCGCACCCTGCGCCGGCTGCTGCGCCAGGACTGCGGCTGTTCCCCCTACGGGTTGCTGGTGCTGTTGCGGCTGGACATGGCGCGCCAGGCGCTGCTGGACAGCGACCTGCCGGTGGACAAGATCGCCCGCCGTGGCGGCCTGGGCGACGGCCAGCAGCTGGCGCGGGCGTTCCGCAAATACCTGGGCCTGGCGCCCGGTGAATACCGGCGCACGCGCACCCCGGCGCGGCTGCACCCGGACTACGGAAGGTTGTTTGATGGGCTGCGGCAGCCAGGGTGGCTGCAGCAGCTGCGCTAACCCACTCGCCCGTAGCAGCGGCCGCCAGGCCGCGTCACGGCTGGACGCAGCCTTCGGCAGCTGCTACGGGTGGGTTAGCGTTTAGAGGGTGTAGACCAGCGCCGAGATGGCCACCAGGCCGACAATCACCACGAACAGGTTCGACAGCTTGCCGGCGTATTGGCGCATGGCCGGCACGCGACGGATGGCGTACATCGGCATCAGGAACAGGATGGCGGCGATCACCGGGCCACCCAGGGTCTCGATCATGCCCAGGATGCTCGGGTTCAGGGTTGCCACCAGCCAGCACACCACCAGCATGAAGGCGGCGACCACGCGGTCCATGGTCTTCGCGGCCGGGCGGCGGCCACTCTTGACGATCAGGCCCTTGAGGCCTTCGCTGGCGCCGATGTAGTGGCCCAGGAACGACTTGGCAATGGCCACGAAGGCAATCAACGGCGCGGCGAAGGCGATGGTCGGGTTGCTGAAGTGGTTGGCCAGGTACGACAGGATCGACAGGTTCTGCGCCTTGGCTTCCGCCAGTTGCTCGGGCGACAGGGTCAGCACGCAGCTGAATACGAAGAACAGCACCATCACCACCATCAGGCCGTGGGCGCGCGCCAGGATCTGCGAGCTGCGCTGTTCGGCGTTGGCGCCGTAGCGGCGCTTCTGGTCAACGGCAAAGGCCGAGATGATCGGCGAATGGTTGAACGAGAACACCATCACCGGAATCGCCAGCCACAGGGTGTGCAGGAAGGCCGAGGGCTCCGGCACGTTGCTGGCGGTGGTGAGGATGCCACCAGTCCAGTGCGGCACCAGGAACAGCGCCAGCAGCAACAGCGCGACGATGAACGGGTACACCATCAGGCTCATGGCCTTGACGATGAAGCGCTCGCCGCAGCGCACCACGGCCAGCAGGCCGACGATCAGCACCAGCGCCAGCAGCGCACGCGGTGGTGGCTGCATGTGCAGCTGGTGTTCGATGAAGCTGCCCACGGTGTTGGTCAGTGCCACGCTGTAGATCAGCAGGATGGGGAAGATGGCGAAGAAATACAGCAGGGTGATCAGCGCACCGGCCTTGGCGCCGAAATGCTCCTCCACCACGTCGGTGATGTCGGCGCCCTCACGCCCCGACAGCACGAAACGAGTGAGGCCGCGGTGGGCGTAGAACGTCATCGGGAAGGCCAGCAAGGCCAGGATCAGCAGGGGCCAGAAACCGCCAAGGCCTGCATTGATCGGCAGGAACAGGGTTCCGGCGCCGATAGCCGTGCCGAACAGGCCCAGCATCCAGGTTGTGTCGTGACGGTTCCAACGGCTCAGCGTCGCTTGTGGCGCCGCATAGTGTTGGTCGAGGCTGTTGGCCTGTTCATTCATCCGGTCGAATCTCCGCTTGCCGGTTATTCATACGTGGCCGAGACGGGATGAAACATGAAGCAGGCAGCGCCCCGGCCATAAAAGGGGGGGCGATTGTCCGGGATTGTGCTTGAGAAGCAAAGACTTAGCTGAGCAACGGTCGCAAATGCGAGGGGTTTTCGGCGTGGCAGTTTGCCACACCACTTGGACTTCTTTAAACACTCGCCTCCGTGAACGCCCCGGGTTTGCGGGTTTCCAGCCGGCCTCTGGACCGAAACCTTTCCATACAGAGTTTCGCCTGCTTCCTTCCAAATCAGCGCTTACCATTCCGCCCAAGGGAAATGCTGCTCAGGAAGCCGTACGTGAATCTCGAAACACTCAGAAGTTTCCAGGATGCCGCCCGCGAAGCGGCGGTCCTGGAAATTGCATCCAGGCCTGTACGTTACGAGCGTCCGCTGTTGGAAATGACCGAAATCGATGAACCTGCCGTGGCACAGTATGAAGCCTGGTTGACTGCCTATGATTTCGGTTGGGAGCGAATCCTCGCCTGGAAGACCAGGCCAGCCCACTTCATGGCTTTGGACGTGGCGATTTGGTACGACGGAACCTTGGCCGGACTGTGCTGGGCGACACCTAAGGCCAGCAGGGAGAAAGTCTTTGTGCTGTACCTGGAACGTAATCCGGACAACAGCTTGCCTACCCGTGGCTACATCGCGCCACTGGCGTTGAGTGCCGCGCGCAACTACGCAATGCTGCTCGGGATGGAATATGTAGTGATCAATGACCCAAATCCCGGAGCGCGTGATGCGTACCACCAGGAGGGGTTCCAGCAGGTCGGTGGAGTGGGTCTTGCCTACGATCTTCGGCCAACCTATCATGGGGCAATCAGCGAGGTACCTGAAGATGGCCGCTAACGTCAACCCGAAAATCAAAGAAGAAGCACTTGCGAAGCTTGAACGCCTCCAGCGCTCGCCGCACTACAAAAGCTTTTTCTCAGAAACAGCCATTGATGCCTTTGCCAAGGTAGAAGGGTCGGTATTCGCTGGCAAAGCCGGCGGCCGCTTGTCGGACGCCGACGTTTCGCGCTGAGAACGTTTCAAGGCTATACAAACCGGGTCAATGCCCGGTTTTTTGTTCCTGCGGTGTCCTGAACCTTGCACCCGCCGTCGCAAACCCTTTTCTGCCGCACTCACCGATACATTCGTGAAATCAACGCGACACAACCGGGCGCGATGCTGGCTGCTCGGATCTATCCGGCCCAAGAGCCCCCGCATGTCCAGCTTTCGTCTGCCGCGCTTCGCCAACTCCCTGTTTGCCCGCCTGTTTGGTATTTCGGTGATTGCTATCGTGCTCGCCCATTGCCTGGCGTTCGTGTGGTTCCAGGCCTATGGCAAGCAGCAGGAGGACGCGCGCTTCCACGCCATGGAGCTGCGCGAGCTGGACCTGGACGAGCCGTTGCCGCCGCCCCCGCCGCGCACGCCCTTCGACGGCCCGATCGTGCCGCTGGTGATTCAGATCAGTACCCTGGTGGTGGCGGCCTGGTACTGCTCCAAGCTGCTGTCGCGGCCCATCCGCCACTTCAGCGCCGCTGCCGAGCGCCTGAGCGACGACCTCGACAGCCCGCCGCTGCCGGTGCTGGAGTACGGCCTGCTGGAAGCCCGGCAGGCCACCCAGACCTTCAACCGCATGCAGTGGCGCATCCGCGAGCAACTGCGCCAGCGCGGCTACCTGCTGGGCGCGGTGTCCCACGACCTGCGTACACCGCTGTCGCGGCTCAAGCTGCGCCTGGAATTGCACGATGAGGCGCGCCAGCACATGGACATGCGCCAGGACATCGACGAGATGGTGAAACTGCTGGACGCAACCTTGGCGTTGGTGCATGAGCGGCCGCAGCGCCCTTCCGTGTAAGCGCGGCGCGGCCGGACGCCGCCCCCGTAGCAGCGGCCGCCAGGCCGCGTCCGAGGCCCCACACCGAACTATTTAGAACTCACCGCCACCGCCACGGTCATCTGAAGACCTGCCCCTTGCGCGGTGAACCCCATGGACACCTACAACCTCCAGCGTTTCGTCGAAGCCCAGCGCCCGGTGTTCGAGCAGGCCTTGCACGAGCTGCAGGGCGGCCAGAAGCGCACCCACTGGATGTGGTTCATATTCCCGCAGATCCAGGGCCTGGGTCGCACCGACATGGCCCGCCAGTTCGCCATCAGCGGCGCCGGCGAGGCGCTGGCCTACCTGCAGCATCCGCTGCTGGGCCCGCGCCTGCTGCAGGCCAGCGCCGCCGTGGCAGCGCTGAAAGGACGAGCGGTCGGGCAGATCTTCGCCCCGCCCGATGACCTCAAGCTACGCTCGTGCATGACCCTGTTTGCCAACGCTGCCGACGACCCCAGCCCGTTCAACCAGGTGCTGGAGGCCTTTTTCGACGGCCAGCCCGACCCCAAGACCCTCGATGCCCTGGGCCTGTAGGCCGTTTGCCGGGCAGTCACCTCGCCAACTCACGTCGCCATCGACGCAGCCGCGGAGCCTTGACTGATGAACCTGATGCCACGCCACGCACTGGAAACCCTGCCCACCCTGGCCGATGAGCGGCTGCAGCGCTACCGCCAGGTGCGCCGCCATAGCGAGCGCCTGGCCAGCCCCCTGACCCCGGAGGACATGGTGGCCCAGTCGATGCCCGACGCCAGCCCCACCAAGTGGCACCTGGCGCACATCACCTGGTTCTTCGAGACCTTCCTGCTGGTGCCCAACCTGCCCGAATACCGGCCGTTCGATCCCAGCTTCGTCTACCTGTTCAACTCCTACTATGAAGCCGTGGGGCCGCGCCAGCCACGGCCCCAGCGCGGGCTGATGACGCGCCCGGCGCTGGACCAGGTGATGGCCTACCGGCAATACGTCGACCTGCACATGGGCAGCCTGCTGGCCATGGACCTGGACGCCGCCACCCTGGCCCTGGTGGACCTGGGCCTGGCCCATGAACAGCAGCACCAGGAACTGCTGCTGATGGACATCCTCCACCTGTTCAGCCTGTCGGCCCTCAAGCCTGCCTACGACCCGGCCTGGCCGGCCGATGCCGGCGGCCGCGAAGGCCAGTTCAAGGCGCTGGACGGTGGCCTGGTGGACATCGGCCACGACGGCGACGGCTTCGCCTTCGACAACGAAGGCCCGCGCCACAAGGCGTACCTGGCGCCGTTCGAGATCAGCGACCGGCTGGTGACTAACGGCCAATGGCTGCGCTTCATGGCCGCCGGCGGCTATGCCACGGTGGGCCTGTGGCTGTCCGACGGCTGGGCCGTGGCCCGCGAGCAGGACTGGCAGGCACCGCTGTACTGGCAACGGGACGGCGAACACTGGCAGGTGATGACCCTGGCCGGCCTGGTGCCCGTGGACCCCGACGCCCCCGTCACCCACATCAGCTACTACGAAGCCTGCGCCTTCGCCACCTGGGCCGAGGCGCGCCTGCCCACCGAGGCCGAGTGGGAGCTGGCGGCCACCACCGGCCTGCTCGAGCAGGTGGACGACGTGGCCTGGCAATGGACCCAGAGCGCCTACTGCCCCTACCCCGGCTTCCACCCGGCGCCCTCGGCGGTGGGCGAGTACAACGGTAAGTTCATGGTCAACCAGATGGTGCTGCGCGGTGGCGCCAGCATCACCAGCGCCGAGCACTGCCGGCCCAGCTACCGCAACTTCTTCACCCCCGGCCTGCGCTGGATGTTCTGCGGCCTGCGCCTGGCCCGCGACGTGTGCCAGGACGGCCTGCACAACAGCGAGTTCGCCCGCGACGTGATCGCCGGCCTGTCGGCGCCGCACAAGAGCCTGTCGCCCAAGTACTTCTACGACGCCGCCGGCTCGCAGCTGTTCGAGGCCATCTGCACCACCCCCGAGTACTACCCCACGCGCGCCGAAACCCGCCTGCTCACCGACGTGGCGGCGCAGATCGGTGCGGTGATCCCCGAGGGCGCGGCGCTGGTGGAGTTCGGCAGCGGTGCCTGCGACAAGATCCGCCTGGTGCTGGACGCAGCGCCGCAGGTCAGCGTCTACGTGCCCATCGACATCTGCCAGGACGCCCTCGACAACGCCGCCAGCCACCTGCGCGATCGCTACCCGCAGCTGCAAATAGCGCCCCAGGTGGACGACTTCACCCGCGCCCTGCACCTGCCCGATGCGGTAAAGGGCAAGCCTCGCGTGGGCTTCTTCCCAGGCTCTACCATCGGCAACTTCACCCGCCCGCAAGCCGTGCAGTTCCTGCGGTCGGCGCACACGCTGCTGGGGCGCAACGCCTGGTTCATCGTCGGCGTGGACATGGTCAAGGAGCCAGCCATCCTGGAAGCCGCCTATGACGATGCCGCCGGCGTCACTGCGGCGTTCAACCTCAACCTGCTCAAACGCATGAACCGTGAGCTGAACGGCAACTTCGTGATCGACGACTTCCGCCACCTGGCGCTGTGGAACGCCGAGTTGCAGCGCATGGAAATGCACCTGGTGAGCCAGCGCGAACAAGTGGTGCAAGTGGCCGGCCAGGCCTTCCACTTTGCCGAGGGCGAGCGCCTGCATACCGAGAACTCGCACAAGTTCACCGTCGAGTCTTTCACCGAGATGGCAGCACTGGGCGGCTGGCGCGTGTGCCACCAGTGGATCAGCGATGAGCCCCAGGTGGCGTTGTTCTGCCTGTGCTGACAGCCCATGCAGGAGACGGGCGGCGCGACAGTCGTTTTGGCACTAAATATTCAAGCCAAAAACACTAAGACCGCCCGTCTCGCCTTTCTATAATCAATAAACTTTTATCGGCTTTGCCTTTCACAGTTAATGCAGGGCCACTGGCCTTGCACATCCGATAAAACAGAGGAAGAGAATCATGGCTAACACAGGCAAGTCGAACCCAGGAAACTTCTCCAATGATCGTGAAAAAGCCTCCGACGCCGGCAAAAAAGGCGGACAGGCATCTTCCGGCTCGACTGCAGGCAAAATGCCAAACGACCGGAGCAAAGCAACTCCCGATAGCAGCAAAAAAGGCGGTCAAGGCAGCCATGGTGGCGGCCGCAGCTAATCGCTGAGTCAGGGCCGGGGCAGCGTCCCCGGCCTGCATACCCCGCAACAACAAGGACATGACGGTGAGCCAACACATTGTTCATTTCCATTGCCAGATCGACCAGAGTACCCACGAACGCCTGCGTGACCGCTGCCTTGAAGCGCTGAAGGCCGGCGCCGAGTCGCTGTGGCTGAACATGTCGTCGTCGGGCGGCAGCACCAACTTCGGTTTTACCATCTACACGTTCATCAAGTCCCTGGGCATTCCGGTGCGCACCATCAATTCCGGCAACATCGAGTCCATGGGCATCATCGTCTACCTGGCCGGCACCGAACGCATCGCCGCGCCACAATCACGTTTCCTCATCCACCCCATGAACTGGTACTTCAGCCAGAATTCGGTGGACCATTCGCGCCTGCGCGAATACCTCTCCAGCCTCAACAACGATCTGGAGCGCTACGTCACCATCTTCAAGGACGAGACCGCAGACGCCGAGCAGAAACTGGATATTTTCAAATGCCTATCGGCTGAAGAGAAAGTCATCGCCGCCGATGACTCGCTGACCTGCGGCATTGCCCACCGCCTGGAACAGGTGGTGTTTCCCAAGGACGCGGTGCACTGGACGGTCAGTGGCGAATAGGCCGGGCGTCCTACAATCCGACTGAATTTTTTTCCCACCCTGGACTCACTAAAACTGTCACAGGGAGGAACTTCAGTTTTATGAACAGCGCAAAACTCTACGTCATTGACTACACGCTTCATGGCGTACCGAAATCGTTCATCATCCGCGCACACACCATGGACAACGGCGAGGCGTGGCACTGGGCAAGTTGTGACGCCGGGGTGGGCCGCATTGGCCGCTTCGGCCGCGAACGAGTGAAAAAGACCAGCAAGCCGCTGGCAGAAAAATTTGGCATCGAAGGGGTGAATTGGCGACCGGCATAAGTTCCCGTCGCTGGCAAAAAAATAAAGGTCGATCACACTCTATTCGAACGAGGGTGATCGGCCTATATTTTATGGGGGCTTTAATGCCCACACCTGGACCTCAATGAAAAGGAGTTACTAGATCATGCGGATTTTGATCGTGGGGGCCGGTGCCGTCGGCGGCTATTTTGGCGGGCGCCTGCTGGCGGCCGGGCGCGACGTCACCTTCCTGGTGCGCGCGGCGCGCGGCCAGCAACTGGATGAGCACGGCCTGCGTGTGCGCAGCCCGCTGGGCAACATCGACCTGCCCCGGGTGCCATGGCTGCAGGCACGGGACATCGACCGCCCGTTCGGGTTGATCCTGCTCAGCTGCAAGGCCGGGCAACTGGACGCCGTGATGGCCGACATCGCACCGGCGGTGGGCCCCGATACCCTGATACTGCCGCTGCTCAACGGCATGCGCCACCTGGAGCTGCTGGACGCCCGTTTCGGCGCCGACAAGGTGCTGGGCGGCAAGTGCTTCGTGTCGCTGGACAAGCGCGCCGACGGCACCATCGTGCACTTCAACCAGCGCGACGACCTGGCGTTCGGTGCGCGCGTGGGCCAGGACGGCGCCCGTGTGCAGGCGGCGTTCGAGGCGCTGGACAACGCCGGCTTCGCCGCCCAGCTGAGCCCGGACATCACCCAGGAAATGTGGGAGAAATGGCTGTTCATCGCCACCGGCGGTGGCATCACCTGCCTGATGCGCGCCAGCGTCGGCGACGTGGTGGCCGCAGGCGGCGAAGACCTGATCTGCGACCTGTTCGAGGAGTGCTCGGCCATTGCCCGGCGCGCCGGCTACCCGCCGCGCGAGCCGGTGCGCGAGGCGTTCCTGCAGGTGCTGACCGAGCCAGGCTCGGCGCTGACCGCCTCGATGCTGCGCGACGTCGAGCGCGGCGACGGCACCGAGGCCGATCATGTGCTGGGGGACCTGCTGCGCCGGCGCCCGGCCGAAGACGTCGAGACCCCGGACCGCTCCGTGCTGCGCCTGGCCTACACGCACCTGCTGGCCTACGCGGCGCGCCGCGCCCGCGAACAATGACCTGCCCCTTATCTGTTCAAGCAACGCCGAGATCATCATGCCCCGCGTATCCCGCCAACAAACCGAACGCAACCGTGAAATCATCCTGCAGGTGGCCACCCGCCTGTTCCGCGAGCGCGGCCTCAAGGGCCTGAGCGTGGCCGACGTGATGAGCGCCGCCGGCCTCACCCACGGTGGCTTCTATGGCCATTTCGAGTCCAAGGAAGCCCTCGCCGCCCAAGCCTGCCGCCAGGCCTTCGAACAGTCGGTGCAACGCTGGGCCGAGCGCACCGAACCGACCCGCGACCGCAAAGGCGCGCGCCGGGTGCTGATCGACCATTACCTGGCCGACAGCAACCGCGACGCCCCCGGCGACGGCTGCCCCACCGTGGGCTTTGCCGGCGACGTGTGCCGCGAGCCCGAGGGCAGCCCCCTGCGCCAGGCCTACACCGACGGCGTTGGCGCGTTGCTGGACGACTACGAGGCGGTGATGGGCCAGGAACAGTCCGAGCAGCGCCGCCACGCGGCGTTGATGGAGTTCACCCTGATGGTCGGCGCCATCACCCTGGCGCGGGCGACCGAGGGCCACCCGCTGTCGGACGAGATCCTGCAGGCGGCGCGGGAGTACCTGGCATGATTGCCTTCGTGCCCATCCTCGCTACCAGCACCGAGGTGCAGGAGCGCGTGCGCCAACTGCGCAACCAACCGCAGGTGCGCAAGTACATGTACACCGACCACGAGATCAGCCTGGGCGAACACCAAGCCTGGCTCGCCAGCCTGGCCGGCAACGCCCGCCAGGCGGTGTTCGTGGTAATGGTCGACGACGTGCCCCGTGGCCTGGTGTCACTGAACGCCATCAACCACCTGCACCGCAGCGCGGACTGGGCGTTTTACCTGGACAGCGAACTGCAGGGCAAAGGGCTGGGCAGCCAGGTCGAGTGCTGGCTGCTGGACCATGCCTTCGACGAGGTGGGCCTGGCCAAGCTCAATTGCGAGGTGCTGGCCAGCAACCCGGCAGTGGTACGCCTGCACCAGAAGTTCGGGTTCGTGCTGGAGGGCGTGCGCCGTCAGAACGTGTGCAAGGACGGCGAGCGGCTGGACGTGATGCTGCTGGGGATCACTGCCCAGGAGTGGCGCGCACAACGCCCGTCGATCGTCGAGCGCCTGGCGCGGTTGCAGGGGTAAGGCCACAGGCCGCGTCACCACTCACTGGGCGACACGCCGAACTGGCGGCGGAACATCGCACTGAAGGCGCTGGGGGTGTTGTAGCCGACCTCCAGTGCCACCTCCAGCACGCTGTGGCCCAGGGCCAGGCGCTGCAGGGCGGTCAGCAGCCGCGCCTGCTGGCGCCATTTGCCGAAGGTCATGCCGGTGTCGCGCACGAACCAGCGCTGCAGGGTCTTGGGGTTCACGCCGAGCTGCCCGGCCCAGTCGTTGAGTTCCAATTCCAGGCCCTGGCCCAGCAGAATCTGCTCGCTCAACGGCTGCAACGCCGGGTGCCGCAGGTGCGGCAGGTGCAGCGGCAACGGCTGCTGCTGGTTCAGCTCATCGAGCATCAGCGCCATGACCCGGCCATCGCGGCTATCGGCGGCCGGCGGGGTGCGGATGGCCACCGCCGCCAGGATCAGCTCGCGCAGCAGCGCCGGCACCCCCAGCACGCAGCAACTGCCCGGCAGGTGCGCGGGCACCTGCGCAGGCTCGATGTACAGGGTGCGCACCCGCACCGCGCCGACCATGCGCGTCCAGTGCGCCACCCCCGGCGGTATCCACAACCCGCGGTCGCTGGGCACCAGCCAATGGCCCTCGGCGGTGCCCACCACCAGCACGCCCTGGGTGGCGTAGAGCAGCTGCGCGTTGTGGTGGCGATGGGTGGCCACCCAGTGGCCGTCGTCGAAGTCCAGGGCCACGGCAGCCACGCCGCGCGCGTCCGTCGGTTCGCCGTGGTCGACAATGTCCGTTTTACGCATGCAGGCGCCCTTTTATCGTTAGACGCACACTTTGCCCTATCCCTAAGCTTGTGCCCAGCCATCCCTGCACTGTGATACCACCATGTCCATGACCGTTGACAGCTCTGCCCTGCTCGCCCAACTCGAACGCATCGCCAACAGCCTGGAGCGTGCCTTTCCGCCCGACCAGGCGCTGGTGTTCGACAGCAACGCCATCGCCTTCCAATGGCACTACCGGCGCGTGCGCGGCGTGGAACAGCCGGTGCTGGCGGCGGTCAAGCAGCCCAGCCTGATCAGTTTCGACGCCCTGCAGAACATCGACCGGCAGAAGCGCCTGATCGAACAGAACACCCGCCAGTTCGTCGAAGGCCGCCCGGCCAACAACGTGCTGCTGACCGGCGCCCGTGGCACCGGCAAGTCGTCGCTGGTCAAGGCCTGCCTGGAACGCTTCCACGGCCAGGGCCTGCGCCTGATCGAGGTGGACAAGGCGCACATCGGCGACCTGCCGCAGATCCTCGACTTCACCACCGGCCGCCCCGAGCGCTTCATCCTGTTCTGCGACGACCTGTCCTTCGAGGAAGGCGACATTGGCTACAAGAGCCTGAAGACCGTGCTCGACGGCTCGGTGGCCGGCCAGGCGGCTAACACGCTGATCTACGCCACCTCCAACCGCCGCCACCTGATGGCCGAGCGCGCCAGCGACAACCTCAACTGGAAACGCGGCGAAAACGGCGACCTGCACCCCGGCGAGGAGTCGGAAGAAAAGATCTCGCTGTCGGAGCGCTTCGGCCTGTGGATCTCGTTCTACCCCTTCTCCCAGGACGAGTTCCTTGGCGCGGTGAACGAATGGCTGGCGGCCTGCGGGGTGCCCGCGGACGCCTTTGCCCAGGCCCACGTCGAAGCCCTGCGCTGGGCCACCCAGCGCGGCTCGCGCTCGGGGCGCATCGCCGCGCAGTTTGCCCGCGACTACGCCGGGCGCGTGGCCGCCGAGGCCTGACTCTCCAGCATCTCCTGCATGCCCAGCAGGTTGGGCGAACGCGTGCCGCGGCGCCAGGTCAGCCAGGTCTGGCGCCAGCTGTATTCACCGCCCAGGGGCCAGGCGCTGACGTTGCTGCTGCCCGGCATGCTTTCGAGCATGCTGCGCGGCACCATGGCCAGCCCGGCGCCGGCGCTGACGCAGGCGAGCATGCCGTGGTAACTCTCCATCTCGAAAATGCGCCCCGGCGTGGCGCCGTCGGCGATGAACCAGCTCTCCAGGTGCCGCCGGTACGAACAGTTGGCGCGGAAGGCGTACACCGTCTCGCCACTCACATCCAGGGCGCGGGTCACCGGCGCATGGCCCTTGGCGGTCACCAGCAGCATTTCTTCCTCGAACACCGAAATGCCGTCGAGCAGCGGGTGCAGCGGGCCGTCGACGAACGCGGCAGCGAAGCGCCCGGCCAGCACGCCGTCGATCATGTCGCCTGAGGGCCCGGTGGACAGGTCCAGCTCTACCTTGGGGTAGCGCTGGTGGTAGGCCGCCAGCAAGGGCGGGATGCGCACCGCCGCCGTGCTTTCCAGCGAGCCCAGGGTGAACACGCCCTGGGGCTCGCCGCTGGACACCGCCAGCCTGGCCTCGTCCACCAGGTCGAGAATGCGCCGGGTGTAATCAAGGAAGCTGTGGCCGTTGGCCGACAGCCGCAGGCGCAGTTTCTCGCGAATGAACAAGTCCACGCCCAACTCGCTTTCCAGCTGCTTGATGCGCGTGGTCAGGTTCGACGGCACCCGGTGCACCTTGGCGGCAGCGGCGGTGATGCTGCCCTCCTCGGCAACGGCCTTGAACAGTTCGAGCTGGGTCAGGTCCATGATACTTTCTCGTTTCGTGAGCATTTCACTGATTATTATTCATTATTCATGAAGCGATCAAGGGCATAAGGTAACGCTCATCTACTGCCTTGGAGGTTTGCCATGAATGCCCCCGCCGTTATCGACTACGCCGTTTCCCTGAACCCGGCCACCGGTGAAGAACTGGCGCGCTACCCGTTCCAGAGTGCCGCCCAGCTGGACCAGGCCCTGGCCCGCAGCGCCGACGCCTACCGCCAGTGGCGCCAGGTATCGGTGGCCGACCGCGCCGCCGTGCTGGTCAACGTCGCCGCTGCGCTGCGCAACAACAGCGAGGCCCTGGCCCGCAGCATGACCCTGGAAATGGGCAAGCCGATTCTGCAGGCCCGCGCCGAAGTGGAAAAATGCGCCGGCCTGTGCGAGTGGTATGCCGCCCAGGGCCCGGAACTGCTGGCACCTGAGCCGACCCAGGTGCCGGGCGACAAGGCCTTTATCGAATACCGCCCGATCGGCCCGATCCTGGCCGTGATGCCATGGAACTTCCCCATCTGGCAAGTGCTGCGTGGCGCCGTGCCGATTCTGCTGGCGGGCAACACCTACGTGCTCAAGCACGCGCCGAACGTGATGGGAAGCGCGCTGCTGCTGGCCCAGGCCCTGCGCGAAGGCGGCGTGCCGGAAGGTGCGTTCGAAGTGCTGAACGTGGGCAACGACGGCGTCTCCAGCGCCATCAATGACCCGCGCATCGCCGCCGTGACTGTCACCGGCAGCGTGCGCGCCGGCGCCGCCATCGCCTCCCAGGCCGGTGCCGCACTGAAGAAATGCGTGCTGGAACTGGGCGGCTCCGACCCGTTCATCGTGCTGGCCGACGCCGACCTCGACGAAGCGGTGAAGGCCGCCGCCATCGGCCGCTTCCAGAACGTGGGCCAGGTGTGCATTGCCGCCAAGCGCTTCATCATCGAAGACAGCGTGCTGCCGGCCTTCACCGAGAAACTGGTGGCGGCGGTCAAGGCCATGCAGGTCGGCGACCCGCTGCAGGAAGGCAACTACATCGGCCCCATGGCCCGCTACGACCTGCGCGACGAGCTGGACGGCCAGGTGCAACAGACCCTGGCCGAAGGCGCCACCCTGCTGCTGGGCGGCCACAAGGTGGAAGGCGTGGGCAACTACTACGCGCCGACCATCCTGGGCGACGTGACGCCGGACATGACCTCGTTCAAGCAGGAGCTGTTCGGCCCGGTGGCCTCGATCATTGCCTGCCGCGACGCCGCCCATGCGGTTGAGTTGGCCAACGACAGCGAGTTCGGCCTGGCCGGTAGCGTGTGGACCGCCGACGTCGCGCTGGCCAAGCGCCTGGCCGCAGCGCTGGACACCGGCGGCGTGTTCATCAACGGCTACTGCGCCTCCGACCCCCGTGTGGCCATTGGCGGCGTGAAGAAAAGCGGATTCGGCCGCGAGCTGTCGCACTTCGGCTTGCGCGAGTTCTGCAACGCCCAGACCGTGTGGGTCGACCGCCGGTAAGATGAAATATCGCCGTCGGTCGCAACATTGGATCGACGGCGCCCCGCCCCCTGCCTAAGCTGGTGAAACGTCCTTATCGAGGGAGCGCCACCATGTTCAGGAAAACCTTGCTTACCCTGGCGGTCGCCAGCCTGCTGTCCGCCACCTCGGCGGTGGCCCTGGCGGCGTCCGACATCTCCATCAACAACGGCACCGATGCCTCGCCGTCCAGCCCTGGCGCCGACCCGCGCACGCAAGGCGCCGACCCGGGCCGCAGCGGCGGCACCGACAACGGTGGCGGTGGCTACAGCGGCAAGCAGGACACCTCGGGTGGCGCTGGCACCAGTGATGACGATGACGACGATGATGATGGTGGCGACAGCGGCGGCGACAGCGCTTCGGCCCCGCCTAACTGAATCGTGTGATGGCATGACGCAGCCTGGCGGCAGCTGCTACGGGGGGACCGTCTCGTAACAGCGGCTGCCACCCTCAGGCGCGCATGGCACCGGTGTAGGACTGGCCGAAATGCCGCGTCGCCACGCGATCGCCGCCCGCCCGGGCGGCTTCGTCGCACAACTGCGCCACCGCATTGAAGAACGCCGAATGCCCCGCCTCGCTGCGGGGTATCAGCGTACCTGCGCCAATGCTGGCGGTCAGCGGGTGTTGGGCCTGGGCTGCGCGAATGGCCTGGTGGCAGCGCTCGGCCACCACCTGCGCGCCGTCGGCCGGGGTTTCCGGCAGCACCAGCATGAACGCATCGGCTGAGCAGCGCCCGGCGCTGTCGCGGGCCCGCCGGGCGATGGCGTCGAGCAACTGGCCTAAGTGGCCCAGGTGCACCTCGCCCTGCTCGCGGCCCTGCTGGCGGCAGAACGCCGGGAACTGGTCGACGGTCACCACGATCAACGACAAGGGTTGCCGCAACCGCAGGGCCTGGGCCCACTCGGTTGCCAGCAGCGTCGCCACCGCCCCCGTGGGGGCGTCATGGGCAGCGTCGCTGGCGACGCCCATCAGCCGTTCTCTGTGCAAGCTCACCGTCGGCTCCTTGAGGGACATGCATTGACGAAAACGCCGGGCGGCGATGTTCGCCCCCGACGTGGCGAATACCTTATCGCCTGCGCTTTCGCACTGTCCAGCATAGAGCCTGCCTGGTGGGTAGCCAGTGAGTAACAGGCCCGGTACGCAGTTTTTACATTGCCGTCCTGAACCGCAGGATGTTGTACGGCGCGGTGCGCAGGTCCTTGCCGCCGTGCAGCCCCGGCACCCGCTGCCACTGCCCCACCGTGACGTACAGGTAGCCGCCCTGCCAGTACAGGCCGTCCGGCCAGATCAACCGCGGGTCGCGGCCCACCAGCGCAAATTGCCCGGCGTTGTCGCGGCTGATGATCGAGTAGCGCGAGGCGTCGCCGAAGTACAGGGTGCCCTTGGCGTCCACGGCGATGCCGCCGTTGGAGGCAACCTGGCCCTCGAAGTGGATGTCTTTGACCAGCGCATCCTCGGGCCGGTTGAAGTCGCTGAGCGCGGCGGTGTCGATGCTGTAGTAGTTGGGGTTGGTGGGAATGGTCCAGTACAGCTTCTTGTAGTCCGGCGACAGCTCGATGCCGTTGACCCCGCCCTGGGGCATGGTCGGGTGGTCGAGGCTGTAGGCGTGGGGCTGGCCTTCGACGTAGGTCATGTAGCCGGGCGCGGGCGAGGTCTGCGGCAGGTTGTGGAACAGCTCGCGCATCTTGCCCGTGGCGATGTCCACCACGATCAGCGAACAGTCCGAGGGGCTGGAGAAGCCGTTGTTGGAGATGTACACCGTGCCCTGGGCGCCGTGGTCGGGGTCGATGCGCAGGTCGTTGAGCTGCACGCTATCGCGCAGGAACGGCTTGTGGAAGACGATGGTCTTGAGCACCTTGCGGGTGGTGATGTCGATGCCCACCAGCTTCGCCGAGCCGTCGGGAATGCCGTCGATGCCCGGGCGCTTGCCTTCGTCCAGCACCCACAGGGTGTTGCCGGCCAGTGTCAGGCCCAGGGGCGACACCAGCCAATCGGTGAGCGGCTTGCCGGTGTCGGTGGTGGTGGCCAGGTCGGGGAACGGCACCTGCTTGCCCTTCACCAATTCCACCACCGAGGGGAATGTGTGGTTGCTGCCGGCCCGGGGCAGCGTCAGGAAGGTGCGGCCGCCGGGGGTGACGACAATGCCGCTGGCCTCGGTGTTCTGCAGGGCCGCCACCAGCTCGCCCTGTGGCGCAGGGGCTTGCTGGGCGTTAGCGACAGAGGCGACTGCCATTAGCGCCAGGGTCATGGGTTTTATCGCGTTCATTGCGGGGGGTGCCTCCATGTCAGTGAGCAATCAGTGCGGCTGCGCGTCGTAGACCGGCGTGCCGTCGATGGGCGTGCGAATCAGCAGGTACGGCGGCTTGCGGGTGTCGCTGTGCTGGCCCAGGCGATCCCACTGGCCCAGGGTCACGTAGACCTGGTTGCCGGCCACGAAGATGCCGTCCGGCCACACCAGCCGCGGGTCGCGCAGCACCACGTCGAAGTGGCCGTCGGGCCAGCGGCGCAGGATCTGCCGGTGTTCGGAGTCGGTCAGGTAAATACGGTTCTGGGCGTCAGTGGCGATGCCGTCGGTCATGACCTTCTCGCCCTCGTCACGAATCTGCGCGGCGAGCTGCTTGTCGCTGTCGTCGAAATTGGCCAGGGCGGCGGTGGGAATGCTCCACAGGTGGCGGCTGGTCAGCGGCGAGTAATACAGGCGGCTGCTGTCGGCGCTGAGGGTGATGCTGTCGACGCCGCCGTGGGGGAAGGCGCTGGCCTTGCCCTGGTAGCGCATGGGCACCCCGTCCAGCTGGGTGACGAAGTCCTGTTGCGGCAGCACCGACGGGTCTTTGCTGAGCACCCGGCGCTGATGCCCGGTGGCCAGGTCGACGACGACAATGGCCGGGGCTTCGCCGAACGACGAATCGGCCACGTAGGCGGTGCCCTGGGCACCGTGGGTGAGGTCGATGCGCAGGTCGTTCATGTGGCTGTCCTGGCGCAACGCGTCCTTGAGCACCACCGAGGCGAACACCTTGTTGGTCTGCGGGTCGATGCCCACTACCTTGGCGGCGCCGGGCTTGATGCCGTCGATGCCGCCACGCTTGCCGTCGTCGATCAGCCACAGGCGGCCCTGGGTGTCGGTGGTCATGCCGTGCACGGAGATCAGCTTCTGCGCGTCGCTGCGGTCGGACGGCAGGCTGGTGGCCGCGTCGGGGTACGGCACCAGCTTGCCCCCTACCAGCTCGCCCAAGGTCATGCCGGTGTGGTTGATGGCGTGGCGCGGGAAGCCGACGAAGGTGCGCCCCGACGGCGTGACGACGATGCCGGACGGGCCCAGGCCCTGGAACGCGGCCACCTCGTCCAGGGAGCCGATGGGGATATCGCTGCGGTCGACGGTTTCGGCCAGGGCCAGGGCAGGCAGGGCACTGCCCAGCAGCAGCCCCGCGGTTAACAACAGGCTTGCGGACGTTTTCACACATCATCTCCGGATTTGACTGAAACCGGTTTCAGGCCGATGCTGAAAAAAACCCGAGCAACAGCATCGGGCCTGGTCATAGCGTCTGAAACCCGATCTCAGTGAAGGTTCCAGCCGCCAGGCCAGTATTGGGAACTGCTTTCGCCACGGCGAGTGAAAGGATTTTCATCAACCTCGAAAAGGAAACTGCCATGCCCACCTCTCCCCTGCTGCGCAGCGGCGCCACCCTGGCGCTGACATTGGCCACGCTGTGCGCCCAGGCCGCCCCCAGCCACCTGGTCAGCAGCCAGAAACTGCCCTGGCAAGTGGCCCAGCAACTAGCCGCCGAGGCCGTGCAGACCTGCGCCGCCAAGGGCTGGTCGGTGACCGCCACGGTGGTCGACCCGTCCGGCCACGCCCAAGCGGTGATCAAGGGCGATACCGTGCCGCTGCAGTCGTTGTCGGTGTCCTACCGCAAGGCCTACACCGCCTTCTCCTATGGCCAGGCGTTCGACAAGGACACCATCAGCGAACTGCTGGCCGCCAAGCTCGACGGCCCGGCCAACGGCGCGTTGAACACCGTGCCGCAGGTGCTGTTCATTCCGGGTGGGGTAACCTTGCGCAAGGCCGATCGCCAGGTGCTGGGGGGGCTTGGCGTGTCCGGCGCACCAGGCGGCGACAAGGACGAAGGCTGCGCCCTGGCGGCGGTAAAAAAATTCCAGCCGCAGTTCGAATAACCCTCAACGCCAATCCAACAGGCCATGGCACGTTGCAACCAACGTGGGAGCGGGTTCTACCCGCGAAGCGCCGCGCGGGCGGCGCTCGATCCAAGAAACGCAGCAAAATCCGCGTCAGGCATCCGGAATCCACCCACAAAAAAGCCGCCGTAATGAAAGTATTTTCACCTTGGCGGCTTTTCACATCGCCTTCACAAAGCAAGGTGCACAGTACACCCACTCCTTTGTGATGATTCATTTAGCCCGCCTCGTTGCGGGCTTTCTTTTGCCTGGGCAAAAGTGCCGGTCAGCGCGCGCCGCCGCCCGGGCCACCGCCATTGCCACCTGGGCCACCGCCGCCACCAGGCCCGCCGCCGCCAGGGCCACTCATGCCCGGGCCGCCACCACCGCCGCCATGACCACCGCCGCCTCCATGGGGATCAAAAATCCAGCAGCCGCCCAGGCTCGACATCAGCGCGGCGACCAGCATCAGCTTGGCAAGGTATCTGTGCATAGCATTTCTCCGGGTTGCGAACGGGAACGCCGTCCTTGTCAGTTGTGACCGGCGTTACCGCACTTTGCTCGCAGGATTTGGCAACAAACTCGATACATTGACGAAACGCCAGCATCGCCTTGACGATTTTTTGTCATTCGCCGCACTACCGTCCGGCACGAATAATCATGCAAATGATTCGTATTGAATTATCCTTTTTCACACAAGAACAACACTGGAGCGCAGTCATGAAGTCGTCCCTACCCCTGCTGAAAACCACGGTATTGGCCTGCGCCCTGTTCGGTGCCAGCCACGCCCTGGCGCAAGACTCGGACCTGGTGGTGTACAACGCCCAACACGAGACCCTGACCAAGGCCTGGGTCGCAGGCTTCACCCAGGACACCGGCATCAAGGTGACCCTGCGCAACGGCGATGACACCGAGATGGCCAACCAACTGGTGCAGGAAGGCGCGGCCTCGCCCGCCGACGTCTTCCTCACCGAGAACTCGCCGGCCATGATGCTGGTGCAGCACGCCGGTCTGTTCGCCCCCGTGGCGCCCACCACCCTGGAGCAGGTGGGCGCGCCCTACCGTCCGGCCCAGGGCAAGTGGGTGGCCATTGCCGCGCGCTCCACGGTATTCGTCTACAACAAGGACAAGCTCAAGGCCGACCAGCTGCCCGCCTCGCTGATGGACCTGGCCACCCCGGCCTGGAAAGGCCGCTGGGCCGCCTCGCCGGCCGGCGCCGACTTCCAGGCCATTGTCGCCGCGGTGCTGGCGCTCAAGGGCGAAGCCGCCACCCTGGACTGGCTCAAGGGCATGAAGGCCAACGCCACCGCCTACCGCGGCAACAGCGCGGTGCTCAAGGCAGTGAATGCCGGGCAGGCGGAAGGCGGGGTGATCCACCACTACTACAGCTTCGTCGACCAGGCCAAGACCGGCGAGAACAGCAAGAACACCGAACTGCACTACTTCAAGCACCAGGACCCGGGTGCGTTCGTCAGCCAGTCGGGCGGCGGCGTGCTGGCGTCCAGCAAGCACCAGGAGCAGGCCCAGGCGCTGCTCAAGTGGATCACCGGCCCCAAGGGCCAGGCCATCCTGAAGGACGGCAAGTCGTTCGAGTACGCGGTGGGCCAGGGTGCGGCCTCCAACCCGAAACTGGTGCCGCTGGCGCAGCTTGATGCGCCGGTGGTGGACGTTTCCAAGCTCGACAGCAAGAAGGCCGTCGAACTGATGAACCAGGCCGGGCTGCTGTAAATTGCTGCCATCTTCAGGCTTGACCAAGGCCGCCGTACCGGCGGCCAGCTTGCCCCTGCGCCGCCGCCAGCGGCGGCGCAACGCCTGGCTGGTGGGCGCCGCCCTTGGCCTGTCGCTGCTGGCGCTGCTGCCCCTGGGCTTCATCGTCGGCGTGGCCGTGCAACAAGGCTGGCAGAACATTGCCGCCCTAGTGCTGCGCCCGCGCATGGCGCAGTTGCTGCTCAACACCCTGGCGCTGACCCTGCTGACCTTGCCGCTGTGCGTGCTGCTGGGTGTGTCCCTGGCCTGGCTCACCGAGCGCACGCGGCTACCCGGGCGGCGGCTCTGGGCATTGCTGGCCACCGCGCCCCTGGCCATCCCGGCGTTCGTGCACAGCTACGCCTGGGTCAGTGTGGCGCCCGGTTTGCACGGTTTACCGGCGGCGGTGCTGATCTCGGTGATCGCCTATTTCCCCTTTCTGTACCTGCCCGTGGCCGCCACCCTGCGCCGCCTGGACCCGGCCCTTGAAGACGTCGGCCAGTCGCTGGGGCTCAAACCCTGGGCAGTGTTCTTTCGCGTGGTGCTGCCGCAACTGCGCCTGGCCATCAGCGGCGGTACGTTGCTGGTAGGCCTGCACCTGCTGGCCGAATTCGGGCTGTACGCACTGATTCGTTTCGACACCTTCACCACCGCCATCTACGACCAGTTCCAGTCCTCGTTCAACGGCCCGGCCGCCAACATGATGGCCGGCGTGCTGGCGCTGTGCTGCCTGTTGCTGCTGACGGTCGAAGCCGCCAGCCGTGGCCATGCCCGCTATGCGCGGGTGGGCTCCGGCAGCCCGCGCGTGCTGCCCGGCTGGCGCCTGAACCGCCGCGACACCGCGCTGGGCCTGGGCCTGATGCTGGCGACCTGCGCGCTGACCCTGGGCGTGCCGCTGCTGACCCTGGGCCGCTGGCTGCTGGCCGGCGGCCTGGAGGTGTGGCGCAACGACGAGGTGTGGACCGCCCTGTGGCAGACCCTGCTGCTGGCCAGCGCCGGCGCGCTGCTGACCACCCTGGCGGCGATACCGGCGGCGTGGCTGTCAGTGCGTGCCCCCAGCCGCCTGCAGCGGCTGCTGGAAGGCGGCAACTACCTGTCCAGCTCGCTGCCGGGCATTGTCGTGGCCCTGGCGCTGGTGACCCTGACCATTCACCTGGCGCCGCCGCTGTACCAGACCCTGTTCACCGTGCTGCTGGCCTACCTGCTGATGTTTCTGCCCCGGGCCCTGGTCAGCCTGCGCGCCGGCATCGCCCAGGCGCCGGTGGAGCTGGAGAACATCGCCCGCAGCCTCGGCCGCTCGCCAGGCCAGGCGTTGTGGCGCGTCACCCTGCGCCTGGCCGCACCGGGCGCCGCCGCCGGCGCGGCGCTGGTGTTCCTGGCCATCTGCAACGAACTCACCGCCACCCTGCTGCTAGCCCCCAGCGGCACGCGCACCCTGGCCACCGGCTTCTGGGCCATGAGCAGCGAGATCGACTACGCCGCCGCCGCACCCTATGCGCTGATCATGATTGTGCTGTCGCTGCCGCTGACCGCCCTCCTCTATCAACAATCAAAACGGACCGCCGGCCGATGAGCGCCCTCGAACTGCACCACCTGCACAAGCGTTTCGGCGCCTTCACCGCCCTCGACGACGTCAGCCTCAGCGTCCCCAGCGGCAGCCGCACCGCCATTGTCGGGCCGTCCGGCTCAGGCAAGACCACCCTGCTGCGGCTGATCGCCGGCTTCGAGTTTCCCGACCAGGGCAGCATTGCCCTGGGCGGCCAACCGCTGGCCGACGGCGGCCGCGAAGTGCCCGCGCACCAGCGCCAGATCGGCTACGTACCCCAGGACGGTGCGCTGTTCCCGCACCTGGACGTGGCCGCCAACATCGGCTTCGGCCTGCCCGGCAGCGCCGCCGCCAAGCGCGCCCAGGTCGAGGCACTGCTGGAGCGCGTGGCCCTCGACCGGCGCCTGTTGCACAGCTGGCCCCACGAGCTGTCCGGCGGCCAGCAGCAGCGGGTAGCCCTGGCCCGCGCCTTGGCCCAGCGCCCGCGGCTGATGCTGCTGGACGAGCCCTTCTCGGCGCTGGACACCGGCCTGCGCGCCTCCATGCGCAAGGCCGTCGCGCAACTGCTGAGCGAGGCCGGCATCACCACGGTGCTGGTCACTCACGACCAGGGCGAAGCGCTGTCGTTCGCCGACCAACTGGCCGTGATGCGCCAGGGCCGGCTGGTGCAGGCCGGTCCACCGCTGGAGCTCTACCGCCACCCCAATGACGCCCAGACCGCGCTGTTCCTCGGCGACGCCGTGCTGCTCCCCGCCCAACTCGCCCACGGCCACGCCACCTGCGCGCTGGGCAGCCTGCCGGTGCGTGACCCCAGCCTGCACGGCAGCGCCCAGGTCATGCTGCGCCCGGAGCAACTGCACCTGTGCGACGAAGCGCCGGGCGCGGTGCGTGGGGTGGTCAGCGAGACCGACTTCATCGGCAACAGCTGGACGTTGACGGTGCAGCTGGAGTCAGCCCAGGCAACGCCATTGCGGCTACGCAGCGCCGGGGTGGAGGTGCCGGGGGTGGGTAGTCGGGTTTATGTGCGGGCGCAGGGGGTGGCGCATGTGGTGGGGATGGGTTGAGGCCAGGTTCTAACAGAAACAACTTTATCGAGGCATCAGCTGAGCCACGGCATAGCGCCTGTGGCTTTGGTCCTACCTACCCACCTGCATAATATTAATGAGGGTTATAAAACCAGTAGACTACCCGTTTCGCCTCACCCCCAGGAGTAACCCAATGCCCCAAGAAGGGAGCCTGCTTCAAGCCGCCGTGGTCTTTCTGTTCGCCGCCGTCATCACCGTGCCGCTGGCCAAGCGCCTGCAACTGGGCGCGGTGCTGGGGTATCTGTTCGCGGGGGTGATCATCGGCCCGCAGGTGCTGGGCCTGATCGGCAACCCGCAGAGCGTCTCGCATATTTCAGAGCTGGGCGTGGTGCTGCTGTTGTTCATCATCGGCCTGGAGCTGTCGCCGCGGCGGCTGTGGGTGATGCGCAAGTCGGTGTTCGGCGTGGGCCTGGCCCAGGTGCTGCTGACCGGTGCGGTGATTGGCGGCGTGGCGATGCTGGGCTTTGGCCAGCCGCTGCCCACGGCGGTGGTGCTGGGGCTGGGCCTGGCGCTGTCGTCCACGGCGTTCGGGCTGCAGAGCCTGGCCGAGAGCAAGCAGCTGAACAGCCCCCACGGGCGCCTGGCGTTTGCCATTCTGCTGTTCCAGGACATCGCCGCCATCCCGCTGATCGCCCTGGTGCCACTGTTGGCCACCGGCGACCATGACACCGCGCCAGGCGACAGCCTCAACCATGGCCTGCGGGTGCTGGGCAGCATCGCCGTGGTGGTGATCGGCGGGCGCTACCTGCTGCGCCCGGTGTTCCGCGCCGTGGCCCGCACCGGCCTGCCGGAGGTGTCCACCGCCACCGCGCTGCTGGTGGTGATCGGCACGGCGTGGCTGATGGACCTGGCCGGCGTGTCCATGGCCCTGGGCGCCTTCCTGGCCGGCCTGCTGCTGGCGGATTCCGAATACCGCCATGAGCTGGAATCGCAGATCGAGCCGTTCAAGGGCCTGCTGCTGGGGCTGTTCTTCATCAGCGTGGGCATGGGCGCCAACCTGCAGTTGCTGCTGGATGCGCCGGCCACGGTGCTGGGGCTGATGCTGCTGTTGATCGCCATCAAGCTGCCGCTGTTGCTGTTCATCGGTCGCCTGGCCGGGGGCTTGAGCAAGCTCAGTGCGGTGCGCCTGGGCGTGGTGCTGGCGGCCGGCGGCGAGTTTGCCTTCGTGGTGTTCAAGATCGGCAAGGACGAGGGCCTGTTCGACCAGCACCTGTTCGACACCCTGCTGCTGACCATCACCCTGTCCATGGCGGTGACGCCGCTGTTGCTGCTGGCCTGCGCGCGCTATATCAAGGCGCAGCCCAAGCCGGTCAAGCCGGTGCCCGAGCACCTCAAGGCCATCGACGCCGACGCGCCGCGCGTGGTCATCGCCGGCATGGGCCGCATGGGCCAGATCGTCTCGCGTATCCTGCGCGCGCAGAACGTTTCGTTCGTGGCCCTGGACACCTCGGTGGACACCATCGAGCTGACCCGCAGCTTCGGCAACGTGCCAGTGTTCTACGGCGACCCGCTGCGCCCGGAAATCCTCAGCGCGGCCAAGGTGGGCGAGGCCGAGTACTTCATCATCGCCACCGATGACCCCGAGACCAACATCAAGACCGCTGAGCTTGTGCACCGCCTGTACCCGCACATCAAGATCATCGCCCGGGCCCGCAACCGCCAGCACGTGCACCGCCTGGTGGACGCCGGCGCCGTGGCCATTCGCGAAACCTACTACTCGAGCCTGGAGATGAGCCGCCGCACCCTGGTGGGCCTGGGCCTGACCCAGGAGCAGGCCGACTGGCGCATCCAGCGCTTCAAGCAGCACGACGAACAGGTGCTGGCCGCCCAGTACCTGGTGCGTGACGACGCGGCCAAGGTGATGCAGACCGCCCAGGAAGCGCGGGGCGAATTGGCGACTCTGTTCGAGTCCGACAGCGGCGAGCAGGACCGCGCGCACCTGCCGTAACGCGGGCCGCATGAAACTTGCGGGGTGCGGCCTTTGGGCCGCTAGGCGGGCGCAGGGTTTTACCCTATATTCGCGCCCGCGTTTCCACCCCCCAAGGCAGCCCGAGCACCATGTCCGAGTCGTTCGAAGTCCCCTCCCCCCATGAAGAACACGTCGAGCACGCCCACCACCGTGGCGACAGCTTCGCCAGCAAGATCGCGGTGATGACGGCGGTCATGGCCACCATCGGCGCGCTGCTCAGCTACCAGGCCGGCTCCACCGAGAGCGAGGCGGCGATGAACAAGAACAACGCCGCCATCAAGAAAACCGAAGCCGCCAACCAGTGGAACTACTACCAGGCCAAGTCCAGCCGCCAGAACCTGGCTGACCTGGCCAGCCACATCCCGGGCATGGACGTGGCCCACTACCAGGCCGAGGTAGCGCGCTACAAGCAGCAGAAGGAAGAGGCGCGGCAGAAGGCCGAGGCCATGGAGAAGGAAGCGGCCGAGTGGGACGTGAAGTCCGAGACCATCCTGCACCAGCACCACCGCTGGGCCCAAGCGATGATGGCGATCCAGATCGCGATCTCGCTGGCGGCCATGACCTTGCTCACGCGCAAGGAATGGCTGGAGAAAATGTCCCTGGGCGCCGCCGCCCTGAGCCTGGTGCTGGGTGGGCTGGCCTGGTTCCACATCTGATCAACAACCCGTAGCAGCGGCCACAGGCCGCGTCCGCGTGCACCACGGACCTGCGCCATGCCCGGACGCCGCCTGGCGGCAGCTGCTACAGAGATCCACCGTAGCAGCGGCCGCAGGCCGCGTCCGCATGCACCACGGACCTGCGCCATGCCCAGACGCCGCCTGGCGGCAGCTGCTACAGAGATCCACCGTAGCAGCGGCCGCAGGCCGCGTCCGCATGCACCACGGACCTGCGCCATGCCCGGACGCCGCCTGGCGGCAGCTGCTACAGAGATCCACCGTAGCAGCGGCCGCAGGCCGCGTCCGCATGCACCACGGACCTGCGCCATGCCCGGACGCCGCCTGGCGGCAGCTGCTACAGAGGTCGATCTGGCGGCGTCCGCGTGTACAACCGATCCGCCAGCGTCGCATTATTTGTAGGACGTTTCTGATTTCGCCCTGTAAGCTCCCCACCGTCTTGTGCACCCCAGGTACACGGGCCTACCCTGCCCTCCGTCGCTGAACCCAGCGGCCGGGTTGGCAGCCCGAATACCTGAAGTGCGTCGAGTCATTGTTCATGGTGACTGTACGCAGGGCACGCTCGCGTGCGCCGGACTCTTCAGGTACCGGTCTGCCAACCTGCGTATAGCCGCCACCCGTCGTTTGGCAGCGACGGATGCGGCAGCTCCATTACCTGAAGGATTCAACCCAATGCACAATGACCCCGCTTTTCCTGTCTTCACCACCCAACGCGATTTTGGCGATTGCGGTGCCAATCACCAACCGCTGTTTTCCGTGCGCGCCGGGGTGCCGCTCGAAGACGCCTTGGTGCAAATTTCCCAATTGCTCACCTGTGCCAGCGCAACGGCCTATGAACTGTCCGATTGCGGATTGCCACAGCGTGGCTTGATCGGATCGACCCTGCATTGCCTTGAAGGTGCACGAGCGTTGGTGGACAGCTTGCTGAAAGGGCTGCATGAGCCGGTAGCCCTGTAGCAGCGGCCGCAGGCCGCGTCATGGCCGTCGCGGTGAGCCTGATGCACCGCGCATGCAAGACGCAGCCTGCGGCAGCTGCTACGCAGGGCCCCTGTAGCAGCGGCCGCAGGCCGCGTCATGGACGTCGCGGTGAGCCTGATGCACCGCGTATGCAAGACGCCGCCTGCGGCAGCTGCTACGCGACGTGCACCGGGTATTTGCGGAAATAATCGCCAATCGACGCGTGCAGCGCCTGCGCCAGTTCCACCTGGTGGCGGTGGTCGATCAGCCGCCCGCAGTCGTACGGGTTGCTCATGAAGCCGTGCTCCACCAGGATCGACGGGATGTCCGGCGACTTCAGCACCGCGAAGCCGGCCTGTTCCACGCGCTGCTGGTGGATGTTGGTGACCTGCTTGAAATGCCCCAGCACCGTGCGCCCCAGGTCGAGGCTGGAGGCGATGGTGGCGTTCATCGACATGTCCACCAGCACCTTGGAGACCATGGGGTCGTCGTTGCTCAGGCTTTTGTCGAACACCCCGGCGTAGGCGTCGGAGCTGTTCTCGCTTTCGGCGATGTAGCGGGCCATGGCCGAGGTGGCGCCGTGGGACGACAGCACGTACACCGAGGCGCCACGCGCCGAGCGTGACGGCGCCGCGTCGGCGTGCAGCGACACCAGCATGTCGGCGCGGCGCTGGTGGGCCAGCAGCACGCGCTGGTGCAGCGGCACGAAGAAGTCGCTGTCGCGGCTCATGGTCGGGGTGAAGCGCGGGTCCTTGGCCAGCTGCTGGTGCAACAGGCTGGCGATGCCCAGCACCACGGTCTTCTCGTAGTGCCTGGTGCCGCTGACCGCGCCGGGGTCCTTGCCGCCGTGGCCGGCGTCGATGGCGATGATCGCCGGGCGCTGGCGTGGCACGTGGCGCGCCAGCGCGGCAGCGGCCTTGCCCACCGGTAAATCCACCACCAGGCGCTGATGCCCACCGGCCAGCGGCACCAGCCGCGCCTGGGCGTGGGCGGGTTGATGCATGTCCAGCACCAGGCGCATGCCGGTCTTGGTCGGGCCGCTGCGCAAGCCCTGCACCGGCGTGCCGGCGAAGTTCAGCGCCGCCGGCGGCAGGTGCGCGGCCACGCCGTGCAGGTCGATCACCACGCGGTCAGGCGCGCTGAGGGTAAACACCTGGTACTGCACCTTGCCGGCCAGGTCCAGCACCAGGCTGGTCACGCCGCCATGCTGGCTGACCTGGCAATGGCTGACACCCGGCAACGGCGCGGCCAGCAGCCAGGCGGGCGACATCAGGGACACGGCGCTGATCAGGCCGAGAAAATTGCGACGGTTCACGGCAGCGGACAACCTCGGTTCACGGGGGTAGCCCATTAAACTCCTGCGCGTGCAAGCAACTGAATTAAGTCGATTAAATTAAAATTTAATAGAGCCCGACGCGCGGTCTCCCTAGGGTAGCCAAGCCTTTACAATGGCCACCCCGAAAAATCGCGGAGCAACAGAGGATTCCCCCATGAGCAGCGCCCTGGTCATCGAAGACGACGAAGTGACCGCCCACGTCATCATGACCGAACTGAGCCTGCACGGCTTTACCGTGGAATGGTGCGCCAACGGCCGCGAAGGCCTGGCCCGGGCGATTGCCGGCGGCCACGACGCCATTACCCTGGACCGCATGCTGCCCGACTTCGACGGCCTGACCATCGTCAGCACCCTGCGCAGCCTGGACATTCACACGCCGGTGCTGATGATCAGCGCCCTGTCGGACGTGGACGAACGCGTGCGCGGCCTGCGCTCGGGCGGCGACGACTACCTGACCAAGCCGTTCTCGCCGGTGGAAATGGTCGCGCGCCTGGAGGTGCTGTTGCGCCGCCCGGCGAACGGCGCCAGCCACCCGCGCCTGCAGGTCGGCGACCTGTGCCTGGACCTGGTGGAGCACCGCCTCAACCGCGGCGACGAGCACATCGCCCTGCTGCCCACCGAGTTCAAGATTCTCAACTACCTGATGCGCAACGCCGGCCAGTTGGTGACGCGCACCATGCTGTTCCAGGAGGTGTGGGGCTACCACTTCGACCCCGGCACCAACATCATCGACGTGCACCTGGGCCGCCTGCGCAAGAAAATCGAGGGCGAGCACTCGCCCATCATCCAGACCGTCAGGGGTACCGGCTATGTCCTCGCGCCCCGCGCTTGAACCCTGGGGCTCGTCCAGCAGCCGCCTGATCGGCTTCTACGCGCTGTTCTTCGTGGCCTGGGGCGCGCTGTTCACCGGCGTGCTGTACTGGCAGATATCGCAATACCTGGGCAGCATCGCCGAGCGCACGCTGATGCAGCGCGCGCATTACTACGCCAAGGTCGACGACGACAACCTGCTGGGCGAACTGGCCGCCAGCGAGGCCTACTCCACCCCCAATATCGACGCCTACGGCCTGTTCGACGCCCAGGGCCAACACCTGGCCGGCGACCTGCTGAAACTGCGCGCCAGCCTGCCCGACGACGGCCAGGTGCACTACCTGCAGAAGGGCCTGAGCGTGGCCCAGGCCAGCGAGGAACCGCGCAGCAGCTACGCGCTGCTGGTGCACCGCGGCGACGGGCGCATGCTGGTGCTGGCCCGCGACGGCGGCTCGGTGTCGGCGGTGGGCGGCATCATCCAGCAGGCCCTGGCCTGGGGGCTGTCGCTGACGCTGATCCCCGGCCTGATCGGCTGGCGCCTGCTGCGCCGGCGCCCGCTCAAGCGCGTGCAGGGCTTGCAGCGCAGCACTGAAAGCGTGGTCTCGGGCAACCTCGCCGACCGCCTGCCGCTGTCGCCCCGGCGCGACGAACTGGACATGCTGGCCAGCGCGGTGAACACCATGCTCGACCACATCGAACAGCTGATGCTGGAAGTGAAAGGCGTGTGCGACGGCATTGCCCATGACCTGCGCACGCCGCTGACGCGCCTGCGTGCGCGCCTGCACCAGCTGGACCAGATGCCCCTGGACGCACCCCAACGCGCCACCCTGGAACAGGCGCTGGCCGAAAGCGAGTCGATCATGGTGCGCTTCCAGGGCCTGCTGCGCGTGGCCGAGCTGGAGGACACGCGCCGGCGCGGCGCCTTCCAGCCCTACTCGCCGCTGGAACTGCTGCAGCAGGCCCACGAGTTCTACGAGCCCCTGGCACTGGAGCGCCAGCAGACCCTGACCCTGGACATCCAGGGCCCGCTGCCGACGCTGATGGGCGACGTGGCGCTGCTGTTCGAGGCGCTGGTGAACCTGCTGGACAACGCCATCAAGTTCACCCCGGTAGGCGGCGCCATCGTTTTGCGCGCCCGTTGCCAGGGCCGGCAAATGACCCTGGACATCCTCGACACGGGCCCCGGCATCGCCCCCGTGGAACGCAGCCAGGTCATCCGCCGCCTCTACCGCGGGCCCAGCGCCGACGCGCAGCCGGGGCATGGCCTGGGGCTGTCGCTGGTGGCGGCGATCGTGCGGCTGCATGGCTACACCTTGCACATCGGCAGCGCGGAAGGCGGCGGCGCGCAGGTCAGCATTCATTGCGCGACCTGACGCGGCCTTGCGGCCGCTGCTACGGGTGCGCGTGCACCTTGTCGATCGCGATGCAAACGGCGCCCCTCCCCGTAGCAGCTGCAGAAGGCTGCGTCCGCGCTCAACCCCCCTTTCATTAAGTTTACTTAACCCAGGTTAAGTTGAGCCCCCAGGCACCCACCGCCACAGTCTCGGCCCCCTTCCCCACCGAGGCCCCGCCCCCGTGAAACGCCTGCTCCTGCGCACCCTGATCGTGCTGATCCTGCTCGCCTGCCCCTACGCCGTGTTCGCTCAGCCCGCACCCGCCGCGCCGCTGGTGCCGCGCCCGCCGAGCCTGGACGCCAAGGCCTGGGTGCTGATGGATGCGCGCACCGGCACCCTGATTGCCGAGCACGCCGGCGATGAACGCCTGCCGCCCGCCAGCCTGACCAAGCTGATGACCGCCTACCTGGCCACCCGCGAAATGCAGGCCGGGCGGCTGAAGCCCGAAGACCTGGTGCAGATCAGCGAAAACGCCTGGCGCACCGGCGGCTCGCGAATGTTCCTCGACCCCGGCAGCCAGGTCAGCGCCCACGACCTGCTGCGCGGCATCATCATCGATTCGGGCAACGACGCCAGCGTCGCCGTGGCCGAGCACATCGCCGGCAGCACCGACAGCTTCGTGCCGCTGATGAACGCCGCCGCGGCCAAGCTGGGCATGCACAACAGCCACTTCGCCAACCCCACTGGCCTGCCGTTGCCCGACCACTATTCCTCGGCCCACGACATGGCCATCCTGGCGCGGGCGATCATTGACGACGAATCCGGCTACTACGAGCTGTACGCGCACAAATACCTGACCTGGAACGGCATCCGCCAGGCCAACCGCAACCTGCTGCTGTGGCGCGACCCCAGCTACGACGGCCTGAAGACCGGCCACACCGAAGCCGCCGGCTACTGCATGGTGACCTCGGCGGTGCGCAACGGCCGCCGCCTGATCAGCGTGGTGTTCGGCGCCCCCAGCGAACGGGCGCGGGCCGAGGCCAGCGCCAAACTCATGGGCTATGGCTTCCGCTTCTTCGACACCCAGACCTACGCCACCGCCGGCCAGCCACTGGCGACCCCGAAGGTATGGCTGGGCAGCCAGGCCAGCGTTAGCGTAGGCCTGGCAAAGGACGTGGTGCTGACCTTGCCGGTCAACCAGCAGCGCCATACGCGCACCCAACTCGACCTGCATGAACCACTGAAGGCGCCTTTGGCGGCCGGCAGCCCGGTGGGCGCGCTCAGCCTGTACGACGGCGACCTGCTGCTCAGCAGCCAACCGCTGGTGGCGCTGCAGGCCGTGCCTGCCGGCAGCTGGCTGGGGCAATGCTGGGATCGCTTGCAACTGTGGATAAGAGGCCTGATCGCCAGCGCTTGAGGCGTCGGAAATACGACAAGATTCGTAACGTAAATGCGCCATTAAATCCGCGTGAAACAGGTGCTTACAGCTTGACCCCAGTGCCGCTGCGTGCCTTCGAAGCGTTCACCCACCCGATTGATCATTTCTTGGCCAGTGCCGCCAACCTCCTGTGCTGACTGGCTTTGGCAAAGTTATCCACAGAGATACCCACGATTTTCGGGGACAAGTGCCGGAGGGGAGTTTTTGCGAGGGTGGGCGTGTCAACCCCCAATTGCGGCGTCGTGCGCAGGACGCCGCCTTTGGCAGCTGCTACACCAACCGCTCGATCGTGCGGTGCTGCCACACGCCCTTGTAGTACGCCGTCTGCAGCGCCAGCATGGCCAGGTAGGTCACCGGGAACGCCATCCACACCCCTTCCAGGCCAAAGTGCGCGTTCAGCAGCCAGGCCGCCGGCAGCTCCACGCCCAGGATGCAGAAGATCGAGATCAGCACCGGCACCAGCACCGTGCCGCTGGCGCGCATGATGCCGCCCACCAGGGCCTGGAAGCCGAACACCAGCATGCTCCAGAGCATGATGTGCAGCAGGTGCTCGGCCTGGGCCAGGGTGCTGGCGTCAGTGATGAACAGGCCCAGCAGCCAGTGCGAGAGCAGATAGCCCAGCACCACCAGGCCGCCGGTAAGCCACAGGTTGATCAGCAAGCCGGTGCGCAGGATCGGGCCCATGCGCTCCAGGCGGCCGGCGCCGATGGCCTGAGCGCCGAGGATGGACGCGGTGATGGCGATGGACAGCGCCGGGAACTGCACGTAGTTGACGATCTGCGTGACCGCGCCGTAGGCCGCCGTGGCCTTGGAGCCGTAGCCGTTGACCAGCGACAGGATGACCAGCTCGGACAGCGAGATGACCACCATCTGCAAGCCGGTGGGCAAGCCGATGCGCAGCACCTTGGCGAGAATCCAGCGGTCCAGGCGCAGGGCCTTGAAGAACGCCCGGTCCGGCGCCAGCACGTGGCCCTGGCGGTTCAGGCGCCAGGCCAGCAGGGCGATGGCGGCGACGTTGCCGGCCAGGCCCGCCAGCGCCGCGCTCTGGATACCCATCTGCGGCAGGCCCAGCCAGCCGCGGATCAGCGCCGGGGTCAGGGTCAGGCCCACCGCGGTGGACACCAGCAGCGCCAACAGTGGCGACAGCGTATCGCTGACCCCGCGCAGCAGCTGGGTGAACAGCACGAACACCAGCAGCACCGGCATAATCCACATCATCACCCGCGCATAGGCCACGGCGTCATCCAGCACGTCCACCGGCGTGCCCAGGCCTTGCAGCGCCTGGCGCGCGAAGACGCTGCCGAACACCGCCGCCACCAGCCCGATCAGCGCCCCCAGCAGCAGCGTGGCACCGGCGATCTGCTTGACCATGTGCGGCTCGCGCGCCCCCCAGGCCTGGCCGATCAGCACCCCGGCGCCCGCGCCCAGGCCGATCACCAGGGCAATGAAGAAGAACACGATGGGGAACATCCCCGACACCGCCGCCAGCGCCTGGGTACCGAGCATCTGGCCGATGTAGATGCTGTTGAGGGTACCGGACATGGACTGCAGGAAATTGGACAGGACCATGGGGGCCAGGAAGGCCAGGTAGGTCTTCCACAACGGGCGTTGGACTGGGGTTGGCATGCGGTTCTCGGGCAGGTGATGAGGCACCGGGGCATTCTAGCGCAAACCCCGTGGCCGCAGGTTCAGTAGGCCCTGACCACGCTGACCCCGGCACGATAATCGTCGATCGGCTCGGCACTGCCGCGCCGCTCGATGGTGATCTGGTAGTGCCCCGGCCGCAGCCGCACCTCGCTCAACTCGGCATGCAACACGCCGCTGCCCCACGACGACACGGTGGGGTGGCTGATGCGCCGGTCCTGCAGCACCACGGCGGCGTCGATGTCGTAGATGCGCAGGAACACGTTGAACGGCGCGCCCTGCTCGTGGAGCTGGCCGGCAGGGTCCTGCCAGGCGCCGCCCACGCCTTGCCACAGCGCCTTGCGGGCGGCGGCATCGGTGGCGGGGTAGAAGTAATCGATGCGGACGGAATAGCTGTCGTCCTCGACGATGCGCACCGCCAGGCCGGTGACCGCGCCAGAGCTTTTCAGGCTCAGCGGCGCGGCTTCGGCGGCCTGCACCAGCGTGCTGCAGCGGGCCATGCAAAGGAGACACAGGGTGAACGGCAAACCTTTCAAAACCAGACCTTGGATGCGTGCATGTGTATCGAAGCTTAAACGATTTTTCAGGCCTTGCCCGCGACCGCGGCGCCTGGGACGCACAGGGCAACCCTGTAGCAGCGGCCGCAGGCCGCGTCAGCGGCAGGCCTGATGCCACTGGTCGCGCATCAGCTGCTGGAGGTGCAGCGCCTCCTGCCAGCGGTCAGTCAGCTCCAGGCCATGGGCGTCGGTGATGGCGTAAGGCGGCGGGCCCAGTTCGCAGGTGAACGACAGGCTGGCCCGGTCGGTGCCCGGGCGCGCCAGCCAGTCGCGGATGCCCCACTGCCACCACCCCAGGAAGCGCTGCACCCAGGCCTGGTGCTGGGGAAACGCCAGGCCCACCTGCACCTGCTCGCTGCTGGCCACGCGGCCATGGAAGCCCCAGCTGCGGCGCAGCACCTGATGGATTGCCTCGTCGTCCTCGGCGCAAGCCGCTTCGGGCAGCTCGCGGCCCACCACGTAATGAGACAGGTCAGCCAGCAGTTTGAGCTCGGGCAGCTCCGCCAGCAACTGCAGTGTGAACGGCAAGTCATTGGTGACCCGGTAGCGATGGGTCTCCACCAGCACCGGGAAATCCACCTGCTCGATCAGCCGCTGCCAACCGTGCAGCAACGGCAGCACCTGCGCCAGCGACCCAGCGCGCACGTCGGCCTGCACCGTCAGGTGATGGCAGCCATGCTGGCTGGCGACGTCCAGCGCTGCCGCCAGGTCGTCGACAGTGCGCGGGAACACCTGCCCTTCGATGGCCAGGCCCAGGCTGCCCGCCAGCTGACTCAGGCGCCTGGCCTGGGCGGGCTGCCAGTAGTGATCGGTGATGCCGTCAAAACCGGCGGCAGCGATCTGCTCCAGCTGCGCCTCCAGGGGCAGGGTCGCCCGCCCCTGATGGTCGAGCATGGCCCACAACGATTGAAACACCAGCAGACGTGGCATGGTCAATTCCTCAGCAAGGTTTTCAGGGCCACGCCGGGGTCGGCCAGCTGGCTGGCGGCCAGGGGCTGGCCGGCCGTGATCAGGCGTTCGCACAGCTTGATGTCCTTGGCCACACTGTTGCCCACGCCCCAGCCGCAGGCGCCTTGCAGGCGTTGCTGGTTGTCGAGGTAGAACAGCAGGAAGCCACCGGCCAGGGCCCGCCGCGCCGACGCCGCGCCGTCGCCCAACTGGCCGACGGTCTGCAACCCATGGTCGTACTGATCGGACCAGAAACCCGGCACCTGCTGGAACGGCAAGCCGGCGCCCAGCAGGTTGAGCGCGGCATGGCGGCCCTGAGCCTCGGCGTTGCGCCAGGTCTCCTGGCGCTGGTACGGCCCTGCGGGATGCAGGCGAAATTCGCAGACGTCGCCGGCCACGAACACGTCCGGCGCACTGGCACGCAGGCAGGCGTCGACGCGAATGCCCTGCCCTACCGCCAGCCCTGCCGCCTGCGCCAGGCCGACGTTGGGCTGCATGCCGATGCCCACCACCACGCTGTCGCAGGGGATGCGCGAGCCATCGTCCAGACGCACGCACGCCACTTGCCCGCTGCCTTCGAACGCCGCGATGCGCGCGTTCAAGCGCACGTCCACGCCCTGCTCGCGGTGCAGCGCCAACAGCGCCGTGGAGACCTCCGCCGGCAACACGCGCCCAGCCAGCCGCGGGCCGGCCTCCAGCAGCGTCACCGTGCAGCCCAGGGCCCGGGCGCTGGCCGCCACCTCCAGGCCGATGAAACCACCGCCGACCACCACCAGCCGCACGCCGCCGCGCAAACTGGCGCGCAGGGCCAGGGCTTCGTCATGGGTGCGCAGGTAGCGCACGTTCGTCCAGCCAGTGGCCATTCCCGGGAGGCGCCGGGCGCTGCCGCCGGTGGCCAGCAGCAGGCCGCTGTAGGGCAGCCGGCGGCCATCGTTCAACTGCACCTGCCGCGTGCCGACGTCGAGGTGCTGCACGCCCTGGCCGGCGACGTGCTCGATGCCCAGCCGCGCCAACTCATCGGCGCCGCTCAAGGAGTAGCCGCCCAGCTCGGCGGTCCCCTGCAGCACGCCCTTGGACAACGGCGGCCGCTCGTACGGCGCGTGGGCCTCATCGCCGATCAGCAGCAGCTCGCCGTCGTAGCCCTGCTCGCGCAGGGTCAGCGCCGCGCGGCCACCGGCATGGCCGGCGCCGACGATAATCAGTGGCGCGGCGTTCATGCCTGCACCGCCAGCAGCACGCGGCCGCCTTCGACGCGCACCGGGTAGGTCTTGAGGTTGACGCACACCGGCGCGCCCAGGGCCTTGCCGGTGCGGTAGTCGAAGCGGCCGTTGTGCTTGGGGCATTCGATCACATGGTCCAGCACCAGGCCGTCGGCCAGGTGAATGGCTTCGTGGGTGCAGCGGCCGTCGGTGGCGAAGAACTCGCTGGCGGCCGAGCGGTACACCGCGTAGCTGTGCTGCTGGTGGTCGAAGCGCATGACGTCTTCGGCGTCGATGTCGTCGATGGCGCACACATCAATCCATTGTTCGCTCATGCTGGGCACTCCTGGCGTTCGGCGCTGGCAGCGGGCACGGGGCGGCGCACATGCCAGGTGGGGTCGCGGCGCTGGCGCCACAGGGTCGGCAGAATCTCGCGGTAGGCCGCCAGCAGGTTGGGGTACGGCGGCGGGCAGTCGTGGCGGATGGCTTCATGCAGCTGCGGCAGCGCGTGGTACGGCACCATCGGGAACATGTGGTGTTCCAGGTGGTAGTTCATGTTCAGGTACAGGAAGCGCAGCAGCGGGCCCATGTAGATGGTGCGGCAGTTGTAGCGATGGTCCAGCACATCCTCGGCCAGGCCCACGTGCTGGGACACGCCGAACACATAGTTGAGCCAGCCGCCGTACAGCGTCGGCAGGCCGATGAGCATCAGCGGCAGCCAGCTGTGCCACAGCAGCGCGGCGGCCAGGGTGCAGGCCAGGATCGCCAGCCAGATGCGCGCGGTCCACACCACCTTCGGCCATTCGGAGGCTGGAATGAAGGTCTGTTCCTGGGCGTCCAGGCTGCCACCGGCATGGCGCAGCATGGCGCCCAGGGTCTTGTAGACGTGGGGCAGGCTGAACAGGCTCAGGGCCATCTTGAAGAAGCTGGGCGGGCGCGGCTCGACGATCTCCGGGTCGCGGCCGACGATGATGGTGTCGGTGTGGTGCCGGGCATGGCTCCAGCGCCACACCTGGGGTTCGAACAGGATCATGAAGCTGGCCAGGTGGTAGACCGTGTCGTTCAGCCAGCGGGTGCGGAACGCCGTGCCGTGCCCGGCCTCGTGCCAGCGGGCGTTGGCGGCGCTGCCGTAGAGCACGCCGTAGGCGAAGAAAAACGGCACGCAGGCCCAGCTGCCCCACAACCAGCAGCCAGCGGCGCCGGTCACCAGCAGCGCCAGCAGCCACAGGCCGGTGTCGCGCAGGGCCGGGCCGTTGCGGCGCTGCATCAGGGCCTTGAGCTGTTTGCGCGCAATGGGTGACTGGTACCAGGTGGCCGAGGCCAGGCCCAGGTCCACCGCGCGCTGGGCGTCATGGCCGGTCAAACGGTAATCGCGGCGCGCGGCAGGCGCACGGCGGGCAAAGGCTGCACTGGGGTCGCTCATCTTGTTGTTCTCCGCAGGCGAATGAGTGGGCGGCCCGATTGGCGCGCTTGCGGAAAATATAGGGAGGCCCCCCTGCCCCCTCAATGCCTTGAAGACATTCACTCTCAAGCTATCATCGCAAGGCATGGACGCTTGATAGTTTTCTCTCAAGGCATGCACAAGGGCCGTCATGACCAATAACAAACGCCCCACCATCGCCACCGTCGCCGCCCAGGCCGGGCTCAGCGTGGCCACCGTCGACCGGGTGCTGAACGCCCGCGCGCCGGTCACCCGCGACACCGCCGAGCGGGTGTTCCACGCCGCCGAGGCGGTGGGTTACTTCGCTGCCCGGCTGATTGGCCAGCGCCTGCACGAGCGGCGCCCCACCTACCGTTTCGGCATTCTGCTGCTGGCCACCGCCCAGGCGTTCTACGGCCAGCTGGCGGCGGCCATCGAACACAGCGCCCGCCGCCACGCCAGTGCCAACCTCAGGTGCCAGTTCGAGTACGTGGTGGACCGCAGCCCGGTGGCCATCATCGAGCAGATCGAGCAGTTGGCGGTGCAGTGCGATGCCCTGGCGGTGGTGAGTTTCACCGACCCGCGCATCAACGCCTGCATCGAGCAGATACGTGCGGCCGGGGTGCCGGTGGTGGCCTTGCTGTCGGACGTCGATATCCAGGGGCAGATGCCGTACGTGGGCCAGGACAACCGCCAGGTGGGCCGCACCATGGGTTGGCTGCTGGCGCACCTGTGCGGCGCGGCGCAAGGCAGCGTGGCGGTGCTGTTGGGGGGTTATCGGTTCCTGGGGCACCAGGCGCGGGTCGACGCCCTGCGTGCCTACCTGGCCGAGCACGCGCCAGGGCTGCGCCTGCTGGACGCGGTAATCAACCTGGATGACGACCGCCTGACCGAGGAGGCGAGCCTGGAGCTGCTGGCCCGCCACCCGGACCTGCGCGGGTTGTGCGTGGTGGGCGGCGGTGGCGACGGCGTGATCAGCGCGCTGCGCCAGCGGCCGCCGGGGCCGGGGTTGTGCAGCATTGTCCCGGAGTCCACCGCGCTGTCGCGCCAGGCCCTGGCGGACGGCGTGCTGAGCCTGGTGATCGACTCCCAGGTGCAGGCCATCGCCGGGGCCTTGATCGAGGTGCTGCTGGGCTTGCAGGCGCAACCTGCGTTCGACGCGGCCACCCAGCGGGTGTTCGTGCCGTTGCAGATCATCACCCGCGAAAACCTGTAACTGGCGTCGTCCGCATCGCGATAGACGAGGTACACGGGCCCCCGTAGCAGCGGCCGCAGGCCGCGTCCGGTTGCGACACGGATGAACGTCAGGCCAGGCGGGCGATGGCCTGGGCCACGGCGGCGACGTTGTGCTCGTTGAGGCCGGCCAGGCACAGGCGGCCGCTGTCCACCAGGTAGATGCCCGAATCTTCACGCAGGCGGCGTACCTGTTCGGCGCTCAGGCCGGTGTAGCTGAACATGCCCTGCTGGCGCAGCAGGTAGTCATGGCGGCCGTCCGGGCATTCGTCGCGCAGCAGCGACGCCAGCTGGGTGCGCATGGCCTTGATGCGCACGCGCATCTGCTCCACTTCGGTCAACCACCGGGCGCGCAGTTGCGCGTCGCCCAGCACGCCGGCCACCAGGCGCGCGCCATGGCTGGGCGGGCTGGAATAGTTGCGGCGCACCGTGGCCTTCAGCTGGCCCTGGACGTTGGCGGCGGTGGCAGCATCGGCGCACACCACCGACAGGCCGCCGACGCGCTCACCGTACAGCGAGAAAATTTTCGAGAACGAGTTGCTCACCACCAGCGTCAGGCCGGCGTCGGCCATGGCGCGAATGGCGTAGGCGTCCTGCTGCATGCCCTCGCCCAGGCCCTGGTAGGCGGTGTCGAGGAAGGCGATCAACTGGCGCTCGGCAAGAATCTTCACCACTGCATCCCACTGCCCTGGCGTCAGGTCGGCGCCCGTGGGGTTGTGGCAGCACGGGTGCAGCAGCACGATGCTGCGCGCCGGCAGCTCGGCCAGGGTTGCACACATGGCCGCGAAGTCAACGCCACCGGTGGCGGCGTCGAAGTACGGGTAGGTGTTGACGGTGAAACCCGCGCCGCCGAACAGCGCGTGGTGGTTTTCCCAGGTGGGGTTGCTCACCCACACCTGCGCGTCCGGGAACCACTGGCGCAGGAAGTCGGCACCGACTTTCAGCGCACCCGAGCCGCCCACGGTCTGGATGGTGGCCACGCGACGTTCGGCCAGCACCGCGGCCTGCTCGCCGAACAGCAGGTGCTGCACCTGCTGGCAATAGTTGGCCAGGCCGTCCATGGGCAGGTACAGCGACGGCCCCTGCTCGCTGGCCAGCCAGCGGCGCTGGGCCTCGGCCACCGACGGCAGCTGCGGGATGCGGCCCTGGGCGTCGTAGTACAGGCCGATGCTGAGGTTGACCTTGTTGGCACGCGGGTCGGCCTGGTAGGCCTCCATCAGCGACAGGATAGGGTCACCCGCGTAGGGACGGACGTGTTCAAGCATGTTGAGCTCCAGACAGGAAATGACAGGTCAGGCCAGGTAGCGACCGGCGCGATGGTTGAGGGCGACGATGAGGTTGAGCACCACCACGCCCACCACCGACACCGCCAGCACCTCCGGCGACACGGTGGTCAGCGACAGCGACAGCACCAGCACGTCGGTGCCCATCTGCAGCCAGCCGGCACGCCAGCCCAGGCGCTGTTGCAGGTACAGCGCCAGAATGTTGAAACCGCCAAGGCTGGCACGGTGGCGGAACAGGATCAAGAAGCCCGTGCCGAGAATGATGTTGCCCATCACTGCGGCGTACAGCGGTTGGATCTGCGCCAGGGCGATCAGCCCGTGCAGGTGGTCGGAGAACACCGACACCAGGCCGATGCACAGGAAGGTCTTGAGGCTGAACGCCCAGCCCATGCGCCGCACGGCCAGGTAGAAGAACGGCAGATTGAGCAGGAAGTAGCCCAGGCCGAACGCATAGCCGAACGCGTAATGCAGCAGCAGCGCCACGCCGGCCATGCCGCCGGTCATGATGCCGCCCGTGCGCAACAGCAGCAGGCCGAAGGAGATCATCACCGTGCCCACCAGCAGGGCCAGGCAATCCTCGACTCGGCTATGGGGGCACGCAGGGGCGGTGGCTGTATTCATGCTGCACTCGACTGAAAAAATTCACGGGGGGCTGGCGGGCCGCAAAGCACACCATGACCGAATCGAGCGCGAAATTAGCAAAAAACAAAATTAATGTGTATTTAAAAATCGCCTCATGCACACATCACGCACATACATCACATTTAATGCACTAAGCAGGTGCAGAAAAACGCCATTAAGCCCATTTGCGGTGCGCTTTACAGCGCCGCAATCCCCGCTTCCTTGATGCGCTGCAACACCACCGCCGTCTTCATGTGGCCGATGCTGCCGCTGTCGGCCAGGCGCCCCATCAACGCGTTCAATTCGCCCAGGTCGGCCACCGCCACCTTCAGCGTGTAGTCGGCGTCGCCCGTGGTCTTGTAGGTGTCGATGATCGCGCTTTCATCCTGCACGAACGCCTCGAACGCCTGCGACTGCGCCGGGCTGTGGCTGACCAGGCGCACCTCGACCATGGCCACCATCTGCGTGTTCATGGCCTGGGGCGCCAGCCGCGCGTGGTAGCCCAGGATAAGCCCGGCCTGTTCCAGGCTGATGCGCCTGCGCGAACACTGGGACGCCGACAGCCCCACCAGCTCGCTGAGGTCCTGGTTGGTCAGGCGGCCATTGCCTTGCAGAAAGGTCAGGATCTTCAGGTCGAAATCGTCGATGGCGGACATGCCGGGCTCCGTTGCGCATGGGGGTGGCCGGGCAGGTTACCAGCAACTGGCACCTGATTTGCAAACGAGCCTTGTCAAGACGTCACGCAGGGCATCGGCCAATGCCCGCCTCCCATTGATCAGGACATCGCCATGAGTCAAGCACCCACCCCTGCGTTGCACCGGGGTTTGAAAAACCGCCACATCCAGCTGATAGCCCTGGGCGGCTCGATCGGCACCGGGCTGTTCCTGGGCATCGCCCAGACCATCAACATGGCCGGCCCCGCCGCCATCCTGGGCTACGCCATCGCCGGCGTGGTGGCCTTCATGATCATGCGCCAGCTGGGCGAGATGGTGGTGGAGGAACCGGTCAGCGGCACCTTCAGCCACTTCGCCCACCGCTACTGGAGCCCGTTCGCCGGCTTCATGTCGGGCTGGAACTACTGGGTGCTGTACGTGCTGGTGGGCATGGCCGAGCTGACCGCCGTGGGCCTGTACGTGCAGTACTGGTGGCCGGCGATTCCCACCTGGGCGTCGGCGGCGGTGTGCTTCGTGCTGATCAACCTGGTCAACCTCACTCACGTGAAATGCTACGGCGAGGTGGAGTTCTGGTTCGCGCTGATCAAGGTGGTGGCGGTGGTCAGCATGATCGCCTTCGGCGGCTGGCTGCTGGCCACCGGGACCGGCGGCCCGCAGGCCGGGGTCAGCAACCTGTGGGCCCAGGGCGGCTTCCTGCCCCACGGCTGGACGGGGCTGGCCATGGCCATGGCGGTGATCATGTTTTCCTTCGGCGGCCTGGAGCTGGTGGGCATCACCGCCGCCGAGGCCGACGACCCGCAGCGCAGCATTCCCAAGGCCACTAACCAGGTGATCTGGCGCATCCTGCTGTTCTACATCGGCGCCCTGGCGGTGCTGCTGTCGCTGTACCCGTGGCAGCACGTGGTGACCGGCGGCAGCCCCTTCGTGCTGATTTTCCATGCGCTGGACAGCAACGTCATCGCCTCGGTGCTCAACGCCGTGGTACTCACCGCCGCGCTGTCGGTGTACAACAGCTGCGTGTTCAGCAACAGCCGCATGCTTTTCGGCCTGGCGCGCCAGGGCAACGCCCCGGCCGCGGTGCTGCGCACCAACCGCCGCGGCGTGCCGGTGGTGGCGCTGGGCGTGTCGGCGCTGGCCACCGGCGCCTGCGTGGTGATCAATTACTTGATGCCCGGCGACGCCTTCGGCCTGCTGATGGCCCTGGTGGTGTCGGCGCTGGTGCTGAACTGGGTGGTGATCAGCATCACCCACCTGAAATTCAAGCGCCAGCGCCTGCGCGAGGGCCTGGCCAGCCTGTACCCCAGCTGGGGCTACCCACTGAGCAACTGCCTGACCCTGGCGTTCCTGGGCGGCGTGGTGGTGGTGATGTGGCTGACCCCGGGCATGCGCCTGTCGGTGTATTTGATGCCGGTGTGGCTGGCGGTGCTGGCGGTGGCGTATCGATTCCGTGCAGTGAACGCGCATTCGGCGGCGCCGCAAGTCGCGTAGCCGCTGCCGAAGGCTGCGCTGGGCCTGGAGTGCGCTGAAAATATCCAGTGGCAACAAGGGCCAGCGCAGCCTGCGGCAGCGGCTACAGGGCGCAAGCAGGATACACTGTGGTTTTTCATCGAATGGATGCCCCCCATGCCCTACGCCCTGGACCACCGCCTCGTCATCGGCGTCGCCTCGAGCGCGGTGTTCGACCTGTCCGAATCCGATGCGGTGTTCAAACGCCAGGGCGAGCAGCAGTACCGCAGGTTCCAGGAAGAACACCTGGACACGCCACTGCCCAAGGGCATCGCCTTCTCGTTCATCCGCCGCCTGCTGTCGCTCAACGACCTCAGCGACGACCCGCACAACGATCCGCTGGTGGAAGTGGTGCTGCTGTCGCGCAACGACCCCGACACCGGCCTGCGGGTGATGCGCAGCATCGAGCACTACGGCCTGGGCATCACCCGGGCCATCTTCATGCAAGGCCGCTCGCCCTACGAGTTCATCCCGGCGCTGAACATCGCGTTGTTCCTGTCCGCCAACCAGCAGGACGTGGAGGCCGCCATCAAGGCCAACTTCCCCGCCGGCCAGGTGCTGGATTCGACCCTGGTGGACGACGAACAGGACAATTCCCTGCGCATTGCCTTCGACTTCGACGGCGTGCTGGCCGGCGACGAGTCGGAACAGGTGATGCAGCGCGAGGGCCTGGGCCGCTTCCATGACCACGAGGTGAAGAACGTGATGCAGCCCCACAACCCGGGGCCGCTGAAGGAGTTCCTGGTGCGCATGGGCCGCATCCAGACCGCCGAGGAACAGCGCAAGCAGCTCGACCCCACTTACGAGAACCGTTTTCGTGTGTCCATCGTCACCGCGCGCAACGCGCCGTCCCACGAGCGGGCGCTGAACACCCTGAAAAGCTGGGGGGTGATGGCCAACGACGCGTTTTTCCTTGGCGGCATCGAGAAAGGCAAGGTGCTTGGGGTGCTGCGCCCGCATATTTTCTTCGACGACCAGCCGGCCCACCTGCGCTCGGCCAGCACCGTGGTGCCCTCGGTGCACATCCCGTTCGGGGTGATCAACCACGGGCCGCTGGATGAAATTGTGCAGCAGCCTGAATAGCGCGGTTTACGCGTCACACTTCCCAGCTACGCTCTTTGCTCAAGACTCACTTTTCTGCAAGGACCTCGCCTTGGCAACTCTATGTTCCAGCGGCCTCGACACCGGCTTCGCTTCACTCGACTACCTGCAAATCGGCATTCTGGGCGTGATCCAGGGCATTTCCGAACTGCTGCCCATCTCCTCCACCGCGCACATGCGCATCGTCCCCGCCCTGCTGGGCTGGCCCGACCCCGGCTCGGCGTTCTCGGCGGCCATGCAGCTGGCGGCCCTGGCAGCCGTGGTCAGCTACTTCTGGCGCGACGTGCAGCAGGTGGTCAGCGGCAGCATTGGCGCGGTGCGCCGGGACGACTACGACGACCCGTGGTTCAAGCTGGCGGTGGCGATCATCCTGGCGACCATCCCCATCGTGATTTTCGGCGTGGCGCTGTCGCCGCTGCTCAACACCTGCAACTCGCCGTTGCGGGGGCTGATGGTGATTGGCGTGTCGTGCCTGGTGATGGCGGTGCTGCTGGCCGGCGCCGAATTGAGCTGCCGGCACCGCCGCGACATGGACCAGATGCGCCTGCGCGATGCCCTGATCGTTGGCCTGGCCCAGGTGGGCGCGCTGATTCCAGGCGTGTCGCGCTCGGGCTCGACCCTGACCGCGGCGTTGTTCCTCAACTTCAAGCGTGAGGAAGCCGCGCGCTTTTCGTTCCTGCTGGGCCTGCCGGCCATCGCCCTGGCGGGGCTGAAGGAATTGTGGGTGCTGCTGCATGCGGGCATTGGCGCCGAAGCCTGGGGGCACCTAGTGTTCGGGCTGGTGATTGCCAGCATCTCGGCGTTCTTTGCCATCTGGGGGTTGATGAAGTTCCTGGAGCGCTTCAGCACCTGGCCGTTCATCATCTACCGGGCGGTGTTGGGGGTGTTCCTGATTGTGGCGGTGAGCAGCGGCTTGCTGGGCGCGTAGAGCACCTGTAGCCGCTGCCGTCAGGCTGCGCTGACCCCTGAGCTCACTGAAAATCTCCAGTGGCCATCAGGGCCAGCGCAGCCTGGCGGCAGCGGCTACGCGATTGCACCGGGCTTGCTATTGGCGGCCAGCGACAAACCCCTCGATCAAGCAGGTAGCTGCCGTTGATTTCAGCGCCCAGCCCGGCGCTGCCGATCAGGGCCAACGGGCGCACCACCACGGCATCTAGATCCCCGGCAAAAGCCCGCAACACCGCCCCCGTAGCAGCGGCCACAGGCCGCGCCCCCCCCCGCAGTGCATCAGCCCCCCCAACGACGCAGAAACGGTTCACCCATCCTGACACCTGCGACCAACTTCCCATCAACCCCGCCAAAAAGCGCACTATCGTCCCATAAAACAACAATAAACGCCGATCAAGCAGCCAATACACTGCACTCTGCATTCATCGTGTTTTTCAAAATATTTCGTGAAAAAATCGTTCACGCTGCAATGAAACTTAAACATCCCCTCCCTATCTTGCATCCTGCCGCTGGCGTCAGGTTCCAAACAACCCCTGCCCAGACGCCGCGCCACCACAGAACCTGAGCGACTGCCCAGGTTTCAAAGGACCACTGTGAAAAGGGTGTAGAGCCATGCGTACCTGGGAAGAACCAAAGAAAAAACGCCTGCACATCGAAATCGTGCCGATGATCGACGTGATGATGTTCCTGCTGGTGTTCTTCGTGCTGATCAGCCTCAACGTGATCCCGGCGCTGGGCATCAAGACCCAGCTGCCCGGCGCCAGCCACGCCCAGCAACTCAAGCCGCAGAACAAGGCGATCATCACCCTGGGCCTGGACCAGCGCCTGCAACTGGACGGCAAGGACATCGGCGAAGAGGCCCTGGTCAGCCAGCTCAAGCCGCTGCAGCAGGCCAGCGACAAGCTGGTGATCATCCTCAACAGCGACCAGGGCGTGGAAGTGGCCCGGCTGGTGGCGGTGATGGACCTGCTGAAAAGCAACGGCTTCGCCTCCGTGTCCATAGCTACCCGGAAGCACTGAGCCATGTGGATGCTATTCAAGTCGCGCAAGGCCCTGGCCTGCCTGCCGGCCCTGTGCCTGCTGGCGGCGGCGATCCACAGCGCGTTGCACAGCGAGCTGAAGATCACCCCCAAATACGACGACAGCACCGTGGAGGTGGCGCTGGTTGAACCCGAGGCGCCGCCACCACCACCCGAGCCCGTGGCCCAGGCCGAGCCGCCACCGCCGCCGGTGGAAGAAGCCCCCGAGGCCATCGAACAGGCGCCACCGCCCAAGCCCAAGCCGCCGGTGGTGAAACCGCAGCCACCCAAGCCACGGCCGCAGGTGGCCAAGGTGGCCCCGGCGAAACCGGCGCCGGCAACGCCTACCCCGCCCGCGCCGGCCGCAGCGCCTGCGCCGGTGGCCCCGGTGGTCGCCGCCCGGCCCGCCTCGCCACCGCCGCCGCCCAACCCTGCGGACGCTGAGAACCGCTACATCGCCCGGCTGTTGGCGGAGCTGGAAAAGTACAAGCAATACCCCACCGGCCGCGAAGCGTCGCTGCAGCGCCCCCAGGGCAATGTGGTGGTGTGGCTGGAGGTGGACCGCAGCGGCAAGGTGCTGGACTCGGGCATCGAGAAACGCGCCACCAACATGCTGCTCAACCGCGCCGCGCAAACCAGCCTGCGCCGCCTGGAACAGGTGGTGCCGTTCCCGGACACGGCGTTCTCGGGCAAGGACAAATACCGCTTCAGCGCAACGCTTGTTTACAACCTGGACAACTAAAAAAACCTCGACTGCAACACTGACCTCCTTAGGGGAACACCTTGAAACTCAATCAGTTATTCATGACGCTACTGGCCGTGGGGGCTGGCGGCTGGACGCTTGCCGCCCTGGCGGACGACTCGATGAACATTGGTGACGTGACCGTGACCGGGCAAAGCCTGGGTGGCGGCCACATGGTGCAGGAGGACAGCGCCAAGGCGCGTTCCACCGTGACCAAGGAAGCCATGGACCAGATGTCCAGCACCGCCAACGCCCTGGACAAGCTCAAGTACACCCCCGGCATCAACGTTTCCAGCACTGACGCCACGGGCCTGGTGGGGACCAGCCTGACCATGCGCGGGATGAACGCCGACCAGATCGGTATCTCCGCCGACGGCATCCCGATCAACGACTCGGGTAGCTACGCCATCTACCCCAACCTGCTGGGCGACCCGGAAAACATCGGCGAAGTGTTCGCCACCCAGGGTTCGTCCGAGGCCGACGGCCCGCACATCGGCTCCAGCGGCGGCAACATCGGCCTGGTGACCCTGCGCCCGGAGAAAGACTTCGGCGTGTTCGTCAAACAATCGGTGGGCACCAACAACCTGCGCAAGAGCTTTGCGCGGCTCAACACCGGCGACCTCAACGGCTTCCGCACCTGGGTGTCGGCCTCGCACACCGAGGGTGACAAGTGGCGCGGCGGTGGCGGCGTGCGCGCCGACAAAGTGGAATGGAACACCCTGTTCGACGACGGCAGCGGCAACTCCACCAACCTGATCGTCAAGTACAACCGCCAGGAAGGCTACAACTACAACACCCTGAGCAAGGCGCAGTTCGAGGCCGACCCACGGGCCGACTACCCGACCTCGCCGGTGTACAAGAACGGCAAGCTGTCGAGCTACTACAAACTCAACCGCAACAACTTCGAGAACTTCAACGCCTCGCTGACCCAACGTTTCCAGCTGCGTGACAACCTCTCGCTGTCGGTGGCACCGTATTACTCCTGGGGCGCGGGCGGCAGTTTCTCGGGCAGCGCCTCGACCCTATCGAGCACCTCGTCCACCGCCGGCAACTACAACCTCGCGGGCCTGGCCTCCAACACCTACTACCGGCCGTCGTGGACCGAGACCTGGCGCTCGGGCGTGACCAGCAAGCTCAAGTGGGACATCAACGACGAACACAGCGTCGACTTCGGCTACTGGTACGAACTGGCCCGCCAACGCCAGACCCAGCCGTACATCAGCATCAACGCCGACGGCACGCCGTCCAGCGTGTGGGCTGACTACAACGGCGCCAACCAGGTGACCGACAACAACGGCGTCACCGTGCAGGGCCGCCACTACTACACCGAAACCCCGGCGCAGAAGCTGTGGGCCCAGGACACCTGGTCGCTGGCGCCGGACTGGACCGTGACCGGCGGCCTGGCCTACCAGTACGTGGAGCGCAAGGGCAACCTGATGGCCAGCCTCACCGACGTGCCGGAAAAACGTGACCGCACCTACCACGAGTTCCTGCCCAACTTCAGCGTTCGCTACCAGATCAACGACCGCAACCAGGCGTTCTACAACATCACCCGCAACATGCGCACGCCGCCCAACTACGTGCTCTACGACACCGCCGACTCCATGTACCTGGCCCCCGAGCTGAGCTGGAACCAGGAGCTGGGCTGGCGCTACACCACCAAGGACACCGCCCTGAGCGCCACCTTGTTCCACATCGCCTACAAGGACCGCGAGGTGTCCACCACCAACGCCGACGGCGAATACGAGATGCTCAACGTCGGCACCGTGGTCAACCAGGGCCTGGAGCTGGAGTGGAGCGGCCTGCTGCCGCACAACTTCAACTACTACACCTCGTACACCTACACCGACTCCACCCAGAAGGATGACGTGACGTACAAGGGCGTCGACCTGCCCACCACCGGCAAGCAGCTGGCCAACGTGCCGAAGAACATGTTCAACGCCAGCATCGGCTACGACGACAAGCACTACTACGGCAACGTCGCCGGCAAGTACGTAGGCAGCTACTACGGCGACCTGACCGACGACCAGAAGATCAGCGGCCGCACCGTGTTCGACCTCAACGCCGGCGTGTACCTGCCCGTGGACAAGAAGGTGGTCAAGTCGGCCACCCTGCGCTTCTCGGTGCTGAACATGTTCGACAAGCACTACCTGGCCTCGGCCAGCACCGTGGCCTTCAACGCCCAGGCCCACAACGGCCTGAGCGCCAGCACGCCGTACTACAACGTCGGCGAAGAGCGCACCGCCATGGTGTCCCTGGAAGTCGGCTTCTGACCCCCGCGGCCGGCGCGCGGGCGCCGGCCACTTAGATAAGGATGCGTATCGATGAACATGAACCTGCTGCACGACCTGACGTTCTACGTGATGTACGGCGCCGCCGCCCTGGCCGCCTTCGTGGTGGTGGAACGCTGCATCTTCTTCAGCTACTCCCTGGGCCGCGCGCGCAAACTGGTGCCGGCGCTGAACCCGCGCGTGCGCGCCGTCGCCGACCTGCCGGCCGAGCTGACCGGCCGCGACAGCCTGCCCTTGCAGCTGCTGGACCAACTGTATGAAGGCCGCCGCCACCTGCATTCGCACCAGGAGCTGGAAGACCTGGGCCAGGCCATCTACATCGAACTGCGCGGCAAGCTCTCGCGCAGCCTGTGGATTCTGGAAGCGGTAGTGGCCGGCGCGCCGCTGCTGGGCCTGCTGGGCACCATCATGGGCATCATCGACACCTTCAAGGCGCTGGCCGAGGCCGGCGTGTCGGACCCGGGCGAAGTGTCGCGCGGCATCGGCACCGCGCTCTACGCCACTGCCCTGGGCATCTCCATCGCGCTGGTGGGCCTGGTGTTCAACAGCCACCTGCAGGACCGCCAGGAGCAGATCGCCGACCACCTGAAAATGCTACTGTTGCGTGCAGGCCTGGGCACCCGCTACGCGCCCAGCACCGACGCTACCGCCACTGCCGCCCAGCACCGTACCGCCTGACCTGGACAAGGAGTGCCCATGCCCGCCCTACCGTTCGCCCCGCGCCGCGCCAGCCTGCTGGCCGCCGCACTGCTGCTGGGTGCCTGCACCCAGGCCGCCAGCCCGACCAAGCCGGTCACGGTCAACATCGCCGCGGTCAATGATTTCCACGGCAACCTGCTACCCACGCCCCTGAGCTACCCCATGCCCAGCGCGCCGGGCGGCAAGGTGACGATGAAGGCCGGCGGCATCAACGCCCTCAGCGGCGTGGTTGCCCAGTTGCGCCAGCAAGACCCGCACCTGCTGCTGATCGGCGGCGGCGACATGATCGGCGGCAGCCCGCCGATTTCGTCGATGTGGGCCGACGAGCCGACCCTGGACGCCCTCAACCTGCTGGGCCTGGACCTCAGCGTGGTGGGCAACCACGAACTGGACCAGGGCAGCGCCGAGCTGCTGCGCCAGGTGCACGGCGGCTGTGACTCGCCGCGCCCGGACAAGGCCTGCCAGTTCGACAAGGCCTACCGTGGCGCGCGCTTCCCCTACATCGCCGCCAACCTGATCGACCAGGCCAGCGGCAAGCCGCTGTTCGCGCCGTATCAGATCGAGCAGGTGAACGGCGTGAAGGTCGCCTTCGTCGGCGCGGTGCTGCGCGACGTGGCCTCGGTGGTCACCGCCAAGGGCATGCAAGGCCTGGGCACGGTGGATGAGGCCGACGCCATCAACGCGCAGCTGCCGGCCCTGCACCAGCAGGGCGTGGACGCGGTGGTGGCGGTGATCCACCAGGGCGGCGAGACGTCCGAGCGCTTCGACCAGGCCGACTGCAGCCACCTGCAGGGCGATATCGTCGAGGTGGCCAAGCGCCTGGCCCCGGAGATCAAGGTGGTGCTGACCGCCCACACCCACCAGGGCTATCTGTGCCGGGTGGGCGACAAGCTGGTGACCCAGGGCGCTTCCTACGGCCGCCTGCTGACCTACCTGACCCTGACCATCGACCCCGACAAGCACCAACTGCTCAACGCCAGCGCGCGCAACATCGTCGTCGACCCCAAGCGCTACACCGCCACGCCGGAAATCGCCGCGCTGGAAGCCCGCGTCGAGCAACGCAGCCAGGCGCTGCTGGGCAAACCGGTGGCGCGTATCGCCGGCAACGAGCTGACGCGCAACCTGAGCCCAGCCGGTGAATCCAGCCTGGGCGACGTGATCGCCGACGGCCAACTGGCCGCCACCCGCGGCCTTGGCGCGCAGGTGGCGTTCACCAACCCCGGCGGCATGCGCAGCGACCTGATCCTGGAGCCTGGGCAGAGCGCGCTGAATTTCGGCCAGGTGGCCAGCGCGCAGCCGTTCAACAACACCCTGAACGTGCTCACCCTCACCGGCGCCCAGCTGCAGGCCCTGCTGGAACAGCAATGGCAGGACGGCGACAAGGCCTTCCGGCCGCTGCAGCCCTCCGCGACCTTGCGCTACCGCTGGGATGCCACCCGCCCCGCTGGCCAGCGCGTGGTGCCCGGCAGCCTGACCGTCGACGGCCAGCCGGTGCAGGCCAACCAGGCCTACCGCGTCACCGTGAACTCGTTCATGGCCGAGGGCGGCGACAACTTCAGCGTGCTGGCCCACGCCGAAAAACGCCTGGACACCGGCCTCAACGACCTGGACGCGCTGATCGCCTACCTGCAAGCCCAGGACCGCGCCGGCACCCCTGCCGGCGCCGAGGCCCCGCCGCGCATCCAGCGTATCCGCTGAGTTCACCTTCCCGTAGCCGCTGCCGCCAGGCTGCGCTGGCCCTCGTGTGCACTGAGCCTCTTCAGCGTACGCAATGGCCAGCGCAGCCTGCGGCAGCGGCTACGCGGCGCGGGGCATTACCCGCTAGAATAAAAAACCACCGCGTTTTCAATCAGGCAAGCGATGACCAACCCGAAAATCAAGATTCGCCAAAAAAACGTCGAGAAAATCCTCCTCGCTGCTGAAAAGGTCTTCGCGCAAAAAGGCTATGCCGGCACCGCCATGGCCGACATCGCCCAGGAAGCCGACCTGCCGCGCACCAACCTCAACTATTACTTTTCCACCAAGGAAGACCTGTACCGCGAGGTGCTGATCAACCTGCTGGGCAGCTGGCAGCAGGAAGGCGCCTGCTTCGAGCACTTCGACGACCCGCGCGTGGTGCTCACCAGCTACATCCTGGAAAAGATGACGCACTCGCGCCTGCGCCCGTACGGTTCGAAGCTGTGGACCAACGAGATGATGCACGGCGCGCCGATCTTCCGGGACAAGCTCGACGAACACCTGGCCATCGACGCCAAGCTCAAGGAAGCCAAGATTCGCCAGTGGGTCGAGGAAAAGCGCATCCGCCCGGTGAGCCCCTCGGCGCTGCTGTACATGATCTGGGCGTCCACCCAGCACTACGCCGACTTCGACCACCAGGTGGCAGCGCTCAACGGCCACCAGCCGCTGTCGGATGCGCAGTTTGCCGAGGCGGTGCAGACCATTACCACGGTGATATTGCGCGGGATCGGGCTGGAGCCTTGAGCTACACCACCTTGTAGCCGCTGCCGCCAGGCTGCGCTGGCCCTCATGCGCAATGAAAATCTTCAGCGTACGCAGGTACCGCGTATCCAGTCGTCGACCGGCCAAAACATTGTATACAACTTTATAGACATAATGGCGGAACATTGAATACAGTATAAAAACAACAAAAATCAGGGAACCACCATGATGATCGAGTCCCCGCCTGCCGCTGTGCGTCCTGAAGATGAGAACCTCGGCCCGTTCGCCAACGCGGCGTATGGCCTGCAACACGTGTTGACCATGTATGGCGGCATCGTTGCCGTGCCGTTGATCATCGGCCAGGCCGCCGGCCTGTCGCCGGCGGAGATCGGCCTGCTGGTGGCCGCCTCGCTGTTCGCCGGCGGCCTGGCCACGCTGCTGCAAACCCTGGGCATCCCCTTCTTCGGCTGCCAGCTGCCGCTGGTGCAGGGCGTGTCGTTCTCCGGCGTGGCCACCATGGTAGCCATCGTTGGTAGCCAGGAAGGCGGTGGCGTGGCCTCGATTCTCGGCGCGGTGATGGCCGCCTCCTTGATCGGCCTGCTGATCACCCCGGTGTTCTCGCGCATCACCCGCTTCTTCCCGCCGCTGGTCACCGGCATCGTCATCACCACCATCGGCCTGACCCTGATGCCGGTGGCGGCGCGCTGGGCCATGGGCGGCAACAGCCGCGCGGAAAACTTCGGTAGCATGGCCAACATCGGCCTCGCCGCCATGACCCTGGTGCTGGTGCTGTGCCTGAGCAAGGTCGGCAGCGCCACCATCTCGCGCCTGTCGATCCTGCTGGCCATGGTCATCGGCACGGTGATCGCCAGCCTGCTGGGCATGGCGGACTTTTCCGGGGTCAGCCAGGGCCCGATCTTCGGCCTGCCCAGCCCGTTCCACTTCGGCCTGCCGACCTTTCACCTGGCGGCGATCATCTCCATGTGCATTGTCATCATGGTGACCCTGGTGGAAACCTCCGCCGACATCCTCGCCGTGGGCGAAATCATCAACACCAAGGTCGACGCCAAGCGCCTGGGCAACGGCCTGCGCGCCGACATGCTGTCCAGCCTGCTGGCGCCCATCTTCGGCTCGTTCACACAAAGCGCCTTCGCCCAGAACGTCGGCCTGGTGGCCGTCACCGGGGTTAAAAGCCGCTACGTGGTGGCCACCGGCGGCGTGTTCCTGGTGATCCTAGGCCTGCTGCCCATCATGGGCCGGATCATTGCCGCCGTGCCCACCTCGGTGCTCGGCGGCGCCGGCATCGTGCTGTTCGGCACCGTGGCCGCCAGCGGCATCCGCACCCTGTCGAAGGTCAACTACCGCAACAACATGAACCTGATCATCGTCGCCACCTCCATCGGCTTCGGCATGATCCCCATCGCCGCGCCTAACTTCTACGACCACTTCCCCACCTGGTTCGCCACCATCTTCCACTCCGGCATCAGCTCGTCGGCGATCATGGCCATCGTCCTCAACCTGACCTACAACCACTTCACCGCGGGCAACTCCGACCAGCAATCGGTGTTCGTCGCCGGCACCGAGCGCAGCCTGCAGTACCGCGACGTCGCCGCCCTGCGCGACGGCGACTACTTCAGCGGCGGCAAGCTGTACGACGCCGAGCACAATGAAATCCCGCTGCTGGGCGACGCCTCCACCCACCACGCCGCGGCGCAACATCACGGCAGCGTGTCCGCCGTGTCGGAACATTCCTGAGCCTTGTAGGAAGCGTCCGTCGGACGCTTCTGATTCTCTCCCGACACCTTGTAGCCGGCTTCCACCGCGCCTAACCTGCCCTCTCCCAGCAGCCCTCCAGCCTTGATGAAGCCGGCTCATCAACGCTGGGGCTGCATTGATTCACAACGGAGCAGGACATGAAATTCACACGGGTAGCGGCCATCGCAGTGATCGCCGCGTCGGTTACCTTGGGCGGGTGCGCCAGCATCTTCGGTGACAGCGAATCAAAGGTCGGTGTTTACGCCGTACCGCAAACCACCACCTTCAGCATCAAGGACAGCGCCAACCGCGTCGTGCAACAAGGCACCACACCGTCCCAGGTGCTGCTGAAATCCAGCCGCGGCTACTTCCAGAAAGAGACCTACACCGTGGTGTTCCACCGCGAGGGGCAGGCGGATGACGTGCATGTGCTGACGCCGACGGTGAGTGGCTGGTATTGGGGGAACCTGTTGTTGGGTGGGTTGATCGGGATGCTGATTGTCGATCCGTTGACGGGGGCGATGTATACGTTGCCGGATGATGTGACGGCGCGGCCGTTGGTGATGGCTTCAGGTGAGTCAGAGGCAGCTTGAGCCATAACGTGTACACACGTCCAGCATGGACAAAAGATCACTACCATCTCGGATCGTGACGTAGTAATTTGGATCCGACGCTTTTCCTAGTCCGTTTTGCGTCACTGAGCCCCGGGCACTTGTGTTTCGGGGCTTTTTTGTGGGTGACGAAAACCCGACCGCACTGCCGATGCTTCTGATGCGAGTTCACCGAGCAGGTGGATTCATCATTGATTCAAAGCAGTTTATGGACCGCGCTGTCCAGAGCCAATCGGCTAATTCCTGGCACCTTCCAAACAGAAAATCGTGTCGTTTTGCAACATGCTGTAGGACTCCAGGTAGGACGATTCTGATTTGCTCGGGTAAGGTTGTAGCCCCTTGGCTGCGGGAATACCCTCCTCCAGTCGCTGCAAAACAGCGACCGGGTTTGGTAGCCCGGATACAAGATCGCTCACGCCTCCCTACGGTGGCTGTGCGCAGTGCACACTCGTGTGCGCCGGTTTGTCTTCTTGTCCGGTCTACCAAACTGCGTACAGCCGCCTCCAGTCGTTTGGTAGCGACAGTGGGTCAATTCCGCCCCTACAAGAGATCCTGCAATGACTGCTGAAGTCCTTCCAGACCTACCCACCACCGCTGAAACCCCGTTTGGGACAACTGACGAGAGCAACGTACCTTTTTATACCGTTCGCGCGGGCATTCCCTTTGAGGATGCCTTGGTACAAATTGCGGTGTTGCTCAAGTGTGCCGGGGAATCTTCGTATGAATTGTGTGATGGTGGTACTCCCCAGCGTGGCCTCGTATGGTCGACGATTCACCACATTGAAGCTGCGCAGGCGCTGACCGATGCGCTGATCAAGGGGGTGTCGGTGAGGTAGAGGAAACGAAGCCCGGAGTGATTGGCCGGGCTTCTGCCTACAGGGGATCTTGGGTTGAATGCCGTAAACCTACTGGGATGAATCAACGTTGACAGACAATGAACGATTTTCACGCTTGGAAAGCACGCTTGAAAATATTGAAAAGACGATGATTAGCAAGGCGGATTTGGCGAACCTAAAAACCGATATCGCCAAAGGCTTCATCGCGCAAATCAAATGGATCGTCAGTACAGCGGCTGTCGTGGCGATCACCGCCTTTACTGCAGTTAGATTCCTGTAGCAGCGGCCGCAAGGCCGCGTCGGCGGTCGACCTGGCGCACCGCGCTGCATGCGACGCGGCCTCGCGGCCGCTGCTACGGGTCTGCGTCGCTTGATGTATAAAGCTAGATGCATCACGCCTCCATTCAAGCCAGCCTCGCCAAAGCCATTTGCCGGGGCTTTGTCGTCTTTGGCTATTGGAGGCAGATATGTCTAGAGCGCAACGACGACACGATACGCGTCGAATCAAGGCAAAATATTATCGGCACGTGCGCACCCGCCTATGGGATGTCGAGGCAAGCCCGCGGGATGCGGGCAGGCGATTATTCAGAGCGAGAAGTTGAATAGGCAAAGACCTAACCCGGTGAACCGCAAGCACGCTGTGGCCCCTAACAAAGATAATCGCCCGCGACCCCGTTATTCTCGTGCGCGTGAGAAGCTACGATCAAAATCTTCGAATGCCGGTGAAGCAATGAAGGGAATTTTGGCAGCCGGCTGCGCCGCAGTGGCTATGGCGTCGTACGCAGGTACGTATGAAACGATCGTTGACGAAAAGCGAATTCAAAAAATAACTGAAGTCATTCCTGCAATTGGCGGCACTTTTGCGACAAGGGCCGCATCCCTCGGAATACAGATTCAGTCCATCACGATCCAGCACGTGGACAAGGAAGATGCCGAAGGAGATCCTTTCTCCCGGGCTGGAGATATCGCCTATGGAATCAATACAGACGCAGCAAACGTGGTGCGCGACTGCGATCTGCTCGGGAGCGCCGATATCAATAAGCGAGGCACTCGTTACATCCTCGAGTCGAGGACTGCCAACTGGATAGTCAAAGGCGTTTGTGCTGCCCCATGACCTCCAAGCTCCGCGCGGTAATGTGCTGACAAGCCTCTGAACATGGCCCGCCTCAGAGTGCAGCCTTCCAGCTGCGCAGTCACTTTGGCACAAACCACAAAGTGTAGTGGTCAACTTATCCCGGAAACCGGCGCCGCCCAGCAGCTTGTTGAGCAAATGGACAATTCGCGCACCTAGATCCCGAAGCCGCGTGGCGTACGGTTCGGCGGGTACGCTACAACCTGCAGGCCTCTCGCAAAGCCAATGAGGCCGAGATGACGGTCCACATGTCTGTTGTGAGCAGATCGTCCTTGAGTACCTGGCAGCAGCCGAGGAAGGTGCTACCGTAGATGTGGGTGCCTAACTCAGCATGGAGGCAAAAATGAGCGAATACCAATCACTGGATGTTGAACTGTTTTTTGACAGGCGTCGTGGAAGCGTCAGAGTTCGTCCACTTCCAGGCCAGGCGTATCCGACAGACATGGTTGTTGAGTGCGACAAGGATTTCAGAGCCTTGGGCAAGCCCGATGACCGGTACCGTCTCTACGTCAAAGAGAAAGCGAAAAAGACACCGGACTGTCGAACGCATCTCTATTCCAGATATTCTTGGGGCGCTATCCTCATTTAATTTTCTCTGCCTGTCCGCAGCGCTTTCCGGTGATAGACCAGCTCCAACTTTACAGACCAGTCCATCAGTACCGCCAAGGCCTGCTTGATACCGGGGCGAACCTTCACGCGAAAATCCTCTTCCTGTAGCGCTGCTACCTTGGCGTGGCGTGCCACCTCTCGTCTATCTTTCGTACGAAACATTATGTACCGCCACCGTCAGCCCGCTAGGCGGAAAATAAATCTGCATCGGCCGCCGCTACACTTTGCTAATTAGCTTTAAGCTGTAATTGCATGTTCAGGGTCATTTCGACCGCCCCCCACTACGGGGTAGAGAGTCCCTGGGCGCTTATCTGAGCGGCGCATGGGAAGGACGATTCATTATGTGGCCGGCTTCGGGTGAGTGGCGCAGGATTATCCCGAGTTAGCCCCTAATTTGTCACCGGCTCCAGCAGACATCGCGAAGCACCTTTATGCGCTTTGCCAACCAGGCGTCATTCCCGGGGGCCACTGCATTCGGCCGCACATTCCGAAATTCACGAACGATCAAGACGAATCCACTCCGGTGGCCCAGTGTACCAAGCGTCGGCGGGAAATTCCGCAGTGCGACGAGCCTCCACCAGCCCGGCCAGGGGTCCGGCTAGGCGTGGGAAGCCACTGCGTGACAGGTGAGGAGGCTACGGCTTTCTGGTGGATATAACATAGCCCGCAGAGGCGGGCGTTGTTATTCACCAAGGCAATTCGGAGAGTGTATAGCGTGGCCGACCTTTTCCCACCCGTTTTGTACTGAAAGTTACGCTCAGAAGTTCATCTAAGTGCTGATTTATTAGAGCAGGCTGTTCAATAGCACGATCAATACGACCGTGGATGACCACCCCATGTTCAGACACAAACTCAAATTTTCGATCCGAAGGAAATGACCCCAAAAATTTCCCAGAAATTACTTCAGGCTCTTCATGAATATTCTCTGGACTAAGTCTTGACCTACTAATTAGTACCTGCTCAACATTTTGAAACGCAAATTTATGATTACATGTTGAAAATGCACAGTAGGCATCAAAAGAGGCCAGTTTATCCAGGAATTCCGCGACACTCGCAATAGCACGACCACCTAATTTTGAAATTGGCTCTGAGAGTTCGTCATCCCCTTGAGTAGAGGCTTCAAGGAGTTCGGCGAAAAGCTCAAATGCCTGAGCCACGGGCGTGGTGCCATCCAAGGGCAGTTGCCCGTCCGCTGGCAAAGCTTCTTCAAATTCAAATCCAAATGACCCGATGGCTACATCCGTGATAAGAATTTGATTCTGAGCTTTATTTGGAATCTTTCCTCGCTCGCCAAGTGGCCCAACAACCGAGGCTGCTACAGCGGCAATTGCTTCCGAAAATTTGGCAGTTGCAGTCGACCCGAAATCAGCGTGAACACCATGAGTCCCCCAAACTGGGGCGCCTTTGAAAGTTAATGCTGCTTTCGCTAGCCGAACCTCCCCCTTCCAGAACTTTTCGATACGATTCGAAATGCTTCTCGAACGCGCCTCTAAGCTGAGTTTTGATAGTTTAGATGTGCCAGCCTGCGAAGACATTTTTTTTAAAAAACTGATCTCGGCTTGCGCATGTGTAAGCTCAGTTTTGTTCATGAAGGATCTCCTGCATTTTGGCAGTCAGCAAATTCATGGCTGCTTGATCGTGGGTCGGATCCATATCAACCCTCAAAAAGCCCTTCCATTGCTTTGTTCGACGATGAGACCACATGCTGTACCAATAAGCAGATTGTTGGACCAGGTTTTCGGGATCGTCCAGTAGTGACACTGCATAGGCGTCAACCTTAAAATTTTGCTTCACCCAGTCATTATCGACCAGAAACCGGAGGTCTTCCTCACCAATGTGGTCAAAAGCAGCATCATCCAGGTACACAAATGAGACCACATCCATATCATTTGGTGCTCGACCTTCCAAGAGCTCAATGTTCTCCATGAAGCTCCCATCGAGCCATTGGAAGCCATCGGTTAGGCCGATTCTATGCAGCTCAGAACGATGACGCAAAAAACCACCCAGCACTGCACATCGTTCATGGGAGGAGGCGAATCTCGCAACGACTTGCTCCACAGTCACATGATAGGGTGAGCGTTCCGGATCCGCCGGACGATTATCATCAATGGGCGGCAAGCCGCCCTGTTGGTTCCACTGTGGAATCAAATTAAACTCCCTGTTTCCAATGACATACCGCATCCAGCACCGAGCAAGCCGGTGCGTCATCGTACTCTTTATCCGGCATGATGACACTGGCAAGGGCAGCCCAACTGTCGCCCCAAGGAGGGAATATTCAGTCCTGCGGGAAAAGGGTTCAGACTAAGTGAGCGCTTTAGACCATCAAGACGCTGGCTTGGGTGAACGTGTGTGCCCCGGGTGGTTGGTTTTTTCCGAAAGCATTTTGAATTGATTTTTACCCCGCCTGAGTTATTGATAAAGACAACACCTACAACTAACCCAGAACCATCGGATGGATGACTCCGCCCGGAAGAAGGCTCAGGGCTGTGCAGCGAAGAAGTGCCCGGAGAAATTCTTGCGGCCGGCGCACGATGGCTTTGCCAGGATCCGCATTCACGACATCAAGAACACCTTCGGCAGAAGGCTACGTGCAGCAGGCGTGACTGAGGAAGATCGGAAGGCTTTGCTCGGCCACAAGAACGGAGGCATCACCAGTCACTACTCGGCAGGAGAACTGGACCAGCTCATGGAAGCGGCAAATAAGGTATCAGCAACCGGCCTGCGCACCAGCGCTGACGATTCTGAAAAGGAGGCAGGGATGAAGAAAAATGCCAGGGTCACTCGGAAAGTCACTATGCCAGAAACAACAAAGCCACCCGAAGGTGGCTCTGTTGAAGAATATGGTCGGGACGGAGTGATTCGAACACTCGACCCCTAGCACCCCATGCTAGTGCGCTACCGGACTGCGCTACGCCCCGACTAGGCGTGAAACTTGTTGCTTTAGAGCTGTTCCTTGTTGAAGGGAACGATCAAGAATATACCGCAAGCTTTTGAAAAGTGGAAGTATTTTCTCGACCCGATTTGTTACTTTTTCAGTACGACCAACACGTCTTCCAGTTCCGAGATCATCTGACGAATCAGCTGCTTGTACTGGGTGGTGTCGTCCTTGGCTTCGTCGCTGGACAGGCGCAGGCGTGCGCCGCCAATGGTGAAGCCCTGGTCGTAGAGCAGGGCGCGGATCTGCCGGATCATCAGCACGTCCTGGCGCTGATAATACCGGCGGTTTCCGCGGCGCTTGACCGGGTTGAGCTGAGGAAACTCCTGCTCCCAGTACCGCAGTACGTGGGGTTTTACAGCGCAAAGTTCACTTACCTCACCAATGGTGAAGTAGCGTTTGCCAGGAATCGGCGGAAGCTCGTCGTTATGACTTGGTTCCAGCATATGCCTCAACTCGGGCCTTCAACTTCTGCCCTGGACGAAAGGTGACCACACGGCGAGCCGTGATCGGGATTTCCTCACCGGTTTTCGGGTTGCGGCCAGGCCGCTGGCGCTTGTCGCGCAGGTCAAAGTTGCCGAAACCGGACAGTTTGACCTGCTCGTTGTCTTCCAGAGCGTGCCTGATTTCCTCGAAAAACAGTTCGACCAATTCCTTGGCCTCCCGTTTGTTCAGGCCCAGCTCTTCGTAAAGACGCTCGGCCATCTCAGCTTTCGTCAGAGCCCCCATGCGCTACTTCCTTAACGTGGCATTCAACCTTTGTTCGAGCGAGGTGAGGATAGCTTGCGTCGTGGAATTCACCTCATCGTCATTAAGAGTGCGCGATGGATGCTGCCAGGTCAAGCCAACTGCAAGGCTTTTTCTATTGGGATCAATACCTTTACCTTGGTAGACGTCAAAAAGGCTGAGGTCCGTGAGCCATTCCCCTGCATTTTCACGAATAACCTGCATGATCGCGCTAGAAGGCACTTCAAGATCCGCCACCAAGGCCAGGTCACGACGCACTTCAGGGAACCGGGACAGTTCCGAGAACTTCGGCAACTTGCCTTCGGCCACTTCCGCCAGCACCAGCTCGAAGACGAATACCGCGCGGTCCAGGCCCAGGGCTTTTACCAGCTCTGGGTGCAGGGCGCCGAGGTAGCCCACTTCGCGGCCTTCACGCACGATGCGCGCGGTCTGGCCTGGGTGCAGCGCCGGGTGCTTGCCTGGCTCGAAGCTGAACTGTGCCAGCGCGCCGGCGAAGCCCAGCACCGCTTCCACGTCCGCCTTGGCGTCGAAGAAGTCCACGGTGTCACGGCCTTGCGCCCAGCCTTCCGGCAGGCGGGTGCCGCAGATCAGGCCGGCCAGCATGGGCTCCTGCTTCAGGCCATCCAGCTGGCCAACGAAGCGCAGGCCGCTTTCGAACAGGCGCACGCGGGTCTGCTGGCGGTTGAGGTTGTGTTGTAGCGCCTTGACCAGGCCCGGCAGCAACGAACTGCGCATGGCAGCCATGTCGTTGGAGATCGGGTTGGCCAGCAGCAGCGGCTCGACACCTGGGTTGAACAGCTCGAACCACTTCGGATCGATGAAGCTGTAGGTGATCGCTTCCTGGTAGCCACGGGCGACCAGCAGGCGACGCAGCTCCGGCAGCTCGCCACGGGCTTCGGCCTTGGCTTGCGGCGCTAGGCGGGCTTGCGGGTAGCGAACCGGCAGGTGGTTGTAGCCGTACAGGCGCGCCAGTTCTTCGATCAGGTCCACTTCCAGGCTGATGTCGAAGCGATGGCTTGGCACTTCTACGCGCCATTGACCTTCACCTTCGGCAACGATGCCCAGGCCCAGGGCGGCGATCAGGCTTTCGATCTGCGCGGCTGGCATGTCCATGCCCAGCATCTGGCTGACGCGCTCGGCACGCAGGGTGATCGGCGCGATGCTCGGCAGGTGCTGCTGGCTGACGGTCTCGATGATCGGGCCAGGCTCGCCACCGGTGATTTCCAGCAGCAGGCCGGTGGCGCGCTCCATGGCTTCGCGGGCCAGGTTGAAGTCCACCCCACGCTCGTAGCGGTGCGAGGCATCGGTGTGCAGGCCGTAGGAACGAGCCTTGCCAGCGACGGCGATCTGGTCGAAGAACGCGCTTTCCAGGAAGATGTCGCGAGTCTTGGCGGTCACACCGCTGTGCTCGCCACCCATGACACCGGCGATGGCCAGGGCACGGCTGTGGTCGGCGATGACCAGGGTGTCGGCGCGCAGGGTGACTTCCTGGCCGTCCAACAGGACGAGCTTCTCGCCCTCCTCGGCCATGCGCACGCGAATGCCGCCGTTGATTTCAGCCAGGTCGAAGGCGTGCAGCGGCTGGCCCAGCTCGATCATCACGTAGTTGGTGATGTCGACGGCAGCGTCGATGCTGCGCACGTCGCTGCGGCGCAGGCGTTCCACCATCCACAGCGGGGTCGGCTTGGACAGGTCGACGTTGCGGATGACGCGGCCCAGGTAGCGTGGGCAGGCGGCAGGCGCCAACACTTCCACCGGACGCACTTCGTCGTTGACCGCAGCCACGGCAGGCACCACCGGACGCGCGACAGGAGCGGCGTACAGCGCGCCCACTTCACGGGCCAGGCCGGCCAGGGACAGGCAGTCGCCGCGGTTCGGGGTCAGGTCGACCTCGATGCTGGCGTCGTCCAGGCCCAGGTACACGCGGAAGTCTTCACCTACCGGCGCGTCGGCCGGCAGTTCCATCAGGCCGTCGTTGCCCTCGCCCACTTGCAGTTCGGACTGCGAGCAGAGCATGCCGTTGGACTCGACGCCACGCAGCTTGGCCTTCTTGATCTTGAAGTCGCCAGGCAGCTGGGCGCCCAGGGTGGCGAACGGGATCTTCAGGCCCGGGCGCACGTTCGGCGCGCCGCAGACGACCTGGAAGGTCTCGGTGCCGTTGCTGACCTGGCAGACGCGCAGCTTGTCGGCATCGGGGTGTTGCTCGGTGCTCAGCACTTCGCCGACGATCACGCCGGTGAATTCGCCAGCCGCGGGGGTGACGCTGTCCACTTCCAGACCGGCCATGGACAGACGGGCCACCAGCTCATCGCGGCCGACCTGCGGGCTTACCCAGCCACGCAGCCATTGTTCACTGAATTTCATCCTGCTCTCCTAATAATTCGTTTAGCGAAATTGCGCGAGGAAGCGCAAGTCGTTGTCGAAGAACAGGCGCAAGTCATTGACGCCATAACGCAGCATGGCGAGGCGCTCGGCGCCCATGCCGAAGGCGAAGCCCTGGAATTCTTCAGGGTCGATGCCAGACATGCGCAGCACGTTCGGGTGCACCATGCCGCAGCCCATCACTTCCAGCCAGCCAGTCTGCTTGCACACGCGGCAGCCTTTGCCGCTGCACATCACGCATTGGATGTCGACTTCAGCCGAAGGCTCGGTGAACGGGAAGTAGGACGGACGGAAGCGCACGGCCAATTCTTTCTCGAAGAACACCCGCAGGAATTCCTCGATGGTGCCTTTCAGGTCCGCGAAGTTGATGTCGCGGTCGATCAGCAAGCCCTCGACCTGATGGAACATCGGCGAGTGGGTGATATCCGAGTCGCTGCGGTATACCCGGCCTGGGCAGACGATGCGAATCGGAGGCTGCGAAGATTCCATGGAGCGGACCTGCACCGGCGAGGTGTGGGTGCGCAGCAGCATGTTCGCATTGAAATAGAAGGTGTCGTGCATCGACCGGGCCGGGTGGTGGCCTGGGATGTTGAGCGCCTCGAAGTTGTGGTAGTCGTCTTCCACCTCAGGGCCTTCGGCGATGCCGTAGCCAATATGGGTGAAGAACTGCTCGATCCGCTCAAGGGTGCGAGTGATCGGGTGCAGGCCGCCAGAGGCCTGGCCACGGCCCGGCAGGGTCACGTCGATCTGCTCGGCAGCGAGCTTGGCACTCAGTTCGGCTTCTTCGAAACCGGCCTTGCGTGCGTTGAGGACTTCTGTAACACGCTCCTTGGCGACGTTGATCAGCGCGCCGACTTTCGGGCGCTCATCGGCAGGCAGGTTGCCCAGGGTCTTCATCACCTGAGTCAGTTCGCCCTTCTTGCCAAGGAAGTGAACCCGGATCTGCTCCAGGGCATTGATATCTTCAGCGTTTTGCACGGCCTCCAGAGCTTGAGAGACCAGCGCATCCAGGTTTTCCATGTACAGACTCCAGATACAAAACAGGGGAAGAGCTTAAAGGCTCTTCCCCTGTTTATGACGTTTAACACCCGAAGCCGTGGAAAACGGCCCCGGGTGATTGTCGTGGGTACTTAGGCCAGAGTGGCTTTAGCTTTCTCGACAATCGCAGCAAACGCCGCTTTTTCGTTCACTGCCAGATCAGCCAGAACCTTACGGTCGATCTCGATGGACGCTTTTTTCAGGCCAGCGATGAAACGGCTGTAGGACAGACCGTTTACACGAGCACCAGCGTTGATACGGGCGATCCACAGAGCGCGGAACTGACGCTTCTTCTGACGACGGTCGCGGTAGGCGTATTGGCCTGCCTTGATGACCGCTTGCTTGGCAACACGGAATACGCGCGAACGCGCGCCGTAGTAGCCTTTAGCCAGTTTCAGAATCTTTTTGTGACGCTTACGGGCAATGACGCCACGCTTTACACGAGCCATGAGTAACTTCCTCTATCTTTGACCGAAAATTAACGAAGGCGCAGCATGCGCTCGACTTTTGCAACGTCCGATGCGTGCAGCAGGCTGCTGCCGCGCAGTTGACGCTTACGCTTAGTCGACATTTTGGTCAGGATGTGGCTCTTGAAAGCGTGCTTGTGCTTGATGCCGTTAGCGGTTTTCAGGAACCGCTTAGCTGCACCACTCTTGGTTTTCATCTTTGGCATGTTCGGATACTCCGCATTCAGTTGATAAACATAACCGCAAGGCCTGCCGTGCCCTGGTGGTTATTTCTTTTTCTTGGGGGCGATGACCATGATCAGCTGGCGTCCTTCCATCTTAGGATGCTGCTCGACGGAACCGTACTCCAGCAGGTCTTGTTCGACGCGCTTGAGCAGCTCCATCCCCAGCTCCTGGTGTGCCATCTCACGGCCGCGAAATCTCAACGAAATCTTGGCCCTGTCCCCATCACTAAGGAAACGTACCAGGTTGCGTAGTTTTACCTGGTAATCCCCTTCCTCCGTCCCTGGACGAAACTTGATTTCTTTTACCTGGATCTGCTTCTGGTTCTTCTTCGCCGCAGCAATCTGCTTCTTCTTCTCGAAGATCGATTTGCCGTAGTCCATGACTCGGCAAACCGGAGGCACTGCGTCGGCAGAAATTTCTACCAGATCCAGCTTCGCTTCTTCAGCGATACGAAGCGCTTCATCAATCGAGACGATGCCAACCTGCTCGCCGTCAGCGCCAATTAACCGAACCTCGCGTGCCGAGATATTCTCGTTGATCGGGGCTTTCGGTGCAGCTCGTTTATCTTGTCTCATTTCACGCTTAATAATAATTACTCCGAATCTTGGCGACCACGCCGGGAAACCGCTTGTGCGAGGAACTCGGTGAACTGGGCGACGGGCATGGAGCCCAGGTCTGCACCTTCACGGGTACGCACAGCGACAGTTTGCGTTTCGACTTCCTTGTCCCCGATAACCAGGAGATAAGGAACCTTGAGCAACGTATGCTCGCGGATTTTAAAGCCGATCTTTTCATTTCTCAAGTCAGACTTGGCACGGAACCCGCTTTCCGTCAGATTTTTTTCCACGGATTGCACAAAATCGGCTTGTTTATCAGTGATGTTCATGATCACTGCCTGGGTTGGCGCCAGCCAGGCCGGGAACGCACCTTCGTAGTGCTCGATCAGGATACCGACGAAACGCTCGAACGAACCCAGGATTGCACGGTGCAGCATGACCGGATGCTTGCGACCGTTGTCCTCGGACACGTACTCGGCGCCCAAGCGGATTGGCAGGTTGAAGTCCAGCTGCAGCGTACCGCACTGCCAGACGCGACCCAGGCAATCCTTCAGGGAGAACTCGATTTTCGGACCGTAGAACGCACCCTCGCCCGGCTGCAGGTCGTACGGCAGGCCAGCAGCGTCCAGCGCGGCGGCCAGGGCGGACTCAGCACGATCCCACAATTCGTCGCTGCCTACACGCTTTTCTGGACGAGTGGAGAGCTTGAGCTGGATATCCTTGAAGCCGAAGTCGCTGTACACGTCCATGGTCAGCTTGATGAACGCGGCCGATTCGGACTGCATCTGCTCTTCGGTGCAGAAGATGTGCGCATCGTCCTGGACGAAGCCGCGCACGCGCATGATGCCGTGCAGGGCGCCCGAAGGCTCGTTGCGGTGGCAGGCACCGAACTCGGCCAGGCGCATCGGCAGCTCGCGGTAGCTCTTCAGGCCCTGGTTGAACACCTGCACGTGGCATGGGCAGTTCATCGGCTTGATGGCGTAGTCGCGGTTTTCCGACTCGGTGGTGAACATGTTTTCGGCGTAGTTGGCCCAGTGGCCAGACTTTTCCCAAAGGCTGCGATCAACGACCTGCGGAGTCTTGATCTCCAGGTAGCCGTTGTCACGCTGCACCTTGCGCATGTACTGCTCGAGCACCTGGTACAGGGTCCAGCCGTTCGGGTGCCAGAACACCATGCCCGGCGCTTCTTCCTGGAGGTGGAACAGGTTCAGGCGCTTGCCGATCTTGCGGTGGTCGCGCTTTTCCGCTTCCTCGATGCGCTGGATGTAGGCGGCCAGCTGCTTCTTGTCAGCCCAGGCGGTACCGTACACGCGCTGCAGCTGTTCGTTCTTGGCATCGCCACGCCAGTAGGCGCCCGACAGCTTGGTCAGCTTGAACGACTTGAGGAAACGGGTGTTCGGCACGTGCGGGCCGCGGCACATGTCGACGTATTCTTCGTGGTAGTACAGGCCCATGGCCTGGGTGTCGGGCATGTCCTCGACCAGGCGCAGCTTGTAGTCTTCGCCACGGGCGGTGAACACGTCGATGACTTCGGCACGCGGCGTGACTTTCTTGATCACGTCGTACTCGGTGTCGATCAGCTGCTGCATGCGCTGCTCGATGGCGGCCATGTCGTCAGGCGTGAAAGGACGCTCGTAGGCGATGTCGTAGTAGAAGCCTTCGTCGATGACCGGGCCGATGACCATCTTGGCGGTCGGGTACAGCTGCTTGACCGCGTGGCCCACCAGGTGCGCGCACGAGTGGCGAATGATTTCCAGCCCCTCTGCATCCTTGGGGGTGATGATCTGCAGGGTGGCGTCGTGTTCGATCAGGTCGCAGGCGTCGACCAGGTTGCCGTCGACCTTGCCGGCGACGGTGGCCTTGGCAAGGCCGGCACCGATGGATGCGGCGACTTCGGCGACCGAAACCGCGTGATCGAACGAACGTTGACTGCCGTCGGGAAGAGTAATGATGGGCATGGCGCCTCCTCTCCTAGTGGTGACCCCTACCAAAGGTCACGTGGGTTGGGATGAGCCAGTACAAGATTCGGCGGTATGCCTGCCTCACAGTGGCAGGAGCCGCTAGGCCAACCAGGACCGAACCAGAGTGACTGGAATAGTAAAAATGGTAACTCGGCATTGCGGTTGCCAAAAGAGCAACCCGCACCTGTCGAGGCCGGTCACTCTAGCATATAAAACTACCGATGAGTGGTCGAAACCGGCAGGCTTGCAGGAACTTGATCGCTCGCCTTCACTCTGATGCAGGGCAAGCCATACTTCGAGTCAACCTGAACCCAAGGAGCATTACGGTATGCGTCTTCAATCGCTTTTCCTTTCCCTGGCCGCCTGCGCCGCGTTCACCCTGCCCCAGCTGGCCAGCGCCGGCGAGTGGCCTGCGGGGGCGGAGAGCCAGTTCGTGTCGCAGTGCGAGAAATCCGCCGGCGAGCACACCACGGCCGACAAGGCCAAGGCCGCCTGCGCGTGCAGCGACAAGGCCATCACCAGCAAGCTGAGCACCGAGGAACTCAAGCAGGTTGCCAACTCGGACAACGGCGTGGACGCCCAGCTGCAGAAGAAAATGATGGACGCCGCTGCGAGCTGCCGCAGCAAAAAATGACCCGTTTTTCCGCCTTGCGTGCCGCTGCATGACCCACAGGGCCCGAAAATGGGCCCTGCATGGGTGAAATCTGTGTTTTTTTTCGGCTTTTTTTTAGCCCGCTTTTTTCCGCCAAACCCAATGAATTCAAGGGTATGGCGGGTTTTGCGGGTCAGGGACGAAAAAATAGCTGAGACAAATGCGCATCTAAAGAGCTATTCGGTCGAACAATTAGACTATGATAGCCCGGTGTGCCCAGTTGGCCTGAGCAGCACAGCACTACTTAATATGTTTCTTGGAGATACACCATGTCTAATCGCCAAACCGGCACCGTAAAATGGTTCAACGATGAGAAAGGCTTCGGCTTCATCACTCCTCAAGGTGGCGGTGACGACCTGTTCGTACACTTCAAAGCTATCGAATCCGACGGTTTCAAAAGCCTGAAAGAAGGCCAGACCGTTTCGTTCGTGGCTGAGAAAGGCCAAAAGGGCATGCAAGCTGCTCAAGTTCGCGGCGAGTAATCTCCCGAGCTAAAAAAAACCCGTCCTGGTGACGGGTTTTTTTGTGCCTGCAATTTGCCGCCAGGCGGTCAGCCGCAGTTGACGCGGGTGACGGTGCCGCTGCCATCGGCGTTGAGGTTCAGGCGGTCGGAGCGGTATTCCAGGGTCATCACGTCATTGGGCTTGAGGATACGGGCGATCTGCGAGCCCGAGCGGGTGCGCGCCTGCTCCAGCAATTGCGGGGTAGCCGGCTTGCCCACGGCGAACTGTGCGCCTTCGGCGTTGCAGCGGCCGTCGTTCGCTACCGCCGGCGAGCCACTCGCCGAACCACTGTCGCCCGAACCACCGCCGGACGATGCACAGCCCGCCAGGGCCATTGCCGCCAGCAGGGTCAACCATGATGCACGCATGCAGGACATGAAGCCTCCTTTGAGAAAATAGAACAGCCCCTGTGCGACAACGCGCGCGCGCAAGGGTTGCATGACACGCAGTCTGCCCCAGCCATCCGGGGCTGGTGCAGCGCAATCGTGTCTAAATGTTAATAGACGTCGATGTAGTCGAAGGGCGGGTTTGGCCAATTCTGTTTCAAGGCGTTGAAGATCTGCTGCACCCACACGTCGTCACAGGCGGCTACCTCGCCTACGTAGCCTGAGCCGGCCGCCCAGGTTTCCAGGCGAAAACACAGGCCCTCGATGTCCTGGCCACCGACCACGGTGGACAGCCAGGCGCGACCGTCCCGGCGGACCCGCAACTGGTTGTGGACATGGTCGTCGCCCGCGGCGATCAGCTGGCGCACGGCATCTAGGGTAAAGGCGTTGCTGTCGTTCAAATCGATGTGCACGGGGGTATCCAGCCAGGCAAATAAGCCTGATTTTGGCACGATCCGCGCTTTATGCCTAAGTAGGAGTGCCAAACGCCGCCCCAGATGGTTTACTTGGGCTCCCCGTGCAGGCCATTTGCCGCAACGGGGCTCAGCGGCCAGGGAAACGGCCCCGCTGATGCCATTCCCCCTGCTCAGGTAATTCACGCACCATGGCCAACGTAACCCTAGACGCCGACATCAAAGCCAGGTGGCCCCAGGGCCAATGCTCCTACAGCCCGGGCACCCCGGAGGAACTGGCGATCATTGCCATCGACCTGCTGGTCAAGGAGCTGGGCACGTCGGCGGCGCAGTCGTTCATCGAGCAGGTGTTCAGCAAACACATCGCCCTAGCAGCCCTGTAGTCTTGAAGCGGCGTGGTCTGCATCGCTCGTAGCAGCGGCCGTAGGCCGCGCCCGAACACACCGCGCATCCCCCGGCATACCGCGCAGCAGGCTGCGCTGGCCCTTCTCCACGCTGAAATTTTTCAGTGCACGCGGTGGCGGCAGCGGCTACAGATCGCGCGCAGCACCTGTAGCAGCGGCCGCAGGCCGCGTCCCGCGCCCCACCGGGTTAAAAGGTGACGCCCGCCACCAGAATGATGTTGCTGTAGGGCTGGCACTCACCGGTACGCACCACCGCGCGGGCCTGACGGGTCAGTTGCTTGAACTCTTCATGGCCTAACAATTGCCGCTCGCCGAGAGCACCCTCCCCGTCCAACTGCTGCAACGAGGCCAGCGCCGGTGGCTGCGCGCCCAGCATCTCGCGCGCCAGCACGTGGCTTTCCACCTGCATTTCACTGAGGATCACCTTCAGGGTCGAGACGAAGTCCGGCACGCCGGGCGTCAGCGCCAGGTCGATCAGCTCCACGCCCGCAGGCACCGGCAAGCCGGCGTCACCGATCACCACCAGGTCACCGTGCCCCAGGGAGGCGATCAGCCGCGACAGGGCGATGTTGAGCAAAGGTGTCTTCTTCATGGGCGCGCGAACCCCGCCACGTCTGCCTGGGTCGGAATCGACGGCTGTGCGCCCGCACGGGTGACGGACAAAGCGGCGGCCACCTGGCCGAAGGCAATGGCCTGGCGTTCGCTTTCACCGCGCGACAGGGCTGCGGCAAAGGCGCCGACGAAGGTATCGCCCGCCGCCGTGGTGTCCACGGCCTGCACCTTGGGCGCGGCGAAATGCTCGAAGCCGCGGCCATCGGCGAACAGCGAACCCTGGGCACCCAGGGTAATGATCACCTTGCGCGCACCTCGGGCCAGCAGCCAGCTGGCCGCCTGCTGCGCACTGGCAACGGAGTCCACCGCAATACCGGTCAGCGCCAGCGCCTCGCTTTCGTTGGGGATCAGGTAGTCGATGTGCGCGAACCAGTCGGCCGGCAGCGGCGCGCTGGCCGGTGCCGGGTTGAGAATCACAGTCTTGCCCAGCTCGCGGCCGCGCTTGAGCGCGTACGCTACGGTCTGCGCCGGCACCTCCAGCTGGCAGACGATCACCTCGGCCTGCTGCAACAGCGCGTCGGCGGCCGACACCCGTTGCGGGGTGACCTCGCCATTGCCGCCGGCGACGATGACGATGGCGTTCTGGCTGGCGTCATCCACCACGATCAACGCCACGCCACTGCTGACGCCCGGCACCGCATCCACTGCCTGGCAGTCGATGCCCTCGTCCAGCAACGCCTGGCGCAGCTGCACGCCGTAGGCATCGTCGCCCACGCAACCGACCATCGCCGTGGGTGCCCCCAGGCGCGCCGCCGCCACTGCCTGGTTGGCGCCCTTGCCGCCCGGCACCGTGGCGAAGCCGCTGCCCACCACGGTTTCACCCGGCTGCGGCAACCGCGAGGCGCGGGTCACCAGGTCCATGTTCAAACTGCCTACTACCACAACTTTCGCTTGCATGTGCCTGCACTCTGTTTCAGCGGTATTCATTGAAAAGGTCCGAACGCGGCGCGGTGGATTCGCGCAACACGATGCTCGGCGCGACGATCTGCTGGCTCACGCCCTCCCCGGCCTTGCCGGCCACGCGCAGCAACAGGCGCTCGGCGGCCTGCTCGCCGAGCTGGCGAATCGACTGGCCCACGGTGGTCAGCGCCGGGTACACGTAACGGCACAATTGGATGTCATCGAAGCCGATCACCGACAGCTCGCCGGGCACGCGAATATTGCGCTCGGCGGCCGCACGCAGCACGCCCATGCCGATCATATCGTTAGCGGCAAAAATCGCCGTCGGCCGCTGCGGGCCATCCAGCAGCTGGCCAGCCGCCTGGTAGCCACCAGGGCCACTGAAATCGCTCTCCAGCACCCGCAGCGGCTGGCTGTCGACGCTGAACTCGGCCAGCGCCCGCCGGAAGCCGGCCAGGCGCATCTGCGCCACGCTGGTGTCCGCCGGGCCATTGATGCAGGCGATGTCGCGGTGCCCCAGCTCCAGCAGGTGCCGGGTGGCCAGGTAGCCGCCCAACTCGTGGTCGATGCGCACCAGGTCTGCGGCCACGCCGTCCAGGCTGCGGTCGACAATCACCATGGGCGTGCGCACCGTGGCCAGGCTGCTGAGCAGGTCGCTATCCTCGCCCACCGAGGCGACGATCAGGCCATCGACGCGCTTCTCCAGCAGCACACGCAGGTAGCTGCGCTGCTTCTTCGGGTCGTCGTCGGAGTTGCACAGGATCACGCAGTAGCCATTGCGCTCGCAGAAGTCCTCGATACCGCGCGCCAGCTCGGCGAAGTACGGGTTGATGCTGTTGGGCACCAGCAGGCCAATGGTGGCCGTACTGCGCGCCTTCAGCGAACGCGCCACGGCGCTGGGCACGTAGTCCAGCTGGGCAATGGCGGCCTCGACCTTGAGCCGCACCGGCTCGCTGACCGGCCGCGTCTTGTTCAGCACATGGGACACGGTGGTGTAGGAAATGCCCGCCAATGCGGCCACGTCTTTAATGGTTGCCATGACTCAACTCCGCTTCCGGGCACGCTGGCTGCGGTAGGTGTCGAGCACCACCGCCACCACGATGACAGCACCGGTAATGATGCGCTTGGTCGGCTCGGTGGCGCCGATCTGCGCCAGGCCCGCGGCCAACACTGAAATAATCAGCACGCCGAAAAAGGTGCTGATGACCGAACCGCGGCCGCCCATCAGGCTGGTGCCGCCGATCACCACGGCGGCGATCACCTGCAGCTCCAGGCCGGAACCGGCGTTGGGGTCGGCCGCCTCCAGGCGCGATATCTGGAACAGCGCGGCCAGGCCGGCCAGCAGGCCCATCAGCGAGAAGACCAGGATCTTGTACGGCTTGGGGTTGATGCCCGCCAGGCGCACGGCCTCCTCGTTGGTGCCGATGCCGATCAGGTAGCGGCCAAACACCGTGCGGGTCAGCACCGCCTGGGCGAGGACGATCACCAGCAGGGCGATGATGAACGACGGCGAGATGCCCAGCGCGACGGGGTCGGACAACCAGGCGAAGGCATCACCGATGTAGGCGGTGCGCGAGTCGGTCATCTGGTAGGCCACGCCGCGGGCCATCTCCAGCACGCCCAGGGACACGATGAACGAGGGGATGCGCCAGGCCACGGTGATGGAGCCGGTGATGGTACCAGCCAGCGCCGCGCAGCCCATGCCCAGCACGGCGGCCGGCAGCACGCTCCAGCCCCAGCCGAGAATCGCCACGCTGACCGCCGAGGCCGCCAGCGCCAGCACCGAGCCCACCGACAGGTCGATGCCGCCGATGATCAGCACGAAGGTCATGCCCACGGCCAGCACCATCAGGTCGGGGATCTGGTTGGCCAGGGTGCTGAAGGTGTTGTAGGACAGGAAGTGATCACTGAGCAGGGAGAACAGCACGATCATGGCCAGCAGCGCGCCGGCCAGGCCCAGGTAGGTGCCCAGGCCAAAGTAGGTGCCGCTGCGCTTGGCCGCAGGCGAGGCCTGGGGCAGTACGGGAGTTTTCATGCAAGGTTCCTGGGCGCTGTATCGCTGACCAGCGCGTCTCGTTTTTGATAGCCGGCAAACGCTGCCGCCAGCAGTTGGTCCTGGGTCCAGTGGTCTCGCTCGAAGGTGTCGATCAGGCGCCCTGCCGACAGCACGCCGATGCGGTCGCAGATCAGCATCAGCTCGCGCAGGTCGCTGGACACCACCACCAGCGCCTTGCCCTGGCGCGTCAGTTCGCCCAGCAGCGCGTAGATGTCGAACTTGGCGCCCACGTCGATGCCGCGGGTGGGCTCATCGAACAGCAGCACCGAGCAGTCGCGCTCCAGCCAGCGGCCGATCACCACCTTCTGCTGGTTGCCGCCCGACAGCTGCGACACCAGTTGGTCCGGGCTGGAGCTGCGAATGCGCATGGCGGCGATCTGGCGCTGGGCCAGTTCGCGCTCGGCGCCGCCGTTGACCACGCCGCCGGCGGAAATCGCCGGCATGTTGCCCAGGGCGATGTTGGCGCTGATCGACTGCGGCAGCAGCAGGCCTTCGCCCTTGCGGTCCTCGGTGATCAACGCAATGCCGTGGGCCACCGCGTCGGCTGGCGAGCCGATGGCGGCCTTGCGCAGCGGCGCGCCCACCTCGACGTGGCCGCTGTCGGCGGCGTCGGCGCCGAAAATCAGCCGCAGCAGCTCAGTGCGGCCGGCGCCGATCAAGCCGGAAATGCCAAAGATCTCCCCGCGGCGCACCTCGAAGGACACGTCCTTGACCTTGTCCGCGCGGCTGAGGTTTTTCACCGCCAGCACCGGCTCGCCGATGCTGCGCGCGCCCAGGTCGATGTGCTCGCCCAGCTCGCGGCCGACCATCAGGTTGACTAGTTGCTCGCTGTTGTATTTGCTCATCTCGTCCACGCACACCAGCTGGCCGTCGCGCAGCACGGCGATGCGCTGGGCCACCCGCGCCAGCTCTTCCAGGCGGTGGGAGATGTAGACGATGGCCACGCCGCGGGCCTGCAGGCGGGTGATCTGCTCGAAGAGCATTTCCACTTCGCGCGAGGTGAGCATGGCCGTCGGTTCATCGAGGATCAGCACGTGGCAATCGCCGATCAGGTTGCGGGCAATTTCCACCATCTGCTGGTGGCCAATACCCAACTCGCCCACCAGGGTGTCTGGGTCGATGGCTTCCAGGCCCACTTGGGCCATGGCTGCCAACGCCGCTTCGCGCAAGCGCTTGCGGCTGATCCAGCCGGCGCGGCTGGGCAGGTTGTCGAGGAACAGGTTCTCCGCCACCGACAGCGTCGGCAGCAGGTTCAGCTCCTGCATCACCATGCGCACGCCCAACGCCTCGGCGGCCGCGCGGCTGCCGGGCTGGTAGGGCTGGCCCTGGTACTGCATCTCACCCACGGTGGCCACTTCCAGGCCACCAATGATCTTCGACAAGGTACTTTTGCCGGCGCCGTTCTCGCCGGTCAGCGCCAGTACCTCGCCACGCACCAGGCTCAGGTCGATGCCAGAGAGCACAGGCTGGGCGTAGGTCTTACCGATACCACTGACCGAGAGTACGACGTTCGGGGCAGCAGCTGACATAGGAATTCTCCAGGCGCCCGCCTCCTGTTTACCGGAAGCGCGGGCGCGGCAGTGCAGGGAATCAGGGCTTGGTGACCAGCTCTACCGGGGTTTCGATCACGCCATTGGCGGCGCCGTCCACCGGCTCGTGCTTGATCATCTTCAACGCGGCCTGGATGCCGAACACCGCCTGCTTGGCGGCGAACTGGTCGGCCGTGGCCAGCACGCGACCGTCCTTGAGCATCGGCTTGATGGCGTTGATGTTGTCGTAGCCCACGACCTGCACCTTGCCAGCCTTGCCGGCAGCGCGCACGGCAGACACCGCGCCCAGGGCCATGCTGTCGTTGCCGGCCAGCAGGGCCTTGAGGTCCGGGTATTCGCTGAGCATGGCCGAGGCCACGGCGTTGGCCTTGTCGATTTCCCAGTTGCCCGACTGCACCGAGACGATCTTCATCTGCGCGGCGTCCATGGCGTCCTTGAAGCCGGCGGTGCGCTGCTGGGCGTTGGTGGTGGTCGGCACGCCTTCGATGATGCCCACCTGGTCGCCGGCCTTCAGCTGCTTGGCCAGGTACTCACCCACCAGGCGCGCGCCCTTGCGGTTGTCGGGGCCCACGAACGGCACGCTGATGTCCTTGCTCTTGAGCACCGCAGGGTCCAGCTGGTTGTCGATGTTGATCACCGTGATGCCGGCGTCCATGGCCTTCTTGATCACCGGCACCAGGGCCTTCGAGTCAGCCGGGGCGATGACCAGCGCGTCGACCTTGGAAACGATCATCTGCTCGACGATACGGATCTGGTTGGCGGTGTCGGATTCGTCCTTGATGCCGTTGGAGATCAGGTCGAAGTCGGCGGCATGGGCCTTCTGGTAGTCCTTGGCGCCGTCTTCCATGGTCAGGAAGAATTCGTTGGCGAGGGACTTCATCACCAGCGCCACTTTCGGCTTGGTGGTGTCGGCAATGGCCTGGGACAGGGGCGCGGCAGCGCAGACGGCGGCCAGGAGGGAGACAGCGAGGAAACGTCCAGCGAATGGCAATTTCATGGGTCACTCCGATCTTATGATTATTGTTTGCAGCGGATATGCGCAGAGATCGTGCTGAAAGGATAAAGCCAGGATCCCTCAACGCAAACGTTTGCGTGAGTGAACTATGCGAACGCCGCGCCACTTTGTCAACGGGTCGCGCGGCTAATTTTGCGGCGCCTGCGAGGTGGGTCACAGGCGTGGGGAAAGTCCTACGGGCGGCCAAACCACCCGGAGTCACAGCATAGCGCAGCTAGGGCCATCAGTCTTCGGGCTTGACCGTGGCCACCTCATCGGCGCGTACGCGCACGTGCTTGCCGGAGACGTCGGTGAACTCGTAGAAACCGTCGGCACCCTTGGTGTCGGGCTTGGCGCGGGTGATGTACTGGGTGCCGTTCTGCAAGGTGACTACCGTCTGCGTGGAGCAACCGGCGAGGCTGGCAGTGGCCGCCAGCACGCTGGCGAAGATCAGGTTCCGGGTATTCATCTGACGTCTCCTGGGGCAATGAAGGGGCGCTTCCTACTGCATGAGAGCCGCGAATAAACAGAAAAATTTCCTGACTGCGCAGCAAATCATGAAATTCGCGGTCAGAAGCGCGCTTCTTCAGTAGACCCGTTGCGAAATTGCCCACAGTGAAATACTGTATGCACGTACAGCAAAATAAGGAATGCTTCGTGGCCAACTCATCTTCAGCCCCTTCCCCGCTCGACAGCTACCAACAGCTGGGTCTGCGCATCTCGAAAATCATCAACGCGCCTACCGCGCAAAAGGCCAAGTCGGCGCTGATTTTCAAGCTGGACCACGAATCGCCCGAGGACTGGGCGCAGCTGCTGGAGGAGATCGGCGAGAACGACAACGTCACCCTCGCCTGGCGTGACGACGGCGGCGTACAGATTTTCTGGGTCGTGCCCAAGGAAGACTGAGCCCGCTTCGCCTCGCTTCTTACAGTGGCGGGCCGCACCCATGGCCTGCCCCTCCCCTCGTTTTTGATTGGAATCATGCATGCTCAGGAAATTAACCACGGCGCTGCTGGCGTTGATGCTTGTCTGCGGGCAGGCCTTTGCCGATGTGCGCATCGGCACCTGGAACCTGGAGCACCTCAGCGTGCGCCCCGGCAAGGACTTCACCAGCATTGCCAAAGTGGCACAGAACGTCGACTTTCTAGCGGTACAGGAATTGATGAACGAGGACGGCTTGACCGCCCTGCAGAAAGCCCTGGAGCAAGCCACCGGGAAGAAATGGTCGGCCATGGCCTCCCACCTTACCGGGCGCAGCTCCTACAAGGAGATGTACGGCTTCGTCTGGCGTGACGACGCTGTCTCCTACGAAGACGGCGCCGTGACCTACCTCGACAAGGGCGACCACTTCGAGCGCGAGCCCTACTCGGCGCGCTTCCGCAACCTGAAGGACAACACCACCTTCGTCGCCGCCACCGTGCACATTCACTACGGCAAGACCGTGGCCGACCGCACCAAGGAAATCGCCGTGCTGGGCGACTACTGGGACTGGCTGAAGAGCGTGTATGACGGCAACACCAACATCATGCTGATGGGCGACTTCAACACCCCGCCCACCTCCACCGCCTGGGCCGGCCTGCGCACCAGCGCCCGCCCGTTGATGCTGCAGGGCGCCAGCACGCTGGCGACCACCGACGGCCAGTTCTCCAACCTGTATGACAACATTTTCGTGGCCAACGAAAGCACCATCAACGTCAAGAGCGTAAAGGTGTTCGACTACCCGGCCTACCTGAAGATGACCAACGCCAAGGGCCGCTCCAGCGTGTCCGACCACGCGCCAATCTTCATGGACGTGGTGATGGGCGGCAAGGCTGCGGGCAAGGCCGCGCCGTTCGCCGCTGCCAAGCCTGCGGCGCCGGCCGCGACCCAGCAGGTGGCCAGTGCCGCCAGCACTGCCGCCGGCGCGGTACGTGGCAACCGCACGTCCATGACCTACCACCGCCCGGACTGCCCGTCCTACGGCTCGATTGCCGCCAAGAACCGGGTGGAATTCGACAGCGAGGCCGCAGCCCTGGCCGCCCATTACCACATCGCCGGCAACTGCCGCTGATGCAGGCGCCGCTTTGACATTCAGACGAGGTTATTGATGAGACGTGTGATTCTGGCCATGTTGGCCGTTATGCTGACGACTGCCGCAGGCAGCGCGATGGCCCGCGACCTGAGCCGCCATGACCGCAGTATGTGCCAGTGGGGTGCAGAGGCTGCCCGCCAGGCGCAGCAATGGAAGCTGTCGGGGGTAACCCTGTACAGCGCGCGGCGCAAGGTGCAGCAGCATCGCTACAGCCAGCCCTGGATGCGCAAGATGGCCCTGGGCATCACCGAGCAGACCTACCACAGCCGCTCGCGCCTGCGGCCTACCGCGGTGAAGCAGACCTACTACCAGGGCTGCGTGCGCCACGAAATGGCCCGCCCGCAACGCTGACCCACCCCTGTAGCAGCGGCCGGAGGCCGCGTCCGGACCTCTCGCGGTGCCCGAGACGCGGCCTTGCGGCCGCTGCTACAAGGGAGCGCGCAGGCGCGCCATGGTGTAGACATTGGCCAGGCGGCCATCGCGCACTGCATAGTCACGCAACTCGCCTTCCACCTCGAAACCGAACTTGCGGTACAGCGCCAGCGCCGGGGCATTGTCGATGTACACCGTCAACTCCACCCGGCGCAACGCCATCCAGTTGTCCGCCACTTCCAGCGCGGCGGCGAGCAACCGGCTGCCTACGCCCTTGCCCTGCCAGCGCGGCGCCACACCGATCGCCAATGAGCCGCCATGGGCCAGGCGCACCCGTTCGTTCTGCCACAGGCCGCAATGCCCCACCACCTGCCCCTGGTCGACCGCCACCAGCGCCACGCGGCGCTCATTGTCGGCTCCGGCCGCCAGGCGCTTGCTCCACATTTCAGCAGTAGACCAAGGCAATTGCAGCACCTGCCGGGCCACGGCCGGGTCGCCGTACAAGTGGGCCAGGCCCTGGGCGTGCTGTTGGGTGGCCGCTTCCAGGCTTATATCGTCAGGTGATCCGCTCACGGGCTGCACTCCTTGTCAGTGAAGCCCGAGTGTAAGTGACCGTCGGCCACCGCGGCCAGTCAGTTCGCCTGGTGCTCCACCACCACCGACTTGATCCCTTGGGACGCCAGCAGCTGCGCACGCTTCTGCTCGGCCTCTTCCTTGGTCTGGAACGGGCCCAGGTACACCAGTTGCTTGCCGTCACGCTGGGTGACGCTGGCGATGAAGCCGTTCTCGATCAGCCGCGCGGTCATGTCGCTGAGGGCGCCCATGTTGGCGCCATCGACGACCTGCACATCCCAGCCGTGGGCGGCCTGGGTGGCAGCAGCGTCAGGCTCGTCATTGGCCGTCACTTCCTGGGCTTCACCGCACACTTCGCGCACCTTGGGGTTGTTGCCGTCTTCGTCGATGATGGCGGTAAAGCCATCTTCAGTCTTGATGGCGGCATAGTTGCGATAGCCTTCGAACTGGCCGGCGGCGTTCTTCTGCCGCACCTGGCCGCAGACATCGCCCTTGGCGGTGGTGCGCACGTTGGTGAAACGCGCCGTCTTGGGATTGTCCAGGTGCAGCAGCACGGCCTTGGCCGACTCTTCCACCGCGCTGCCACAACCGGCCAGCATCAGCACCGCACCTACCACGATCAATTTGCGCACACGCCCACCTCCCGAATATGATCGGCCGATTTTACCACCGATCGTCGCGCAGAGGCCCGCCCAGGCGCGCGGAACCGTGCCATGACGTTACGCTGTAATATGAACGTGATTCTTTCGAAGCGCCGCGCGCAGGACAAGCGATGAAGTTAGTGATGCTGCTACTGCTGCTGGTGTTCGCCCTGATATTGCTGGCGGCCGCGCTGAACGCCGCCGCCCCCTGAACCCCCTTTGCTGCCCAAGACAAGCCTTTACCGCCTTACAGAGACCACCATGATTGCCAAAGACCGCACCCAGCTTGCCCTGGACAAATTCGCCGCTGCCAACCCGCACCTGCTGGAAGAAACCAAGGCCCTGAGCCCCGAAGAGCAACAGCAGCAGCTGCAATGGGCGTTCGACGACCAGGCTGAGGAACAGGGCATCGAGCCTTGGGAGCTGACCCTGGAGCTGATCGCAGACAGCCCGGAGGAGCTGAAGGCCATGCGCCTGGAAGTGCACCGGGAAGTGGCCGAGGCCTTGGGCATGAGCTGGGAAGAGTACTGCTCGTTCAACGAAATCGAGCCCTGAACCCCGAAGCAACTGGAGGCGCCCAATGGACAACGAGCCTGGATTCGACCACGGCGACGAAGCGCCGCTGAACGACCTGGACGAGGGCGAGGAAGAGGTGGACACCACCGAGGTGCTGCCGGACGAGTCCGACAGCTATGTCGATGAGGGCATCAACAGCGTCGACTAGCCGTGTACCACGGCGGGCGCGGGCAGGTCGCCTACCCCGCGGTAGCGCACCAGCACGCCGCGCAGCTTGTGGTCACGGCGCAATTGGTCGAGTTTGCGGGTGGCATCGGACTTGCTGTCGAACGGCCCCACGTACACGCGACTGACGTTGTCCTCCCGCGCCACGTACGGTGCATAGCCGTAACCCGCCAGCTTCCTGCTCATGGCCGCGGCGGATTCGGCGCTGGTGGAAGCCACCTTCACCGACCACTTCACCCCGGCGATTTCATTCGGCCCCTTGGCAGCCACCACGGGCGCAGCAGGCGCCTGGGCAGGTGCGGGTGCCGGCGCTGGCAGCGCAGCCAACGGGTAACCGCACGCCTGGGCGGCGTCGGCGTTGGTGGCCTGTGGGTCCAGCACTACCTCAAAGCCACCCGCGCCCTTGCGCGCCAGGTAATGCCCGTAGCCCGAGTAGGCGCCGTAGCTATTCTTGCCATTGACCTCGCCGCAGACGCTGCCATCTGCCAGCTCGCGGTCTTCACGAAACTGCGCCGACCCCGGGTCCATCAATTTATAGGCCACGGCCTTGTGGGCGTCCTGTACGGCGCTGTCGCCACAACCGGCCAGCGCCAGGGCGACCATCACAACAGAAAGCGTGCGCATGATGAGACCTCCACGAGGGGACTACACCCATGATTCTAGCAGCGCCGCAGCACAGGGCAGCGCATTCCATGCCAGACCTTACCTGACTATAGGCCGGGGCGGCGACAGCCGACAAGCGGTCGAGGGGGTGAAGGGAGCGATTTCATGAAAGCGGCGCAGGCGATCATTCCACCGACGCGGCAGGCGATACCAATGGTGATACCACGCTTGTGCAAGCCGACACCACCGAAGCCCATCCCATCGCAAGCGCACCAAGCAAAATGCCAGCCTTCTGCTCCTTCAGCACACCGAGTTCCTCAGGCGGCACACCATAGGCGGTAACCCCCAGCAATACCGCCGCAAAGAAACCTGAGCAGGACATAGCAATCATGACCGCATGGGTCAGGCCGGGCACTTTGCGCCGAACCCCGCACAAGGCCAGGTAGATAAAAATACCGAGCAGGCTGAACGCAATGGACCAGCCAATCTGATCGAACTCGGTAGCCATCGCCGCCACTCAGCCCGCTCGGACCGCGAACAAGCCAAACAGCAGCCCCACCAGCGCCCCTACCAGCATGCTGGCAGTGCCCGGGACCAGCGCATTGGCAATGGTTGCGCTCCCGGCCACGGCGGCGACGAGCGTTACACTGCTCAAACGCGCTGGCGCCACGGCAATCGAAAATAGAGAAGGCTTCTTGCCTGGCATGATTGCACTCCTTGGAAAACCCTTGGGCGAGCCGGCACCCGTTGATGCCGGCACAGCGAGTATGAGTACCCGCTGCGGGCACAACAACCCAAGGAATCCAAATCAGAAGCGTCCTACATCACCCATGGAAGGCGTGCGTACGGACGTGCATAGCAGGCGTTACAGGCAGGTACTCAACGCCGCCAACCGCTGCTGCGACAAGGGCACGCCGCGCTCGGCGAAGTAGGTCACCGAGCTGCCGGCGCCCGCCTGGCGCACGTCGGCGAAGTTCTTCGAATCCACCATCACGGTCAGGCTGCCATCCTTGGCAGGCTCGGTGTGGGAGTCGGCGGCGGCGCCGGACAACACTTCGTCCTGCCAGGAATATTCGATGCACTGGGCCACGTCCTTTGCCGGCTTCTGCGACGTGAACGCGCGGTAGGCGCCTTCGCTGCGCACCTGGTCCATGTTCGCCGACATGCAGCCGCCCAATGAAACCAGCAGCATCGCGCTCAACAGCTTACGCATAGTGTTCCCTCATGATTGGTCTGGGGCGGGACTCTACCATCACGACGGCGCGGATGCTCAGGCGACCCATTGGCAGCCGCGACATTTTCTGCGCACAAACAAAAAAGGCGACCCTCTCGGATCGCCTTTTTCACACCGCCCAGCAGAGCGGATTTTGTTTGGTAGGCGCGATTGGACTCGAACCAACGACCCCCACCATGTCAAGGTGGTGCTCTAACCAACTGAGCTACGTGCCTGCTGTGAGGCGGTATTCTACGGATTTGCCGGGGGCTGTCAACGCCTTTTTGAGCTAACTTACTGAATAACCGAAATTTTTGCTCAAAACACGCTTGCAAGTTAGCGCTGGAATCCGGATTTCATCTCAGGTACGATTCGCCAACACGTCAAAAATATAAAACAGAGGTTGCAGCAATGGCGAACACCCCCTATCCACAGTCCTACTACGCCGCATCAGCCAATGCCGCGCCTTCACGCCCGTCCTTGCAGGATGAAGTGCAAACTGACGTGTGCATCATCGGCGCTGGCTACACCGGCCTGTCCAGCGCACTGTTTCTTTTAGAGAACGGCTTCAAGGTCACCGTGCTGGAGGCCGCCCGCGTCGGTTTTGGCGCGTCGGGCCGCAACGGCGGGCAGATCGTCAACAGCTACAGCCGCGACATCGACGTCATCGAGCGCACCGTAGGCCCCAAGCAGGCGCAACTGCTGGGCCAGATGGCCTTCGAGGGCGGGCGCATCATCCGCGAGCGCGTGGCCAAGTACAACATCCAGTGCGACCTGAAGGACGGTGGCGTGTTCGCCGCCCTCACCAGCAAGCAGATGGGCCACCTGGAATCGCAGAAGCGCCTGTGGGAACGCTTCGGCCACACCCAGCTGGAACTGATGGACCAGCGCCGCATCCGTGAAGTGGTGGCGTGCGACCAATACATCGGCGGCATGCTGGACATGAGCGGTGGCCACATCCACCCGCTGAACTTGGCCCTGGGCGAGGCTGCGGCCGTGGAGTCCCTGGGCGGCACCATCTATGAACAATCGCCGGCAGTGAAGATCGAGCGCGGTGCCAACCCGGTGGTGCACACCCCCAACGGCCGCGTGCGCGCCAAGTTCGTCATCGTCGCCGGCAACGCCTACCTGGGCAACCTGGTGCCGGAGCTGGCGTCCAAGTCGATGCCGTGCGGCACCCAGGTGATCACCACCGAACCGCTGAGCGACGAGCTGGCCAAGACCCTGCTGCCCCAGGACTACTGCGTCGAGGACTGCAACTACCTGCTGGACTACTACCGCCTGACCGCCGACAAGCGCCTGATCTTCGGCGGCGGCGTGGTGTACGGCGCCCGTGACCCGGCGAACATCGAGGCCATCATCCGGCCGAAGATGCTCAAGGCCTTCCCGCAGCTCAAGGACGTGAAGATCGACTACGCCTGGACCGGCAACTTCCTGCTGACCCTGTCGCGCCTGCCGCAAGTGGGCCGCCTGGGCGACAACATCTATTACTCCCAGGGCTGCAGCGGCCACGGCGTGACCTACACGCACCTGGCCGGCAAGGTGCTGGCCGAGGCGCTGCGTGGCCAGGCCGAGCGCTTCGACGCGTTCGCCGACCTGCCGCACTACCCCTTCCCCGGCGGCCAACTGCTGCGCACCCCGCTGACCGCGCTGGGCGCCTGGTACTACAGCCTGCGTGACCGCCTGGGCGTGTAAGCCCGGCAATGAAAAAACGGCACCTTCGGGTGCCGTTTGCGTTACTGCGCGCCGAGGGTGCGCGTGGCCTGGGCCGCGGCCTGTTCCTGGCCGGCCTGGCCCAGGTCCCGGGCGGCCTTGAGCCAGCGCTGGCGATCGACGTTGGCGGGCAATTGCCCTGGCTTCTGCACCAGCACGGCCCAGTGCCCGGCGTCTTTCCAGGCCGAATCGAAACTGGCGAAATCCATCAACTTGCGCCGATCGTTCCCCGAACGCAGCAGCACATGCTGCTTGTAGCGGTCATAGCCCACCAGCAACGCGTAGCGCGGACTGGTCCAGACCTTGCCCTCCATGTAGCGCACCAGCACCGGGTAGCCGGCCGCCACCTGGGCAAACAACGCCGGCAGGTCGTCGGCCAGCGGGTAGACCACCATGCCGTATTCCTGGGCGGTGGCCTGCAGAGAACCCTGCAGTTTGTCCTCGCCGCCCGGCAGGTGCAGGGACTTGTCCAGCAGCCCTGGGGTAATGATCACGCCCTGCTGCGACAGCGCGCTGGCCAGGGCCATGGAGGCGCCCTGCTCGGCATCGCCGCGGAAAAACGGCACGCTGCTCAGCTCGACCCGGTCCGGCAGGCCCTTGATGGGCGGTGCCGGTTTGTGGCTGGCGCAACCGGCCATGGCCAGGGCCAGCAGCACCGGGGCGAAGCGTTTGACCAAGGGGGTATGGAATCGGGCAAGTCCCTGCAAAATTTAGCCTCACTGTCGGTGGAAGGCCGCCCATCGGGGGCCGGGGCCCTGATCATAGGCCGCAGCCCGGCCGGGGTATAGCGTTTGCGTGCGGTTTCACCCTGGCCATAGAGCCAATCAACCCAAGGCTGCGACCTTTGGTCAATAGTCTGAAACACGCCACCGACTAGACTGTCACCTGTAGTACCCCGAACACACAAGGAGGCACCCATGAGCCTGACCATGGCCATTGTCATGATGATCGGCGCCTGGATCCTGGTGGCCGCCGCCATGCTATGGGGTGTGATGCGCATTGCGCGCCGCCACCAGCACCCTGCTCCAACCAAGCCTGCCCGCGACACCACACCCCACGCAACCGCTGACGCCGCACACCTGTAGCCGCTGCCGAAGGCTGCGCTGGCCCCGATCCACCCTGCAGATCTCGCGTGTATTCGAGGGCCAGCGCAGCCTGGCGGCAGCGGCTACGGACCCTTTACGACACCACCGTGGCTTCACGCTTCTGCCGGGCGCGGCGGCCCAGCATGTTCAAGCCTTCGATCAGCGCCGAGAACGTCATGGCGGTGTACACGTAGCCCTTGGGCACATGGGCGCCGAAGCCTTCGGCGATCAGCGTCATGCCGATCATGATCAGGAAGCCCAGGGCCAGCATCACCACCGTCGGGTTGTCGTTGATGAACCGTGCCAGGGGCTCGGCGGCCAGCAGCATCACCAGCACGGCGCTGATCACGGCGATGATCATGATCGGCAAGTGCTCGGTCATGCCCACGGCGGTAATGATGCTGTCGATGGAGAACACCAGGTCCAGCATCAGGATCTGGCAGATCGCCCCCACGAAACCCATGGCCACCTTGCCACCCACGCTGGCCTCCTGCTGGGCGCGGGGGTCGACGCTGTGGTGAATCTCGCGCGTCGCCTTCCACAGCAGGAACAGGCCACCGGCGATCAGGATCATGTCCTTCCACGAGAACGCCTGGCCGAACAGGTCGATCACCGGCTCTGTCAACTGCACGATATAGGCCACGGTGCTCAATAGGCCCAGGCGCAGCACCAGGGCCATGCCGATACCTATGCGCCGCGCCCGCGCCTGGAACTGTTTGGGCAGCTTGTTGGTAAGAATCGAGATGAAGATCAGGTTGTCGATGCCCAGCACGATTTCCATCACCACCAGGGTGGCCAGGGCAATCCAGGCGGTGGGGCTGGAAGCGAGTTGCAGAAGGTAGTCCATGGGGGCGCTGCTCATGCGGTTGAGTGGATAGCGTGCAGTCTAGAAACTTTGACACCTCAGAAAAATTCGTATTTTTGCCCGCTATACTTCGGTTTTTACGAATCGGCACTATCATGCTCAATTACCGCCAACTGCACTATTTCTGGACCGTGGCCAAGACCGGCAGCATCACCCGCGCCGCCGAGCAGTTGAACCTGACGCCGCAGACCATCAGCGGCCAGATCACCCTGCTGGAGCAGACCTTCGGCATCGAACTGTTCCAGCGCGTGGGCCGCCAGCTGGAACTGACCGACGCCGGGCGCCAGGCCCTGCCCTACGCCGAACAGATGTTCCAGTTGGGTAACGAATTGCAGACGCTGCTGCGCGGCCAGGCCGGCCAGCAGGTGTTGCCCCTGCGCGTGGGCGTCGCCGACGTGGTACCCAAGTCGATTGTGTATCGGTTGATTGCACCGAGCATGCACCTGCCCGAGGCCGTGCACATCACCTGCCGCGAGGACAAGCTGGAGCGCCTGCTGGCCGACCTGGCCGTGCAACGCCTGGACCTGGTGATCTCCGACAGCCCCATGCCCGCGCACCTGGACATCAAGGGCTACAGCCAGAAACTGGGGGAGTCGGGCATCAGTTTCTTCGCCACCCCGGCCCTGGCGGCACAGTATGGCCCTGGCTTCCCGGCCAGCCTGGAAGGCGCACCGTTGTTGATTCCCGGCCAGGAGACCATGGTGCGCAGCCGCCTGCTGCGCTGGTTCGGCGAGCAGCTGATCCAGCCGCGCATTGTCGGCGAATTCGACGACAGTGCCCTGATGCAGGCCTTCGGCCAATCCGGCAGCGGCCTGTTCATCGGCCCCAGCGTGATCGCCGAGGAAATCCAGGCGCAGCACCGGGTGACCCTGGTGGGCCAGACCGAGGCGGTGCGCGAGTCGTTCTATGCGATTTCGGTGGAGCGCAAGGTCAGCCATCCCGGCATCGTCGCCATCACCGAGGGCGCGCGCCGGGAGCTGTTCGGCTGAGGTCAGGCGGCAGGGGCCGGTGCAGCCAGGCGCGAGCTCATCATCAGCCACGCCAGGGCAATGGACAGCAGCATGAAGCCGGCGGCGGCGAAACCGACGCTGCCCAGGCCCAGGGTGTCGATCACCCGGCCACCGACAATGGCGCCCAGGCCAATGCCCAGGTTGGCACCGGCAATGTTCAGCGATGCCGCGAACGCCGGCGCCTGGGGCGCGGCCTTGATCAGGCGCACCTGGCTGACCAGGAACAGCGCCGCCTGGGTCACGCCCCAGATGGCCAGGGCCACGGCCAGGCCGAAGGTGGAATGAATGGTCGGCACCACGGCCACCAGGCCACCGACCATGAAGGCCGAGAACAGCATCGAGGCAATCAGCGGATGGCGGTCCACCAGGCGGCCGCCCAGGGAGTTGCCGATCAGGCCCACGGCGCCGAACGCCATCAGGCACCAGCCCACCACCGCGCCGTTGAAACCGGCCAGGCGCTCGAGGATATCGGCCAGGTAGGTGTAGGCGGTGAACATACCGCAGAACACCACGATGGACAGCAGCACATGGCCTTGCATCAGCGGGTTGCGCAGGATGGCGAACTGCGAGCGCAGCGAGCGCTCCTCGCCCCGTGGCGCGCTGGCGGGCAGGAACACCGTGAGCAGCAGCGCCTTGGCCAGGGCCACGCCGGCGATGATCCAGAACGCCGCGCGCCAGCCCAGGGCATCACCGATCAGGGTGCCCACGGGAATACCGAAGACAGTGGCGCAGACGATGCCGAAACCGATCTTGGCGATGGCGCGGCCGGCATGGTCGGGGCCGACGATGTCCACGGCGGTTTCGCTGGCCAGGGCCCAGAACACCGGCAGCCCGAGGGCCGGAATCAGCCGGGCGATGCCCATCACGATGATATTCGGCGCCAGGGCGGCAATCACGTTGGCCACGGCGAACAGCAGCAGGATGGTGACGAACAGGCGCTTGCGCTCGAAGCGTGCGCAGTACGCGGTCAGGAACGGCCCGAGGGCGGCGACGGTAAAGGCGAACAGGGTGACCAGCAACCCGGCCTGGGACACGCTGACGTGAAGGTCGCGGGCGATCGCCGGCAACAGGCCGACGATGACGAACTCTGTGGTCAGCACGGTGAAACCGGCAGCCGACAACAGCAAAATGGGGAACAGCATTGCAACCTCGGAGAAGCAAAATATAGAACAACAGACGCAGCCCACCGTAGCCGCTGCCGAAGGCTGCGCTGGCCCTGAAACACGCTGCATATTTTCGGCGTACTCAGGGGCCAGCGCAGCCTGGCGGCAGCGGCTACGGCAGGAGGGTGAAGCCTTGGGCGATCAGTAGGCGCCCATGAAATCGCGCTTGCCCACTTCCACGCCGTTGTGGCGCAGGATGTCGTAGGCGGTGGTGACGTGGAAGAAGAACTGCGGCAGGCCGTAGTGCAGCAGGTAGGTCTGGCCGTTCAGTTTCTTCTCTTTCGGGGTGCCCGGGCGCAGCACGATCTCGCGGCCTTCCTGGCCGTCGATCTGCGCGGCGGCCAGGCCGTCGATGAAGCCCAGCACCTTGGCCAGCAGCGCCTGCAGGTCAGCGAAGCTCTGCTCGGTGTCGGGGAACGACGGCACTTCGACACCGGCCAGGCGCGCCGACACACCCTTGGCGAAGTCGACGGCGATCTGCACCTGGCGCACCAGCGGGAACATGTCCGGGTACAGGCGCGACTGCAGCAGCACCGACGGCTCGATGTTGCGGGCCGCGGCGTGGTCCTCGGCCTTCTTGAGCACATCGCCCAGGGCCAGCAGCAGTTGCTTGAAGACGGGAACGGAGGCAGCGTACAGAGAAATGCTCATGGGAGCTCCTGATAACGTTTGAAAAGGCAGTGAGCCGGCAATGATAGACCTGTGCCGGCGCGGCGTCCGGTGTTTTATTGCATACTGGCGTTTCCGCCGACCTTCATGCCCACGGAGCGCCCCATGTCAGCCGAAAACGCGTCCCCCACCGAACACCTGACCCTGAGCGCCGGCGAAATCCGCATCCTGGGCGCGCTGATCGAGAAACAGGCCACCAACCCCGAGACCTACCCGCTGACGCTGAACGCGCTGGTGTTGGCCTGCAACCAGAAAACCAGCCGCGAGCCGGTGATGAACCTCACCCAGGGCGAGGTCGGCAACAGCCTGCGCCAGCTGGAGGGCCAGGGCCTGACCCGGCTGGTGATGGGCAGCCGCGCCGACCGCTGGGAGCAGCGCCTGGACAAGGCTCTGGAGCTGGTGCCGGCGCAGGTGATCCTGATGGGCCTGATGTTCCTGCGCGGCCCGCAGACGGTCAACGAACTGCTGACCCGCAGCGGCCGCATGCACGACTTCGAGGACAACGAGCAGGTGCTGCACCAGCTCGAACGCCTGGTGGCGCGCGGCTACGCCCTGCACCTGCCGCGCCAGGCCGGCCAGCGCGAAGACCGCTACACCCACGCCCTGGGCGGCCCGGTGGACATGGACGCGCTGCTGGCCGCGCGGCACAGCGCCGGCAGCGAGCGCACCAGTCAAGACAGCGGCGTCACGCTGGAACGCGTGGAAGCCCTGGAGGCGCGCATCGCCGCCCTGGAAGAGCGGCTCGCACGCCTGGAGTGATCAGCCGCGGGCGTATTCGGTGGCCAGGCGCACCTGCTCCTCGGTAGGCCGCACGCCGGTGTACAGCACGAACTGCTCCAGGGCCTGCAGGGCAATCACTTCAAGGCCGGTGATGACCTGCTTGCCCAGCGCCTGGCCCAGCTGCACGAACGGCGTCAACGCTGGCAGCGCCACCACGTCGAAGACGATGCTGGCCGCCTCCACCGCCTCTGCGGGGAACGCCAGGTCGTTGGCCTCCGGGCCACCGCTCATGCCAATCGGCGTCACGTTCACCAGCAACTGCGGGCGCAGGTCGCCCAGCTCCGGGCGCCACTCGTAGCCCAACTGGCGCGCCAGTGCCGGGCCGCTTTCGGGGTTGCGCGCCACCAGGGTGCCCTGGGTGAAGCCGGCATCACGGAACGCCGAGGCCACCGCCTTGCCCATGCCACCGCTGCCGCGCAGGGCGAAAGAGGTGTCGGGCGACAGGCCATGACGGTCAATCAATTGACGAATGGCGATGTAATCAGTGTTGTACGCTTTCAAATGACCGTTATCATTGACCACGGTATTGATCGACTGAATGGCTGCCGCCGACGCATCCAGCTCATCGACCAGCGCGATGACGGCCTCCTTGAACGGCATCGACACCCCGCAGCCCCGGATCCCCAGGGCGCGGATACCGCCAACCGCTGCCGGCAGATCGTTGGTGCTGCAAGCCTTGTAGTAATAATCGAGACCCAGCTGTTCATACAGGTGGTTGTGGAAACGCACGCCGAACGTACCCGGGCGCCCGGCCAGGGACATGCAAAGTACGGTGTCGCGTGTGGGAATCATGGGCATTGCAAGGCTCCATCACTGGCATGTAACTGAAATGTAAGGACACTGTGGTTCCAGACCTTACACAAAATTTACCAAACACCGTCGCAGATTCTTACAAATTCGCTGTCATAGTAGTGCGACAGTCCTTGGACCAACCATCCGGTCCCGGGTACTGGAATCGTAATATGAGGAACAAGTCATGATTCGTCAGCTTCCCAAGATTGCCTTGCTGGTCGGCGCCCTGGCCGTAACGGGCCAAGCGTCGGCCTACGGCCACGGTGGTCCAGGTGTGTTGGGTGCCGTTCTAGGTGGTGCTGTAGTCGGCGCCGTGGTGACCTCCGCCCTGGCGCCGCGCGAAGTCGTGGTGCAACAGCCGGTCTACGCCGCGCCACCACCACCGGTCTACGTCGCTCCACCACCGCCACCGGTGTACTACGCGCCGCAGCCGGTCGTGTACGCGCAGCCTGTCTACGCGCCGCCACCGCCGCCACGCTACTACTACGGTCGTCCGGGCTGGTAACACGCATCGCCACCGCATTCGCCCCTGGGGCGCTTGCGGTGAGCTGATGTGTCGAGTCAATGATCACTATTGAAAGCGGTGATTTCTCAGCGCTCCTGCATCGCCCTAAGCTGGGCACATGTTTCGCAGGAGTCAGCCATGAACACCGTCAGCATCATGTCAGTCATCGGCAGCGCCGTTCCCGCCAACCTTCGCGACCTGGGGTTGCTGGCCTGCTGGTATGTGGTCAAGGACGGCGAACCGCTCAGCGGCCCCTTGTTGTCGCTGGACCAGGCCAAGGCGTTGTCCTTGAGCCTCAAGGATCAGCAACCGGCCACCCCGGCGGTGACCCACTGACCCTGCACCCCGAATTTATCCCGTGCGTTGCTCTCGCACCCCCTTGCCCCGCCTGCGTCGCGGGGCTTTTTAATTCCCCGCGTCCCGAACACCGTCTCAGGCGCGCTCGGCCATCAGGGCGTTCGCCTGGCTGCGCTGGGTCAGCTTCTGCAGGCGCTTTTCCAGCCCTTGCAGCACCGCGCGATCAGAGCGGCCACTCTCAAGTTCGTCGATCAGTGCATTCACCACCTGGCGCAGCTCATGGGCGATGACAATGCGGTCGTCGTTGTTGTCATGCTTGTGCGACTCGAACAGCCGGTGCAGGTAATCCTGCAGCACCGCCTGCACCCGGTGCCGGTCGGTGGCGCGCCAGTGCGCCATGCTCACGCCCACCTGGTTGAGCTGTTCCTGGAACTCCAGCACCAGGTACTGCAGGCGCCGGGCATAACCCACCTGCCCTTCGCGCCACTGCTTGTGCTGCGCGGCCGCTTCCTGCTTGCGCTGCAACGCCGGCACGGCAATGGCCAGCATCAGCGCGATGACCACCGCCACCGCCTGCACCCAGGCCAGGGCGTCCAGCGGCTTTTGAATGAACGCACACAACAGCAGGACCACCGCGATGACGCTGCTCCACAGCAGCAGTGCCCTGTAATCCTTGCTGAAGAAACCCTTAAGCATTGCGCGACTCCCGAGTCGTTTTTTAGCGTTTTTGGAAGGAGATATCCGCCGGACCGCCCTTGGACGGCGAGCGAAGATGAAATATCACTTTTATTTTTTTATTACAGGGGTTTAAGCCCGCCAGGCAATCGACAGTTGCTGAGCCATACTCATAAACTACTGCGTTTTTTCAAGAACAACCCGTCACAAACGGCTTATCTACTTTTTAGCGAGCGCTACACGTGAAAACCTCCCTTTCTATCCTCAGCCTGTTGCTTGTTCTGACAGGTACTGCTGCCGTCACGTCGAACGCTGTTGCTGCCGAAAAACCTGTTTCCCAACGAGATCCCGCACAGTTGCACCTGGCCTCGGGCAGCGCACTGCTGATCGACCTGGACACCAACAAGGTGATCTACGAGAACCGCGCCGACAACGTCGTGCCGATTGCCTCGGTGTCCAAGCTCATGACCGCCATGGTGGTGCTGGACGCCAAGCAGGACATGAACGAGATGATCGACGTGGACATCAGCCACAACCCGGAGATGCGCGGCGTGTTCTCGCGCGTCAAGCTGGGTAGCGAGCTGACCCGTCATGACATGATGCTGATCGCCCTCATGTCCTCGGAAAACCGTGCCGCCACCACCCTGGCCGAGCACTACCCGGGCGGCTATGGCGCCTTCATCAACGCCATGAACGCCAAGGCGCGCAGCCTGGGCATGAGCCACACCCACTACGCCGAGCCCACCGGCCTGTCCATCAACAACACGTCCACCGCGCGCGACCTGAGCAAGCTGCTGATCGCCGCCCAGCACTACCCTACCCTGCGCGAACTGAGCACCACCCGCGAGAAGACCGTGTTCTTCAAGAAACCCAGCTACAGCCTGGGCTTCCACAACACCGACCACCTGGTGAACAAGAACAACTGGGACATCCGCCTGACCAAGACCGGCTTCACCAACCAGGCCGGGCACTGCCTGGTGCTGCTGACCACCATGGGCAACCGCCCGGTGGCCATGGTCATCCTCGATGCCTTCGGTAAATTCACCACCTTCGCCGACGCCACCCGCCTGCGCAACTGGGTCGAGACCGGCCGTGGCACCGCTGCCCCGGCCGTGGCCCTGCGCTACAAGACCGACAAGCACGGCCGCCAGGTCGACTGACCTGCCCCGCTACGCCGCGTTGACCCTGCCGTGTAGGGTCAATGCCGGCGGCTGGCCTGCTTGTGGGCATACATGGCCGCATCCGCCTCGGCCAGCAAGCGCTTGATCGAATCGTGCTTGGCCGGGTCGTACTCGATCCGCCCGATGCTGTAGCGAATGTCGTAGCCACGCTGGGCCTCGGCGTTCTTGCGGGCCAGCGCCTCCTTCAGCCGCTCGGCAATCAGGTCGCCATCCTGGGCATTGGAGCCCATCAGCAGGGCCACGAACTCATCCCCGCCCAGGCGCCCCACCAGGTCCATCTCGCGCAACACCTCGCGCAGGGTCTCGGCGAACGCCACCAGCGCCCGGTCGCCCTCGGCGTGGCCCCAGGTGTCGTTGATCCTCTTGAAATCGTTCAAATCGAAAAACAGCAGCGACGCCGGCGTGTTCATGCGCTTGCAGATGCTCAGCGCGTGCTCGGCCAGGGCCTCGAAGCCACGGCGGTTGGACACCTGGGTCAGGTCATCGATGGTCGCCAGCTGCAGCGCCTCGATTTCCTGCTCGGCCATGCTCGCCAAATCGCGCAGCAGCTCGCGCTCCTCGGCATCGAGGATGCGCGGGCGCGAGTCGATCAGGCACAGCGTGCCGATCTTGGCGCCATTGCCCACCCGCAGCGGGCAACCGGCATAGAAACGGATATGCGGGTCGCCGACCACCAACGGGTTGTCATGGAACCGTTCGTCGTTGGTGGCGTCAGGAATCATCAATACCTGGTCGCCGAGGATGGCGTGCCCGCAGAACGAAATATCCCGCGGCGTTTCGCTGGCGCTCAGGCCCTGGCAGGACTTGAACCACTGGCGGTTGACGTCCACCAGGCTGACCAGCGCGATCGGCACGTCGAACAGCCTGCGGGCCAGGCGCGTCAAGCGGTCGAACCGCTCTTCAGGGGCGGTATCGAGGATATTCATCGCGCGCAAGGTGCTCACGCGCTCGGCTTCATTCACCGGTTTGGCTGGGGCCAGCATCGAAACACTCCAGAGTCCAGGCTTTGCAGATTCTGCTAAGCCTAGCCCATAAGTACGGCTGTACGCGTCCTGGCCCCAAAACATCATGCGGTGGTGTTGATGGTCGAACCGGTGGTGCTGCTGCCTTCGTCAACCAGGGCCTGGGACAGCTCCGAGGTCAGCGACGAAATTTCTGCAGTGGTCGACGAGACCTGGGCCTGGGCAGTGGCCACGGCCGCGGCCTTGGCGCTCTGGTCCTGGATCTGCTGGGCTTTCTGCACCGCCTGCTCCTGGGCTTGCAGCTCTTTCTGCAGCTCGGCGATCTGCTTTTGCAGCTCGGTCACGGTCTCGGAGCTGGAACTGGAGCTGGAGCTGCTGTCGCTGCTGCTGCCGCCGCCACCGCCCGCACCGCCAGCGCCGCCCGCTGCCGTGGTGGAAGTGGTGGTGGAAGTGCCGGAGGTGGTGGTGCCGTCGGCGCTGGTGGTGGTGCTATCGTCGGTGCTGGCCGTGGTGGCGGCGGTCGACTTGGCGGTAGTGGTGGTCGCGATGTGCAATCCCGACGTGATATTGCCTAGGGTGGTCATGGGAAAATTCCTTTAAGGGAAGATGGTTCATGTGTCATCGACTGGCCCATTCGCAGCTTTAGAAATATCGTGTAACACATGGGATACCCGCGCGATACAAACCACCGCATCCCTGAAACCATTGATTTAGAGCCTTCCAGCTCTTACACATCTAGATGAAATAAACTTCAGCAAGGCGACAGGTAAAAATCGGCACAATGGCCACTCAATAGCCGAAATCCCAGGTACAACACCATGACACGCGTTTTGACCATCGAAGACGATGCCGTGACAGCCAAGGAAATCGTGGCCGAACTGAGCAGCCACGGCCTTGAAGTTGATTGGGTCGATAACGGCCGCGAGGGCCTGGTCAAGGCCGTCAGCGGCAACTATGACGTTATCACCCTGGACCGCATGCTCCCCGAGCTGGATGGCCTGGCCATTGTCACCACCTTGCGCACCATTGGCGTGTCCACGCCGATCCTGATGATCAGCGCCCTGTCCGACGTGGACGAGCGCGTGCGTGGCCTGCGTGCCGGTGGCGACGACTACCTGACCAAGCCCTTCGCCTCGGACGAAATGGCCGCCCGCGTCGAAGTGCTGCTGCGCCGCAAGAGCACCGTCGCCGACGTCGACACCACGCTGAAGGTCGCCGACCTTGAGCTGGACCTGATCACCCGTGAAGCGCGCCGTGGCGAACAGGCCCTGAACCTGCTGCCCACCGAGTACAAGCTGCTGGAATTCCTGATGCGCAACGCCGGGCAGATCCTGACCCGCATGATGATCTTCGAGGAAGTCTGGGGCTACCACTTCGACCCGGGCACCAACCTGATCGACGTGCACATCGGCCGCCTGCGCAAGAAGATCGATCCGCCTGGCGCCATTGCGCTGATCAAGACCGTTCGGGGCTCCGGCTATGTCATTGCCGAACCCCTCTAAGGGCTGGCGCTCGTCCAGCAGCCGCCTGCTGGCGCTGTACAGCTTTCTCTTCGTGGCCTGGAGCTGCATCCTCATGGGTGTGCTCTATTACGAAGTGTCGGACTACCTCAACAGCCTGGCGCGCCATTCGTTGATGCAGCGCCAGCACCTGTTCTCGCGTTTCAGCGGCCAGGCCCTGGACGACGCGCTGTCGGCCAGCGAGACCTTCGACAACCGCGCCTACGACGCCTACGGGCTGTTCGACGCACAATTGCGCCCGGTTGGCGGCGACCTGCGGGAAATTCCCAAGGGCGTGGCCCTGGACGGCAACATCTACGAGCTGGATGACTGCATCGACTCCGACGACCCCAAGCTGCCCCAGCAGGGCTGCGACGCCGTGGCCATGGCCACCCAGGACGGTCGCTGGCTGGTGTTGGTGCGTGACAACGGCTCGTTGTTCGCGGTGACGCGGATCATCCTCCACGCCCTGTTGTGGGGCATCTCGCTGACCATCATCCCCGGTGCTGCGGGCTGGCACCTGCTGCGCAGGCGGCCGATACGCCGCATCCGCGCGATCCAGGACAGCGCCGACGCCATTGTCGCCGGCGACCTGACCCAGCGCCTGCCGCTGTCCAACCGCCGCGACGAGCTGGACATGCTGGCGGCCATCGTCAACGCCATGCTCGACCGCATCGAGCGGCTGATGATGGAGGTCAAGGGCGTGTGCGACAACATCGCCCACGACCTGCGCACGCCCCTGACCCGGCTACGCGCCCAGTTGTACCGTATCCAGCAGCAGGCCGGGGTGGATTCCGACCACGCCCTGCAACTGGACGGCGTGATCGCCGAGACCGACACCCTGATGGCGCGTTTCCGCGGCCTGCTGCGCATTTCCGAACTGGAGGACCATCAGCGTCGCTCCGGCTTCGTGGAGTTCGACCCGCTGCCGCTGCTGCATGAATTGCACGACTTCTACCTGCCGCTGGCAGAGGAAGGCGAGCTGCGCCTGGAGCTGGATTCGCCCCAGGTACTGCCCAGCCTCAATGGCGACCGCGCGCTGCTGTTCGAAGCCATCGGCAACCTGCTGAGCAACTCGATCAAGTTCACCCCGCCTGGTGGCGTGGTGGTGCTGCGCGCGCGCAACGAACTCGATAGCACCTGCATTGAAGTGCAGGACTCGGGCCCCGGCATTCCCAAGGAAGAACGCGAGGCGGTGTTCCAACGGTTCTACCGCTGCGACGACGACAACACCCAACCCGGCTTCGGCTTGGGGCTGTCGATCGTGGCGGCCATCGTCAACCTGCACGGGTTCACCCTGGAAGTGGGCAACAGCCAACAGGGCGGTGCCAGCCTGGCACTGCACTGCCGTCAAAGCAAAGCGCGAGTGTGATCCACATGAATCTGCTCTATATCGCCGATACCCGAGACGAACAGCTGCTGCGCGGCTTTGCTGACAGCGGCCAGCGCGTCGTCGAGGCCAAGCCCCACGAAGCCGACTGGGCCCTGGCCGACAGCAACTACGGCTTTATCCTGCTGGATCTGCAGCAGGCCCAGCCCGAGCTGCTGGCGCGCTGCCTGACGCGCAAGCGCAAGTCACGCGTGCTGGTGTTGCTGGCCGAGGACGATGGCCCGGCACGGGTGGCGGCCCTGCGCGCCGGCGCCGAGTTGTGCCTGACCAAGCCGGTGCTGTTCATCGAGCTGCAGGCGCGCATGCACGCCCTGCTGCGCGACCACCTCAGCCCCGCGGTAGACGCCGAGGCCGGCCTGTGGCTGTCGACCACGCGCCTGCTGCTGGGCCGCGGCGCCCACCAGCAGCCGTTGACCGTGAGCGAACAGCGGCTGCTGGCCATCCTCGCAAAGCGTCCCGGCGCGGTGAGCCGCGAGCTGATCGAGGAACAGCTGTGGGGCGCAGCCCATGACTCGCGCAGCGCGCTGATCGAGCGACACATCTGCAACCTGCGCCGCAAGCTGGCCCGCCTGGACGCACCCAACGCCCTGCAGACCTTGCGCGGGTTCGGGTACAGCTTGCGCGAAACGGTGCATGTGCGTACTGATTGAGATCAACGGATTGGCAATACCCAAAAGCCCCGCGCCATTGGCCCGGGGCTTTTTTGCACGCCCATGACGCGGCCTATGGCCACTGCTACGCCTCCGCGTCCTGTCGCGTCGGCGGTGGGCCTGGGACACCGTGGCGTCTCATGACGCGGCCTGCGGGCCCGGCGACGCCGCCAGGATCACGGGGCGCGGGCCCCCGGGGGGTCCACCGGAGGCGGCCTGCGGCCGCTGCTACGCCCCCTGTAGCAGCGGCCGCAGGCCGCGTCTGGGCTGGGCGCAAAAAAAAGGCCCTTCACGCTAAGCGCCAGGGCCTTTGGTTACCGCGCAAGCCTCAGCCCGACATGCAATCGAAGTTGTCAGTCGAAGCAACAGTCTTGCCCTGGTCATTCTTCAAGTCGGCGCGCAGGTTGGTGTCACCCAGGCTGCTCTCCACCAGGGTGTAGTGCTTGCCCTGCTTGAAGCCCTTGTAATCAATAGTGGCGCGGCAGGTCTGGTCGTCCTGTTGCGCAGTGCTTTCTTCGTACAGCAGCACTTCAAGTTTGTGCTCGCCCGGTTTTACCTGGAAGTAACGGCCATCTTTCAGGTTCTTGCCGTCAACCTGTTCGGCCAGCATCGAGTTCTGGGTTTCTTCTTTCAAACCCACCCAGGCGTCGTTCGGGTTAGGCGCAGGCATGGGCCCGGCGCAGGCCGAGAGCAGACCGACCAGCCCAAGCATGGGCACCAGCATTAGCGTTTTCGCATTCATGGGGTATTCCTCAAATGTGTTGGAAGTGGCCTGCCCTGGCAGGTCGTTTTCGATCGATGCCAAGTGTGATGACCGCCCTCTTTCAACACCAATGAATCACCGTGAAACGAATTTCAGTTGCGCCTTAAAACATCTTTCACCTTCATGAAAGGCTTGTGTTAGGTGGTTCCAGCAAGACTTGCCAGCATACGCAAACCCTTTGGAGGTTCCTGGCATGCTAGGGCTGGTAAAGACCGCATTGCTCAAGCCGTACACGTTTATCGTGTTGGCGATATTCATCTGCATCATCGGGCCCCTGTCCGCGATGCGGACCCCTACCGACGTATTCCCCGACATCGGCATCCCCGTGATCGCCGTGGTCTGGTCCTACACCGGCCTGTCGCCGGACGCCATGGCCGGCCGGGTGATCTACACCTACGAACGCTCGCTCAGTACCACGGTGAACGACATCGAGCACATCGAGTCGCAATCGCTGCCGGGCATGGGCATCGTCAAGATCTTCTTCCAGCCGGGCGTGGACATCCGTACCGCCAACGCCCAGGTGACCGCGGTGTCGCAAACCGTGCTCAAGCAGATGCCCCCGGGCATCACGCCGCCGCTGATCCTCAACTACAGCGCCTCCACGGTGCCGATCCTGCAGATGGCGTTCTCCAGCCCTACCCTGTCCGAAGCGCGTATTCGTGACCTGGTGCAGAACTCCATCCGCCTGCCGCTTTCCGCCGTGCCGGGCCTGGCCATGCCGACCCCCATGGGCGGCAAGCAGCGCCAGATCACCCTCGACCTGGACCCCCAAGCGCTGGCCGCCAAGGGCCTGTCGGCGCAGGACGTGAGCAACGCCCTGGCCGCGCAGAACCAGATCGTGCCGGTGGGTACCGCCAAACTGGGCAGCGATGAATACACCGTGCTGCTGAACAACAGCCCGGATGCCATCGAGCAGCTCAACGACCTGCCGATCAAGACCGTCGACGGCGCCGTGATCACCGTTGGCCAGGTGGCCCACGTGCGTGACGGCTCGCCGCCGCAGACCAACATCGTGCGGGTGGACGGCCGTCGCGCGGTGCTGATGCCGGCCCTGAAAAACGGCAACATCTCGACCCTGTCGATTGTGCAAAGCATTCGCGACATGTTCCCGTTGATCAACGAGACCCTGCCGCCGTCGCTGAAGACCTCGATGCTGGGCGACGCCTCGGTGTTCGTGAAGGAATCGGTGGGCAGCGTGGCCCGCGAAGGCATCATCGCCGCCCTGCTGACCAGCGCCATGATCCTGCTGTTCCTGGGCAGCTGGCGCTCGACCATCATCATCGCCGCCTCGATTCCCCTGGCGGTGCTGTCGGCGATTGCCTTGCTGGCGGTCAGCGGCCAGACCCTCAACGTGATGACGCTCGGGGGGCTGGCGCTGGCCGTCGGTATCCTGGTGGACGATGCCACGGTGACCATCGAGAACATCAACTGGCACCTTGAGCAAGGCAAGCAGGTGAAGGACGCCATCCTCGACGGCGCCAAGCAGATCGTCGGCCCGGCCTTCGTCTCCCTGCTGTGTATCTGCATCGTGTTCGTGCCGATGTTCATGCTGCAAGGCATTGCCGGCTACCTGTTCCGCCCCATGGCGCTGGCGGTGATCTTCGCCATGGCGTCGTCGTTCATCCTGTCGCGTACCCTGGTGCCGACCCTGGCGATGTTCCTGCTCAAGCCCCACGTGGTCGAGGCCGGCGAAGGCCGCCACCCGGACAACGCCCTGCTCAACCACCACGAAGGCGACCAGCACAAACCCAAGCACGGCGCGTTCGTGCAAAGCCTGCTGAACTTCCAGCAGGGCTTCGAGAAGCGCTTCAGCAACGTGCGTGACAGCTACCACGGCGTCCTCACCCTGGCCCTGGAAAACCGCAAGCGCTTCCTGATCGGCTTCATGGTCTGCGTGCTGGCGTCCTTCGCGCTGCTGCCAACCCTGGGTGAAGACTTCTTCCCGGCCACCGACGCTGGCGCCCTGTCGCTGCACGTCAGCCTGCCGGTGGGCACCCGTATCGAAGAAAGCGCCGCCGCCTTCGACCGTATCGAGGCGCGCATTCGTGAAGTGATTCCGGCCAATGAACTGGACACCGTGATCGACAACATCGGCATCCCGCTCAGCGGTATCGACATGGCCTACAGTGCCAGCGGCACCACCGGTCCGCAGGACGGCGACATCTCCGTGACCCTGAAGGAAGGCCACAAGCCAACCGCCGACTACGTGAAGAAACTGCGTGAAGTGCTGCCGGAAAGTTTCCCGGGCAGCACCTTCTCGTTCCTGCCGGCTGACATCAGCAGCGAGATCCTCAACTTCGGTGCCCCAGCGCCGCTGGACGTGAAAATTTCCGGCCCGGACAACGACGCCAACCACGCCTACGCCCTGGAACTGCAGCGCGCGCTGAAGCACATCCGTGGCATCGCCGACCTGCGCATCCAGCAGTCCAACGGCTACCCGACCCTGCAAGTGGACGTGAACCGTGAACGCGCCAACGGCCTGGGCATCACCGAACGCGACGTGACCAACTCCATGGTCGCCTCGCTGGCCGGCAGCTCGCAGGTATCGCCGCTGTACTGGCTGAACCCGAAAAACGGCATCAGCTACTCCATCGTGGCAGCAACGCCGCAGTACCGCCTGGACAGCATGCCGGAGCTTGAAGCCCTGCCGGTGACCGGCGCCAACGGCCAATCGCAGATCCTCGGCGGCCTGGCCACCATCCACCGCGTCGACACTCCGGCGGTGGTCACCCACTACAACATCCAGCCGACCCTGGACATCTACGCCAACGTTCAAGGCCGTGACCTGGGCGGTGTCGCCAGCGACATCCAGAAGGCCATCGACCTGGCCGCGCCACACCGGCCGAAGGGCGCCACCATCACCCTGCACGGCCAGATCGACGCCCTACATGAAGCCTTCAGCGGCCTGTCCCTGGGCCTGCTCGGCGCGGTGGTGCTGATCTACCTGCTGATCGTGGTCAACTTCCAGTCCTGGCTCGACCCGTTCGTGATCATCACCGCCCTGCCGGCCGCCCTGGCAGGCATCGTCTGGATGCTGTTCCTGTCCGGCACCTCGCTATCGGTACCGGCGTTGACAGGGGCCATCTTGTGCATGGGTGTGGCCACCGCCAACTCCATCCTGGTGGTGAGTTTCTGTCGAGAACGCCTGGAGGTGCACGGCGACGCCCTGCTGGCCGCCATGGAGGCCGGTTTCACCCGCTTCCGTCCGGTGTGCATGACCGCCCTGGCGATGATCATCGGCATGCTGCCGCTGGCCATCTCCCAGGAACAAAACGCCCCACTGGGTCGCGCCGTCATCGGCGGCCTGATCCTGGCCACCACGGCCACCCTGCTCTTCGTTCCGGTGGTGTTCAGCCTCGTGCATGGACGCCGCACCGCCAAGCTTTCCGTTGGAGAAACGTCCCATGTCGTCTGATTCCCTACCGACCATCGCAAAGAAGCCTTCGCGCAAGCGCCTGATGGTGCTCGGCGTCGGCGGCCTGACCTTGGCCGCCGTGCTGGTGGCCGGCGGCCTGGCCGCCCGGACCCGTCACGATGACAACGTGGCGAGCTGGACCGAAGCCCAGTCGATGCCGATCGTCAGCGTGTTCCAGCCGATCCATAACAACACCGGTGACACCCTGGTGCTGCCGGCGCACCTGCAGGCCTGGAGCCAGGCGATGATCCACGCCCGGGTCAGCGGCTACCTGAAGGACTGGAAAGCCGACATCGGTACCCCGGTGAAAGCCGGCCAGGTGCTGGCCGAAATCGACAGCCCGGACCTGGACCAACAACTGGCCCAGGCCCACGCGCACCTGCTGCAGCAACAGGCCGACGAGAAACTGGCGCAGACCAGCGCCGCGCGCTGGCAGCACCTGCTGAGCACCCACTCGGTCTCGCAACAGGAAGTGGACGAGAAAGTCGCCAACGCCGACGCCGCCAAGGCCAACGTCGAGGCGGCCCGCGCCGACTACGCGCGCCTCACCGACCTGTCCAACTACAAGACCCTGCGTGCGCCGTTCGACGGCACCGTGACCGCGCGTAACACCGACGTCGGCCAACTGATCAAGGCCGACGCCGACACCGGCCCGGACCTGTTCGAAGTGGCTGACACCCATCGCCTGCGCCTCTACGTGCCAGTGCCGCAGAACTACGCCGCGGCCGTGCGCACCGGCATGCACGTAAGCCTGACCGTGCCGGAGCACCCGGGCGAGCAGTTCGATGCACAACTGGTGGGCAACTCCAACGCCGTGGACGCCAAGTCCGGCACCATGCTGGCCCAGTTCGTCGCCGACAACCCCAAGGGCGAACTGCTGGCCGGTGACTACACCGAGGTCACCCTCAAGGTGCCTGCGGGCAGCCAGGGCGTGAGCATTCCCGGCAGCGCGCTGATCTTCCGCGCCGCCGGCACCCAGGTGGCCGTGGTTGATGCGCAGAAGCATGTGCACCTGCGCAACGTGCACATCGGCATGGACCTGGGCGCCACCCTGTTCATCGACCAGGGCCTGGCCCCCACCGACCAGGTCATCGACAACCCGCCGGACTCCCTGCGCGAGAACGACCCGGTGAAACTGGCCGACGCAGGAGACACCCATGCCCCTAAAGCTTAACCGCCTGGTAGCGGCGATGGCCCTGGTGCTCCAGGGCTGCTCGCTGGCGCCGACCTACAAGGTGCCGGACGCACCGATCCCGCTGCATTACAGCGGCCCGTGGCAGGCTGCCAAGCCAGCCGACCACGTGCCGCAGCAATGGTGGACGCTGTACAACGACCCGCAGCTCAACGACCTGCAGGGCAAGCTGATCACCGCCAACCCTGACCTGGCCGCGGCCCTGGCGCACTTCGATGCGGCCCAGGCCTACGCCAGCCAGTTGCACGGCGGCCTGTTCCCGGAAATCGGCGCCACGGGTTCGTCCGTGCGCCAGCGCCAGTCCGAGAACAAACCGCTGCGCGGCAGCGACCAGCCCAACGTGTACAACACCAACACCGCGGCCTTCACCCTGAACTGGGACCTGGACTTCTGGGGCAAGGTGCGCAACCGCGTGGCCGCCGGCGACGCCCAGGCCCAGGCCTCGGCCGACGACCTGGAAGTGGCGCGCCAGAGCCTGCAGCGCCAGCTCAGCAACCTGTACCTGACCCTGGCCGGGCTGGACGCCCAGCAGGCCATCCTCAAGGCCTCGCTGGACGACTACACCCAGGCCCTGAACCTGACCCGCGACCGCTACGAAGGCCAGATCGCCAGCGAACTGGACATGACCCGCGCGCAAAGCGAACTGGCCCAGGCCCAGGCGCAACTGGACGACGTGGTCAACCAGCGCAACCTCACCGAGCACGCCATCGGCGAGCTGGTGGGCCAGCCGGCCACCACCTTCCAGCTGGCGGCCATCAGCAAATTCCCGGCCCTGCCCGACGTACCCGCCGAGCTGCCCAGCACCCTGCTGCAGCGTCGCCCTGACATCGCCGCCGCCGAACGCCGGGTGTTTGCCGCCAACGCCAACATCGGCGTGGCCAAGGCCGCGTTCTACCCCGACTTCAGCCTGAGCGGCTACTTCGGTGGCCAGGACATGGGCGTGGGCAACGTACTCAGCGCCACCAACCGCTTCTGGGCCATCGGCCCGGTGGTCAACCTGCCGATCTTCACCGGCGGCCGCCTGACCGGCGCCGAAAACCAGGCCAAGGCCGAGTTCGCCGAAGCCAGCGCACACTACCGCGGCAGCGTGTTGAAGGCGTTGCGCGAGGTGGAAGACAACCTCTCGCAGCTGCGTGATTTGAAGCAGGAAGCGGCCGACCAGCAGGCGGCAGTGGATGCGGCGACCCAGTCGCAGACCTTGGCCATGAACAGCTATGAAGCCGGTGCGGTGAACTACCTGGACGTGGTCACGGCGCAGACCGCGGCGCTGGATGCGCAGCGCAAGTTGCAGGATGTGCAGACGCGCAGGTTGCAGGCTAGCGTGGGGTTGATGGTTGCGTTGGGGGGTGGCTGGCAGCCCGCCAAGTCCTGATTCATGTGCTGAAACATACAACCGCGTAGCCGCTGCCGCCAGGCTGCGCTGGCCCTATGCCTCACTGGAGATCTCCAGCGTAAACGAGGGCCAGCGCAGCCTGCGGCAGCGGCTACGGGGTTGGCCGGAGGGCGCGTCAGGGCTGACAGATGCATGACGATAATATTGCAGCTCCCAGCCATGCATCTATCAGCCACAACACTACACCAAGCCAAGCCCTTCAAACCCAACAAGCATCCCACAACGAATAATCTTCAATATTCCTGGCAAGCCCCGCGCGCAGTGGATTGGCAACGATGTACCGGGCCACAGCCTTCATATCCTCCTCCCGTCTCAACGCCCGGTCATGAAACCCTGACTGCCACAGCGCGCCACTTCTGCCAATACGGAGATTGATGGCCTTGGTAGATTTCGATTTCACCTGACGCATGAGTCCATCCAACGACCCCACCCTGAGCTCGACCAGCCAGTGCAGATGATCAGGCATGATCACCCAGGCGAGCGACTGGACAAGGCCTTGGTGGTTCGCCTCACGCATCTGCATAACCAGAAGGCGACCCAGCCAAAGGTCAGAAAAAGTGGGCAACCTGCCCAGCGTGACAGTGGTCAGCAGATAGGGTCGGCCGCATTCGGAAGAACGGTACCGGCGCAGTTTTTGAGATTGATAGATGAGCATCCTTGCCTCCTCCAAATGATTAACTCATTGAAGGCAAAGGAAGGCTGAAGCGAGGAACAGATCTGATACCGGATTTTGCGCAAAGAACCTCAATAGTCGCCCAGGCGCAGGGCTGTGTGGGAGCGGGCTCTGCCCGCGAAGAAGCCACCGCGCACTGTCTGGTGCACTGCGGCGTACGCTTCGCGGGCAGAGCCCGCTCCCACACATCTATCTCAGCATTGACCGCATGCGATTAGCTACCGGCGCCACCCTGCGCCTCTTCAAAGAAGAAATCCTTCCAGCTGGCAGCCTTGTTCTTCAACACCCCCAGCTCATTCAACTTGTCGGCATACACCCCCGTACGCTGCGGCACGATGGTGAAGTCGATCTCCGGGTCATTGACGATTTTCTCCACCAACGCCAACGGCAACTTCGACTGTTCCACGCGGATGTAGGTCTTGGCCGCCTCGGCCTTGTTCGCCTTGATGTACTGCGACGCTTCAGCCAGCGCGTCGTAGAACGCCTTGTAGGTCTTGGGGTTTTCGTCGTGGAATTTCTGCGTGGTGTACAGCACGTTGAAGGTCGCCTGGCCACCCAGCACGTCGTAGGAGCTGAGCACCTTGTGCACGTTCGGGTTTTCCAGTTCCTGGTACTGGAACGGCGGGCTGGAGAAGTGCGCGGTGATTTCCGAGCTGCCGGCGATCAGCGCCGAGGTGGCGTCGGGGTGCGGGATGCTCACCGAGTAATTGTCGAAACGCTTGAAGTCGGCGTCGCCGAAGACCTTGGCGGTTTCGATCTGCAGGGTGCGCGACTGGAAGCCGACGCCGGCGGCCGGCACGGCGATGCGGTCCTTGTCAGTGAAGTCTTTCAGGGTCTTGATGTTGGGGTTGTTGGTCAGCAGGTAATTGGGCATCGAGCCCAGCGAGGCGATGGCCTTGACGTTCTGGCGGCCCTTGGTGCGGTCCCAGATGGTTAGCATCGGCGGCACGCCGGCCGACACCACGTCCAGGGCGCCAGCCAGCAGCGCTTCGTTCATGGCGGTGGCGCCGGAGATGCTGTTCCAGTCCACGGTGATGTCGATGCCTTCGGCCTTGCCGTGCTTTTCGATCAGGTGCTGGTCGCGCACCACGTCGAGAATCAGGTAACCAATGCCGAACTGCTGGGCGATGCTGATCTTGCCTTCGGCGTGGGCGCTGCTGCCGAGCACGGCACCGACGAGGCCCAGGGCGATGGAAAGGCGGGATAACTTGGCCATTTGAATGCTCACGTATTTAGTGGAGAGAGTGGCGTATCAGCGCTGCATACCCCATTTCTTGATGGTCAGGCGCTCGAAGGTGTTGAACAGCAGGTTTTCCACCAGCAGGCCGATGATGATCACCGCTGCCAGGCCGGCGAAGACCTTGTCGGTGTACAACTCGTTGCGGTTCTGGAAGATGTACCAGCCCAGGCCGCCCTTGCCCGACGAGGCGCCGAACACCAGCTCGGCAGCGATCAGGGTGCGCCAGGCGAACGCCCAGCCGATCTTCAGGCCCGCCAGGATCGACGGCAGCGCCGCCGGGATCAGGATGTACCAGACGAAACGCAGGCCACGCAGGCCGTAGTTGCGGCCAGCCATGCGCTGGGTTTCCGACACGGCCAGGAAGCCCGAATAGGTGTTGAGCGCCAGCGCCCACAGCACCGAGTGCACCAGCACGAAGATCAGGCTGTTGTCGCCCAGGCCGAACCACAGCAGCGACAGCGGCAGCAACGCGATGGCCGGCAGCGGGTTGAACATGGCGGTCAGGGTGCTGAGCAGATCACGACCCAACTGGGTCGACACCGCCAGGGTGGTCAGGCCGAACGCCAGGACGATGCCGATCAGGTAGCCCTTGATCAGCACGGTCAGGGAGATCCACACCTTGCCCAGCAGCTCGCCGGTGGCGATGCCGTCGACGAAGGCATGGGCGGTCTGCAGGAAGCTGGGCAGCAGTAGGTCGTTGTTCTGGATGCGCGCGGCAATTTCCCAGATCAGCGCCAGGGCGATCATGATCACGGTCTTGCGCACCCAGCCCTGTTGCCAGATGCGCTGGGCCAGGGAAATGTCGCGGGTCAGCGCGGCCTGGGTGAAGGGTTCCAGCTCGATTTCGTATTCGGCGCGCACAGGCGGTTGCAGGCTCATGGCAAGGCTCCGGTGTCAGTAGGCGATGCGGATATCGTGGAAACCCAGGTCCTGCTCGACCGGCCCTTGGGCCTCGTCGAACAGCAGCCGGTGAATCCGCTGGGCACTGGCCTGGAAGGCCACGCCACCGAGGCTCTGCAGATCGTATTCGTGGCTGTTGATTTCGGCGCGCACCCGGCCCGGGTGCGGCGACAGCAACAGGATGCGGTTGCCCACCACCAGCGCCTCCTCGATGGAGTGGGTGACGAACAGCAGGGTGAAGCGCACCTCGTCCCACAGTTCCAGCAGCTCTTCCTGCATCTTGCGCCGGGTCAGGGCGTCGAGGGCCGCAAAGGGCTCGTCCATCAGCAGGATCTTGGGCTGCATGGCCAGGGCGCGGGCGATGGCCACGCGGGCCTTCATGCCGCCGGACAGGGTGTGCGGGTAAGCGTTGGCGAAGGCGCTGAGACCGACCTTTTCCAGGTAGTGGCGCGCACGCTCCTCGGCTTCCTTGCGCTTGAGGGTGCGCGAGGCCAGCAGCGGGAACATGACGTTCTCCAGCACGGTTTTCCAGGCCGGCAACTGGTCGAACTCCTGGAACACCACGATGCGGTCCGGGCCCGGCTCGGTGACGGTGGCGCCGCCCAGGCGGATCTCGCCCTCGCTGGGCTTGATGAAGCCGGCCACGGCCTTGAGCAGGGTCGACTTGCCGCAGCCCGAAGGGCCGAGCAGCACGAAGCGGTCGCTGCGGTCGACTTCGAAACTGACCTGGTGAGTGGCCCGCACCACGCGTTCGGGGGTGCGGTATTCGAGACTGACGTTGCTCACTTGCAGCAGGACTTCAGGGGTCGCCTGATGGCCTGCCTGCGCAGGTAACACATCGCTGGCCGTGTGGCCTTGCAGTACAGCGTTCATGGTGACTCCCGGATCAGAACGGCGCATCGCCCTGGATAGTGGTGCGGTGCAGCTTGCGGCGCAGGTGCTCGGGGGTGCCGGCAGCCAGGTGGATCAGCGAACGGTTGTCCCAGAACACCATGTCGTGGGGCTGCCACTGGTGGCGGTAGACGTTTTCCGGGCGCACGCTGTGGGCGTACAGCTGGTTGAGGAGGTCGCGGCTTTCGTCTTCCGGCAGGCCTACGATGTGGGTGGTGAAACCTTCACTGACGAACAGCGCCTTGCGGCCGTTCTCCGGGTGGGTACGCACCACCGGGTGGCTGACGGTCACCACCTGTGCCAGCTGCTCGGCGGTCAGGGTCGGGCGCCAGTTGGCGGCGTTCTTGCCCTCGCTGTAGCGGGCGGTGTACGAGTGCACCGCCTGCTTGCCTTCCACCGCGTCCTGCAGGTGTTGCGGCAGGCTGTCCCAGGCGCGGTGCATGTCGGCGAACAGGGTGTCGCCGCCCTCGCTGGGCAGTTCCTGGGCGTACAGCATCGAGCCCAGGCTTGGCAGTTCCTTGTAGGACAGGTCCGAGTGCCAGTACTTGCCAGCATCGCCCAGGCCGACCGGCTGGCCGTGCTCGACGATGTTGGAGACGATGAGGATTTCCGGGTGGTTGGCCAGCAGGAACTGCTTGAGCACGTGGATCTGCAGCACGCCGAAGCGGCGGCTGAAGTCGATCTGCTGCTGCGGGGTGATGTGCTGGTCGCGGAACACCACCAGGTGGTAGTCCAGGTGCGCGCGGTGCACGCGGGCGAAGTCTTCGTCATTGAGCGGCCGGCTCAGGTCCAGGCCAACGATCTCGGCGCCCACCAGGCCTTGCAGGGGGCGGACTTCGAAGGTCTGGGACGGCAGGGGGGCGAAAGATAAGGCGGACATGCTGGGCTCCGGCTCTGGCTATTGAGTACGAGTAGGTGATGACCAAACTCTATAGGCATAAGAACCGAAATTTAAATATCGTTAATGCATAACGATATAGCTCGTAACCGCTGCTACAGGGTTTGCGCAATCTCCAGGAACGCACTGATGATGGTGTTGGCGCCCCGCTCCTTGCGCCACACCAGCGTGGCGTTGGTCAGCAGCCCCTGCTGCTCGGCAAAGGGCACGATGACGATGCGCTCATGGGGCACCACCTCGTCCTGGGACACGTAACCGATGCCCATGCCCTTGGCGATGGCAATGCGGATGGCCTCGCGGCTGCCGATTTCCAGCACGCTGGCCGGCTGCACGCCCGCGGCCTGGCACGCCGCCTCGAAGATCTGCCGGCTTGAGGAACCCGCCTCGCGGTGGATCACCGGCTCACCCTCAAGCTCGGTCAACGCCACGCTGGCGCGCGTGGCCAGCACATGGTCCGCCGGCACCGCCAGCATCAGCGGGCACTGCCGGTCGCGCAGGCGCGCCAGGCCGTTGCCCGGTTGCTGGCTGGCAAGCACGCCCAGGTCGGCATCGAAGTTTTCCACGGCGTCGTGCACGTACTGCGAATGGCCGAACTCGACGCTGACCTGCACCCGCGGGTAGCGCCGGTGGAATTCGTGGAGAATTTCCACCAGGTGATAGGGCCCCACGGCGGCAATGCGCAGATGCCCCGAACCCAGCGCGCGCACGTCGCTGAGCAACTGCAGCGCGTCCACCTCGGCATCCATCATGCGCCGGGCGCTGGCCATCACCTGCACGCCCAGCGGCGTGAGGCGCACCTGACGGCCGGTACGGTCGAACAGCGGTTCGCCGCAGCGTTCCTCCAGCTCGCGAATCTGCTTGGAAATCGACGGCTGGGTGATCTTCAGCAGCCGCGCGCCCTCGGTAAAACTGCCGGTTCGCGCCGCCGCCAGGAAGGCGCGCAGTTGGGCGTAGATCATCGGTGCATTCCCTGAGGCTATGGTTAAGGTCGTATATAGCTATCAAATTCATGCATCAATTGTCATATCGCCTCTGCAACATTCGCTCATCAGTCACCGAAAGAGACGCACCGATGAAGCCGTTGCTGAAGAAAATCGCCGCCGTGGCCTGCCTCACCTGCGCCGCCAGCGTGGCCCAGGCCCGTGACCTGGTGATGGGCCTGATTCCGGCCGAGAACAACGAGGAGATGATCCAGCACTTCGAACCCATGCGCGCCTACCTGGAGAAGAAGCTGGGCGTGCACGTGAAGATGTACACCGCCACCGACTACGCCGGCGTCATCGAAGCCATGCGCAAGAAGCGCCTGGACATCGCCTGGCTGGGCCCGCTGTCGTACATCCTCGCCGAGCAGGAAGCCGGCGCCGAGGCCTTCGCGGTAGGCGTGAGCCCCGATGGCCGTTCGATCTACAAGAGCATCTTCGTGGTGCCGGGCGATTCACCGGTGCAGAAGCTCGAAGACCTCAAAGGCAAGAACGTCGCCTTCGTCGAGCCTGCGTCCACCAGCGGCAACCTGGTGCCCAGCTACATCCTCAAGCAGCGCACCGGCCAGACCCCCGCGCAGTTCTTCGGCAAGTTCACCTACGCCGGCTCCCACGACGCCGCCCAGCTGGCGGTGAAGAACCACGCGGTGGACGCCGCCGCGGCGAATGACATTTCCTACAAGATCTTGCTGGAAAAAGGCCTGATCACCCCGCAAAGCAACCGCATCATCGAAACCTCGATGGACATCCCCGACTCGCCGCTGACCTACCGCAAGGACCTGGACCCGGAGCTGAAGGCCAAGATCCGCGACGCCTTCTACAACGCCCACAAGGACATGCAGGTGACCGGCTACGGCAAGTACATCCGCTACACCGAGGCCAAGCCGGCCGACTACCAACCGATCCGCGACATGATCACCTCGCTGGGGCTGGGCCGCGACGCCCTGCTCAAGTGATGCAGCCACAGGAGCGCGCCATGCCGGCCTTCCGCTTGACCCACGTGTGCAAACACTACGACAACGGCCACCAGGCCCTGAAAGACATCAGCCTGGACATCGAGGCTGGCAGTTTCGTGGTGATTCTCGGCCCGTCCGGCGCCGGCAAGTCGACGTTGCTGCGCTCGCTCAACGGCCTGGAAAGCATCCAGGGCGGCGAGATTCTGTTCGATGGCGTGCAGGTGGTGCCGCGCAACCTGCGCCACGTGCGCAGCGGCGTGGCCATGGTGTTCCAGCAGTTCAACCTGGTGGGCCGGCTGTCGGTGATGACCAACGTGCTGACCGGCCGCCTGGCCCGGCGCTCGTGGCTGGGCAGCCTGCTGCACCTGTTCCGCCGCGACGACGTGGAACTGGCCACGCGCCTGCTGGCCCGGGTCGGCCTGACCGAACGTGCCTGGCAACGCGCCGACAAACTGTCCGGCGGCCAGCAGCAGCGGGTGGGCATCGCCCGCGCCCTGGCGCAGCAGCCCAAGGTCATCCTCGCCGACGAGCCGGTGGCCAGCCTCGACCCGCTGGCCACCGAGGAAGTCATGGCCATGCTCGCCGCCATCAACCGCGAGGACGGCATCACCGTGATCCTCAACCTGCACCAGGTGGACCTGGCCAAGCGCTTCGCCGACCGGGTGATCGGCGTCAACGCAGGCAGCATCGTCTTCGACGGCCCGCCCGCGCAACTGGACCGCAACGCCCTGGCGCACATCTATCAACGTGAAGGAGACGCCCATGCGCAGCCCGTCCCGGCTCTGCTGGCCTACGCCTGACGGCCGCGCGCCCTGGCGCCTGATCGGCCTGGTGGCAATGCTGCTGGTGTTGCTGCTGGCCAGCGCGCCGCTGGTGGAGATGGACCCGCTCAAGCTGCTGCACTCGCTGGGCAACCTCGCCGAGTTCGCCGGCAAGCTGGTGACCGTGCCGGAGTGGAGCTACCTGCCGCAGCTGGGTATCAAGCTGCTGGAAACCTTCGAGATTGCCTTCCTGGCGACCTTGCTCGCCGCCTTCGTCAGCCTGCCGCTGGCGATCATCGCCGCGCGCAACACCACGCCTCGGCCGTGGCTGGGCCGCGCCGCGCGCCTGCTGCTGTCGTTCACCCGCGCCCTGCCCGACCTGATCTGGGCGCTGGTGTTCGTCGCCGCCCTGGGCCTGGGCCCGCTGCCGGGGGTGATGGCGCTGGCGGTGGTGACCGTGGGCTTCATGGCCAAGTTCTTCGCCGAAGCCATCGAGGTGGTCGACGACAAGGCCGTGGAAGGCCTGGTCGCCCATAACGCCAGCTGGCTGCAGGTGCGCAGCTTCGCCCACCTGCCCCAGGCGCTGCCGGACCTGTTGGGCGCGCTGATGTACATCCTCGACCACAACTTCCGCGCCGCCACCATCCTCGGCATCGTCGGCGCCGGCGGCATCGGCTACGACCTGGTGATGTCCATGCGCTTGTATGACTTCCCGCGCCTGCTGCTGATCATGCTGGCCGTGCTGCTGGTGGTATCGACCCTGGACCGTATCAGCGCTGCCCTGCGCAAGAGGATCATCTGACATGCACGCGACCCTATTGCCTGCCCTGCCCAAGCGCCCGTTCAACCCGGCGCCGCTGCTGATTGCCGCGGTGTTCGCGGTGGCCGGCCTGTGCGTGATGCACCTGGACCTGTCGGTGGACGGCCTGGGCTACGCGCTGCAGGACATCGCCGAGTATTTCTCGCGCTACACCCGCCCCGACTTCAGCGACCTGCCGCATTCGCTGTTCCTGCTGCTGCAAACCCTGGCCACCGCCCTGTGGGGCACGGCCATTGCCTGTGTCGGCGCGTTCATCCTGGCGCCGCTGGCCGCCCGCAACCTTGCGCCCAACCGGGTGTGTTTCACCCTGGTGCGGGAAGCGCTCAGCGTGTCGCGGGCCACCCCCGACCTGGTGCTGGCGCTGTTCTTCGTCGCCGCCATCGGCCTGGGCCCGCTGCCCGGCACCTTGGCGCTGGGCGTGCACACCCTGGGCTTCCTGGCCAAATTCATCGCCGAAAGCCTGGAACGCGTGCCCGAAGGCACCTACGAAGGCGTGCGCGCCACCGGCGCCGGACGCATCCAGACGCTGTTCTTCGCCGGCTGGCCGTCCATTGGCCGCGAGACCGTGGGCTACGTGCTGTACATCTTCGACCGCAACGTGCGCATGAGCTCGGTGCTGGGCCTGGTGGGCGCCGGCGGCATCGGCCAGGCGCTGTACGACGCCCTGCGGCTGTTCCAGTACGGCCGCTCGGCAATGCTGATCCTGATCCTGCTGGTGGCCATCGTCGCCATCGACGCCCTGTCCGGCTGGGCGCGCCAACGCCTGGCCTGAACCTTCACTTCTTTCAAGGAGCCCTTCGATGTGGTCCTACCGTAACCCCGTGCACCTGCAATTTGGCGTCGACGCCTTCGAGCGCACCGCCGAGTTCATCAACGGCCGCCCCTATGTGCTGCTGACCTACGACCACCCACTGTTCGCCGGCCTGGCCCAGCGCCTGGCACAGCAGGCCGGCGCCCCGCTGCTGGTGATCGACAACGTGCGCGAGAACCCCGACATCGATTTTCTGCGCGATGCCGCCGCGCGCCTGTACCCGGCCAGCTGCGCCGCCGAACAACCGCCGGTGCTGGTAGCCCTGGGCGGTGGCTCGGTGATCGACAGCGCCAAGTGCCTGGCCGCGTTCGAAGGCGACTTCGCCCGCACCCTCGACTACCTGGAAGGCCGCGCGCAATCCTTCAGCGCCCTGCCCATCATCGCCATCCCCACCACGGCCGGCACCGGCAGCGAAGTGACCTGCTGGGCCACCGTGTGGGACCCGGCCAACCAGCGCAAGCTGTCGCTGGCCCACGAGCGCCTGTACCCGGAAGTGGCCCTGTGCGACCCGCAACTGGGCCGCAGCCTGCCGCGCGGGCTGACCGTCGCCACGGGCCTGGACGCCTTGTCCCACGCCCTGGAAAGCATCTGGAATACCCAGCGCAACCCGCTGTCGCTGCACTACGCCGAAACGGCGGCGAAAACCATCATCGAGGTGCTGCCGCGCCTGGCCGACGACCTCGACAACCTGCACCTGCGCAGCCGCATGCTGCAGGCCGCGACCTGGGCGGGCCTGGCGTTTTCCAACACGCGCACGGCGCTGGCGCACAACATTTCCTACGCCATCACCCTGGAACAGGGTACGGCCCATGGCATCGCCTGCTCGTTCAGCCTGCCACGGGTGCTGCGCTGGGCGGTGGGCCACGGCGCTGACATCGACGAGAGCCTGGCACGGGTGTTCGGCGTCGACGCCAGCCAGGTGGCCGAAGCTGGCGCTACGCAGCTGGAAGCGTTGCTCGACCGCCTGGGCGTGAGCCGCGAGCTGGCCGACTACGGCCTGGACGACAGCGGCTGGGCCGCCTTGGTGCAACGCTCGGCCCAGGGCGCCCGCGGGCGCAACTTCGCCGGCCAGCCCCTGCTGGGTGATTCGCATCACATTTGATACATATCCAGGCTGGCACTGAGACTATCGTTTGGGATATTTTGGATCCACACACCCACGTGCTCAAGGATAAGCCCCGACAATGCTGGTCTCCCGTGAAATCACCGTCCCCGTGCGCCCCAAGTTGACGTGGGAAGAAACCTGGCAGGGCCCCGATCAAGGACTGATCCGCTGCTGGGAAATCGGCCGTGAGCGGGCGCAGAAGATGCCCGAGCTGGCCGAGCAATGCCGCGCCGGCGAACTGCCGGTGCTGGGCTGGAAAGGCGGCGTGGCCCGCGCGCTGAAGAAGAAGGAGAAATACGGCGCGCTGAAATACCTGGCCCAGTGGCAGGGCCTGCGTGGCGAGGACCTGCAGGTGCAGGCCGATCGCGAGACCACCCTGACCTGCAGCCGTACGGGCATGATGGTGACCTTCACGCCGGACCGCGGCAAATACCTCAACCAAATGGCCGACAACGACGATTAACCCGTAGCAGCTGCCGAAGGCGGCGTCCCCCGCCCACGCACAAAATCTTGAAATTATGCGCGGGTTGGGGACGCAGCCTGCGGCAGCTGCTACGGGCTCGCAATAAATTCGGCTTTTTGCGAAGTAATTAGCAATCCACTGCCGCGCAACAATCAGTATCATCCTCGCTCCACCCGTCTGGATTCACGCCCATGTCCACCCACGCCTTCCCCGACCGCGCCGCGCTGATTTCGGCACGCATCGACCGCCTGCCCGCCGTGGCGACGTTGTGGAAGCTGGTGGCGCTGCTATCGATTGGCGGCTTCTTCGAGCTGTATGACCTGTTCCAGACCGCCTACATCAGCCCCGGCCTGATCCGCGACGGCATCTTCGCCGCCGGCAACCAGGGCGTGTTCGGCCTGTCTGACCAGGCGGCGTTCGCCTCGGCGACCTTCCTCGGCCTGTTTTTCGGCGCCAGCCTGCTCAGCCCCATCGCCGACCGCTTCGGCCGCCGGGCCATCTTCACCTTCGCGCTGGTCTGGTACACCCTCGCCACCGTGGTCATGGGCATGCAGAGCAGCGCGCTGGGCTTGATCGTCTGCCGCTTCTTCGTCGGTATCGGCCTGGGCATCGAGCTGGTGACCATCGACGCCTACCTGTCCGAACTGGTGCCCAAGCGCATGCGCAGCTCGGCGTTTGCCTTCGCCTTTTTCGTGCAGTTCCTGTCGGTGCCGGCCGTGGCGCTGATGTCCTGGTGGCTGGTGCCCCAGGCGCCGCTGGGGGTTTCGGGCTGGCGCTGGGTGGTGCTGGCCAGCGCGCTGTTTGCGCTGATCATCTGGTGGCTGCGCTCGCGGCTGCCCGAGTCGCCACGCTGGCTGGCCCAGCACGGGCGCTTCGACGAGGCCGAGGCGATCCTGGCGCCCATCGAGGCGCGCTGCCAGCGCGACCACGGCCAGCCGTTGCCCACGCCGCAGCTGGAAGCGGTGCCGGTGGAAGCTCAGGGCCATTTCCGCGACATCTGGCAGCCACCCTACCGCCGCCGGGCGCTGATGCTGATCGTCTTCAACATCTTCCAGGCCATCGGTTTCTTCGGCTTCGGCAACTGGCTGCCGGCGCTGCTGTCGGGCCAGGGCGTCAGCGTCACCCACAGCCTGGGCTACGCCTTCGTCATTACCCTGGCCTATCCGCTGGGGCCGCTGCTGTTCGTGCGCATCGCCAACCGTTTCGAGAATAAATGGCAGATCGTCGGTTCGGCGCTGGGCACCATGCTGTTCGGCACCTTGTTCGCGTTCCAGACCAGCGCCGTGGGGCTGATCGTCTGCGGGGTGATGATCACCTTCTGCAACGCCTGGCTGACCTTCAGCTACCACTCGTACCAGAGCGAGATGTTCCCCACCCACATTCGCGCACGTGCCGTGGGCTTCTGCTACTCGTTCAGCCGCCTGTCCACGGTGTTCAGCAGCCTGATGATCGGCTTCTTCCTGGAGCATTTCGGCACGCCGGGGGTGCTGGCGTTCATTGTCAGCAGCATGCTGATCGTGACGCTGACTATCGGCGGCTTCGGGCCCAGGACCCGTAACCTGGCGCTGGAGAACATCGCTCACTAACGCCACCGCCCCGTAGCAGCTGCCGCAGGCGGCGTCCCCAGCCACCGCGGTGCTCCCGGACGCCGCCTGGCGGCAGCTGCTACGCTTGCCGCACAACCACGTTCAGGGAGTGAGGGTGATGACCGATCTGCATGATCTGCCGGCAGCGCAGCTGCTGACCATGTTCGCCAGCAAGACGCTGTCGCCGCTTGAGTATTACCAGCATCTGGTGGATCACATCGGTCGCTGGGAACCACACATCAATGCGCTGTGGAATTTCGACCCGCAGGGTGTGATGGAACAGGCCCGCGGCGCCACCGAGCGCTGGGCCCGAGGGCTGCCGCGCGGGCCGCTGGACGGTGTGCCGGTGACGCTCAAGGAATTGATCGCCACCCAAGGCCAGCCCATCCCCCTGGGCAGCGCCGCCACCGTGCTGCAACCCGCCGCCCAGGATGCGCCCCCCGCAGCGCGGCTGCGCGAGGCCGGGGCGATTGTGCTGGGCAAGACCACGGTGCCGGATTTCGGCATGCTGTCGTCCGGGCTGTCGAGCTTCCATGGCGTCACCCGCAACCCCTGGAACCTGGCCAACAATACCGGCGGTTCCAGCTCCGGCGCCGCCGCTGCGGCCGCCGCTGGCTATGGCCCGTTGCACGTAGGCACCGACATCGGCGGCTCGATCCGCCTGCCGGCCGGCTGGTGCGGGCTGGTGGGGTTCAAGCCGACCCTGGGGCGCATCCCCATCGACCCTTACTACACCGGCCGCTGCGCCGGGCCCATGACCCGCAGCCTGGACGACTGCGCCCTGCTGATGCGCTACCTGTCGCTGCCCGACAGCCGCGACGCCACCAGCCTGGCGCCCCAGGCGCTGGACTGGAAACTGGCGCCGCCGTCGATGCGCGGCCTGCGCGTGGGGGTGCTGCTTGACCCTGGCGTGGGCTTCACGCCGTCGGCGCGCACCTGCGCGCTGGTGGAGGCCGCCGCCAAGCACTTCCAGGCCCACGGCGCACGCCTGCAAACCATCGCACCGCTGATGGACCGCACGTTGCTGGAGGGCATGGACCGCTTCTGGCGCGCACGGCAATGGGCCGAGCTGAGCGCGATGGGCAGCGCGCAGTTCGAAAAGGTACTGCCTTATATACGCGAATGGGCCGCCCCCGCCGCCGACTTCACCGCCGTGCAGGCGGTGCAGGGCTTCAACCAGACCTTCGAGATGCGCCGCCGCGCCGCTGCGGTGTTCGACGAGGTGGACCTGCTGCTGTGCCCCACCAACCAGGTCGAGGCCTTCCCCGCAGACTGGCCTTCACCGGGCAACGACCCGCAGCAGCCGTTCGAGCACATCGTGTTTACCCTGCCGTGGAACATGGGCGAGCAACCGGCGCTGTCGATCAACTGCGGCTTTACCGAGCACGGCATGCCCGTGGGCCTGCAGCTGGTAGGGCCACGCTTCGCCGATGAATGGCTGCTGCAGATGGGCAAGTGGTACGAAGGCGTGCGCGGCGAGATGCCGGCCTGGCCGACGGCTCCCCACGCCTGAACACCCTGCATCCGTAGCCGCTGCCGCCAGGCTGCGCTGGCCCCTGAGTACACTGGAGATCGCCAGCGTCATTGAGGGCCAGCGCAGCCTGCGGCAGCGGCTACGGAATGTGTGGTGTCAGTGGAGCTGCAGGGTGGAGTTGATCTGGCTGATCGCGTCCACCACGTGGCGCGAGCCTTCCTGGATTTCCAGGATCACCTCGCCCGCCTCGTTGGCCAGCTCCACGCCCAGGCCGGTGCGGCTCAGGCTCGACTGCATGCTGGCCACCGCGCTCAGGGACAGGTCATGGTTCTGCCGCACCACGTCGACGATCTCCACCGTGGCCTGGCTGGTGCGCGCCGCCAGGCTGCGCACTTCATCGGCCACCACCGCAAAGCCGCGGCCATGCTCACCGGCGCGCGCCGCCTCGATGGCGGCGTTGAGCGCCAGCAGGTTGGTCTGGTCGGCAATACCACGGATGGTCTGCACGATCTTGCCGATGTTCTCCGACTGGCGGTTCACTGCATCGATGCTGCGCGCCGCCTCGTTGAGGTCGTTGGAGATTTCCTTGATCACGTCCACCGTCTGGCGTACCACGCTCGAGCCCTTCTGCGCGCAGGCGTCGTTCTGCACCGACGTGGCGTGGGCGGCTTCGGCGGCGGATTGCTGGGTGTTGATCTGCGCGGTGATGTCGCTGGCGAACTTCACCACTTTATACAGGCGGCCGTGGGGGTCGAAGATCGGGTTGTACGAGGCTTCGAGGAAGACCACGCGGCCGTGCTTGTCGACCCGTTCGAAGCGGTGCGAATGGTACTCGCCGCGGTTGAGCGAGGCCCAGAACGCCTTGTAGTTCGGCGATTCGGCTTCGGTGCGGGTGCAGAACATGCTGTGGTGCTGGCCGATCACCTCGCTCAGCGAGTAGTGCAAGGCCTGGAGGAAATTGTCGTTGGCGGTGAGCACGCGGCCGTCGGGGCTGAATTCGATCACCGCCATGGAACGGCCAATCGCCTTGAGCTTGCTTTCGCTTTCATGCTCCAGGTGCGCGCGGTCGGAAATGTCGGCCGCCACCTTGATCACGCTGCGCACCTCGCGGTTGGGGCCCAGAACCGGCATGTAGCTGGCCTCCAGCCACACCTCGCGGCCGCTTTTGTCCAGCCGTTCGAAGGTGCCGCTCAGGGGCTCGCCGCGCTGCAGGGTCTGCCACATGCGCTGGTATTCCTCGCTCTTGTGGAAGCCGTCGGCGCAGAACAGCCGGTGGTGCTTGCCGCGAATCTCTTCGACGCTGTAGCCCATGGTCTTGCAGAAGTTGCTGTTGGCATCGAGGATCAGGCCCTCGGGGGTGAACTCGATCATGGCCATGGACCGGCTGATGGCGGCCAGGCGCGCGTTGGCATGCTCCAGTTCGGCGGTCAGGCGCGCGATTTCCGCCACATCGGCCTTGCGGTGGGAGTCAAACATGGTTCGAAGACCTCAAGCGTCCGGTTACTTTTGAAAACCCAATGGTTAAAAGCAGAAGCAACGCACTTCGGGGCACGACGAATGGAATGGGGGCGTGAAGCAAGGCTGGCGCGACATTCCCTGTGCTTTCTTCCCTGACAAGGCAACTCCGTTCACCTGCTGAGCATAGCCAGCAAGTGTGGGGTTGCAAGCAAAGCGCCATTACCCGGTGCACACCGCACCGTAGCCGCTGCCGACAGGCTGCGCCGGCCGTGGTGGCCCCTGAACATCTTCGGTGAGGCACAGGGCCAGCGCAGCCTGCGGCAGCGGCTACGCGATCGCGTGGAGTTCGGCGAGCGGTCAGCTTTCGCGCACCACCAGTTCAAACCCCAGATCCTGGGTAGGCAAGGTCATCGGCTTGCCATCCAGCAGCCCCAGCAGCAGGTGCGCCGCCTGGCGGCCGATGGCGGCGCGCGGGGTGCGGATGGAGGTAAGGCGCGGCACCAGGTGCGCCGAGGCTGGCAGGTCGTTGAAGCCGACCATGGCCACCTGTTCGGGAATCTTCAGGCCCTGGCGCGAGGCTTCGAGGATGGCGCCCTGGGCCAGGTCGTCGTTGCAGAAGAAGATGCCGTCGACGTCCGGGTGGCGGCGCAGCAGGTCATTGAACAGCTCGCCGCCCAGGCCGATGGACGACGGCGCCGGCGCCATCAGTTGCAGCGCAGGGTCGAAACAGCCGGCGGCCTGCAGGGTCTGGCGGAAGCCGTCGCCGCGCTGCAGCACCCGCGGGTCGAGCTGCGCGGCCACGTAGGCCAGGCGCTTGCGCCCACGGCTGAGCAGGTGGCGCGCCGCCACGGCGCCCGCCTGCTCCTGGGAAAAGCCCACCGAGGTGATGCCGGGCGTGGCGTCCAGCTCCATCATGTGCACGCAGGGCACGCCGCTGGTGGCGAGCATGCGCCGCGCGGCCTCGGTGCGCTCGAAACCGGTCAGCAACAGGCCCCGTGGCTGGTAGGCCAGGTAGTTGCGGATCAGGTTTTCTTCTTCATGGATGTCGTAGTGGGAGTTGCCGATCAGCACTTCCAGGCCCCGGGGGCGCATCACGTCGTGGATGGCTTCCAGGGTGTCGATGAACAGCTGGTTGGACAGCGACGGAATCAGCACCACGATGGACTGGCTCTGCGCCGACGCCAGCGCGCGGGCGGCAGGGTTGGCCACGTAGCCCAGTTGCAGGGCGGCTTCGTGGACCTTGATGGCCAGTTCCGGGGCGACGGTGGGCACCCCCCGCAACGCGCGGGAAGCGGTGATCGGGGAAACGCCGGACAGCCGTGCGACTTCGGAAAGCGTCGGGCGACCGGTAGTACGAGAGCCGGTGCGGGTCATGGGTCTTATTGTTTTCGACTTGCCATTAATAGGGGTGGCGGCTAAGGTAGCGCTGTCTTTAGCACAGGGCAATGATGAAATTATTTCATCGTGTGCAACTCCCCGAGCAAGGGCTGCTCAAAACATATCAATAAGATCAGGGTGCAGTAGCCGCCGGGGTAGCCTTACAAGGATCCCCTGCACGCGCTGTTCCTGCAGGAGATACCGATGGTTTTCCCTCTTTCCGCAATCGTGGTGATGGGTGTTGCGGGCTGCGGCAAGAGCAGCGTCGGCGATGCTATCTGTCACCGTAGCGGAGGTCGCCTGATTGAAGGTGACGTGTTCCACCCTGCCGCCAATATCGAAAAAATGTCCGCTGGTATCCCCCTCAACGACGACGACCGCGCCGGCTGGCTGACCCGCCTCGGCGAGGAAATGAGTGCGTGCGTGGCCAGTGGCGAACGCGCCATCCTGACCTGTTCGGCGCTCAAGCTGGCCTACCGTGACAAGTTGCGCGCTGCCGTGCCCAACCTGGGCTTCGTGTTCCTGGAACTGACCCGCGAGGAAGCAGCTGACCGCGTTTCCCACCGCCCGGGCCATTTCATGCCTGCCAGCCTGATCGACAGCCAGTTCGCCACCCTGGAATCGCCCAAGGGCGAAGTGCTGACCCTGCCCCTGGACGCGACGCTGCCCATCGCCACCCTGGCAGACAAGGTCGACGCCTGGCTGCACAACCAAGACGCATCGCTGTCGCAATCGGCCTGATTCATGAGCCCGCACAAGACAGCGCTATCCCAACTAGAATTGCACCGACCACAACAAGAAGAGGCATACCCCGATGCTGGGTCTACCGACTAACACCTACTTGCTGCTCGACGCCCTGATCACGATCATCGGCCTGGTGCTGCTGATCACCAAGTTCAAGGTTCACCCGTTCGTGGCGCTGACCATCGCCGCCGGTTTCCTTGGCCTGACCTCCGGCATGCCGGTGGCCAAGGTGATGAAATCCTTCCAGGACGGCTTCGGCGGCGTGCTCGGCTTTGTCGGCATCGTGCTGGCGTTGGGCACCATGCTCGGCAAGCTGATGGCCGACTCGGGCGGCGCCGACCAGATCGCGCAAACGTTGATCCGTGCCTTCGGCAAGCGCAACGTGCACTGGGCCATGATGTGCTCGGCGTTCCTGGTGGGCATCCCGCTGTTCTTCGAGATCGGCTTCGTGCTGCTGATTCCGCTGGTGTTCATCGTCGCCCGCCGTTCCGGCGTGTCGCTGGTGAAAATCGGCATTCCGCTGCTGGCCGGCCTGTCCGTGGTCCACGGCCTGGTGCCGCCGCACCCGGGCCCGCTGCTGGCCATCGGGGTGTTCAAGGCTGACATCGGCAAGACCATCTTCTACGGCCTGATCGTCGGCCTGCCGACCGCCATCATCGCCGGCCCGCTGTTCGGCAGCTTCATCTCCAAGTACGTGCCGGGCAACCCGTCGACCGAGCTGATGGACCAGATCGCCAAGGAATCCCAGCACGAGAACCTGCCCAGCTTCAGCGTGACCCTGATCACCGTGCTGCTGCCGGTGTTCCTGATGCTGCTGAAGACCTTCGCCGACGTATTCGTGCCGGCTGACCACATCTTCCGCCAGTGGATGGACCTGATCGGCCACCCGATCACCGCCCTGCTGGCCGCCCTGCTGCTGGCCTTCTACACCTTCGGTTTTGCCCGTGGCTTCGACCGCGCCAAGATCATGAAGCTGCTGGACCAGAGCCTGGCACCGACCGCCGCGATCATTTTGATCGTGGGCGCCGGTGGTGGCTTCAAGCAGATGCTGGTAGACACCGGCGTGGGCAACGTGATTGGTGAAATGGCCGTGCAGGCCCACGTCTCGCCGATCCTGCTGGCCTGGCTGGTGGCGGCGGTGATTCGTATCGCCACCGGTTCCGCCACCGTGGCCACCATCACCGGCGCCGGCATCGTCGCCCCGGTGGTGGACATGATCCCGGGCGTGCCGCGCGAGCTGCTGGTACTGGCCGCCGGTGCCGGTTCGGTGATCCTGTCGCACGTCAACGACGCCGGTTTCTGGCTGGTGAAGCAGTACTTCAACATGACCGTGGCTGAAACCTTCAAGACCTGGAGCATGATGGAAACCATCCTCTCGGTGGTTGCCCTGATCTTTATCATGTTGCTGTCGCTGGTGGTGTAAACCCGACCCTGTAGCCGCTGCCTGGGGCAGCGGCTACAGGGCTTCAGCGCAACGCTGCGCCCGCTGGGCAAAGTCCCCCAGCCGATCGAAATTCACGTTCGCCCCCGAATCGATCGCCACCAGCACCTGCCCGCGCACCCCGCGCGTGGCCACGTAACGCTTGATGCCCGCCACCGCCAACGCCCCCGATGGCTCGGTGATGGACCGCGTGTCGTCATAGATATCCTTGATCGCCGCGCCCAGCTCGTCATTGCTCACCGTGATCACCTCGTCCACCCAGCGCCGGCAGATGTCGTAGCAATGGGCCCCCACCTGCGCCACCGCCACGCCGTCGGCAAAGGTATCGACCTGCCCCAGCACCACCCGCTCCCCCGCCGCCAGCGCTGCCTGCAGGCAGTTCGAACCCTCTGACTCGACGCCGATGACGCGGATCTGCGGCCGCAGGTATTTGACGTAGGCGGCGATGCCGGCCAGCAGCCCGCCACCGCCCACCGGCACGAAAATGGCGTCCAGGCCCTCGGGGTGCTGGCGCAGGATCTCCATGGCCACGGTGCCCTGGCCGGCGATCACGTCGGGGTCGTCGAATGGCGCGACGAAGGTCATGCCGCCCTTGGCCAGTTCCAGCGCATGGGCCAGGGCCTGGGGGAACGCAGCGCCGTGCAGCACCGCGTGGCCACCGCGCGACAGCACGCCATCGATCTTCAGCTGCGGCGTGGTCTGCGGCATCACGATGGTCGCGGCGATGCCCAGCTCCCGGGCCGCCAACGCCACGCCCTGGGCATGGTTGCCGGCCGAGGCGGTGACTACGCCTGCCGCACGCTCGGCCGTGCTCAGCTGCGCGAGTTTGTTGCTGGCGCCGCGGATCTTGAAGGAATAGGTGGGCTGCAGGTCTTCACGCTTGAGCAGGACCTGGTTGCCCAGGCGCAGGGACAGCGCCGGCGCCACCTGCAAGCGGGTGACGATGGCCAGGTCGTAGACCTTGGCTTCCAGGGTCTTGCGGGCGTAGTAGGCGAGCTGGGCGGTATCGGTGTCGGTGTCACTCATGGGGCGTCTCCGGTGCAGTACTCGGAGCCCTGGTGACGTTCACTTGAAACCCGCCACGAGGGCGGGTTGGGTGCAGCTGCTAGCCCGCCAGATGAGGAATGGCGGTAATAATAATGCTCATGGCTGGCAGCGACAGGAAGGTGTTCATGCCCAGAACATACGCCGCCTGGCCCGGCGCCGTCAACCGCCCGTCGGCAGTGGGGCACCTTGTTCATCCGGCAATGGCCCAAAGCCTGTACCGCTCATGAAAAGGAGACTGTTCATGACTACTGCACGCTGGGCCGCCCTGGCCCTGACCACCCTGCTCAGCGCCGGCGCCTTCGCCGATGACAGCACCGGCCCCGTGAACCCTGCCAACCCCAACGGCGCCATCGGCACCACGCCAGCGGAAATCGGCGTGCCCAGCGGCACCGGCACGCGCATGCAGAACGGCAACACCGACGGCTCGGCCGGCCCCGACATGCCCGCCGGCAGCCAGCCGATCAAGCCTATCGGCGGCAACCCCGAGGGCAGTTCCATGGGCAACAGCAACACCAAGCCCGACAGCCCTTCGGGCACTACCAGCAAGCCGTGACTTGCGGCGGGCCGGCGGGTTAGATTTCGCATTCCCCTTCGGCCCGCACAGGACTTTCGCATGGACATGCCCGTTCGCATTCTGGGACGCGACACTTCGATCAACGTACGCAAGGTCCTGTGGACCTGCCACGAGCTGGGCATCGGCTTCATTCGCGAAGACTACGGCAACGGCTTTGCCTCCACCCACACCCCCGACTACCTGCGGCTGAACCCCAACGCCCAAGTGCCGGTGCTGGTGGAAGACGACTTCGTGCTGTGGGAATCCAACAGCATCTGCCGCTACCTGGCCGGCAAGCAGGGCGCACCGCTGCTGCCCGTGGAGCGCCGCGCGCGGGCGCGGGTGGAACAGTGGATGGACTGGCAGGCGACGGAGCTGAACCCGGCCTGGCGCTACCCATTTACCGCCCTGGTTCGCCAGGACCCGGCCTACCAGGACCCACAGAAATTGGCTGACGGCACGGCCGAGTGGAACCGGGTGATGGCCATTCTCGACGCACAGTTGGCGCGCACCGGCGCGTTTGTCACGGGCGAGCATTTCAGCCTGGCGGACGTAGTGCTGGGCCTGTCGGTGAACCGCTGGAAAATGACGCCCATCGAGCACGCCGCCTTGCCAGCAGTAGAAGCCTACTACCTGCGCCTGCAGGAACGCGAAGGCTTCCGCCTGTACGGCGCCAACGGCATGCCGTAATCACGCCCCCCCGTAGCAGCGGCCGCAGGCCGCGTCCGGGGTCACCCCAAAACTATCGCCGAACGCAATTCGCCAAACAACGTCACCACCGACCGCAACGCCCGGCAATCAGGCCGCGTCAGCATCCACAGCGCGCTGTCATGCCCCGCCAACGGTGCACCCAGCACCGTCAGGTCACCGATCAGGAACTGCGGCAACACCGCCACCCCCATCCCCGCCCGCACCATCTGCGCCACCGCCAGCATGGAGCTGGCCCGGTACAGCGGCGTCACCCCGGGCAGGTGTTCGCGGCGCCAGGCCACCCCGGGGTGGTCGGGAATGAAGTCATCGGCGGCCACCCAGTTCATCAACGCCAGGTCACGGGTGGCCAGCCCGGCCAGGTAGCCGGCGCTGGCACACACCTGGTACTGCACCGTGCCCAGGCGACTGCCCACCAGGTGTTCGGGCGGCGCCTGGGTCAGGCGCAGGGCGATGTCGGCGTCGCGGCGGCTCAAGTTGGCGAAGTCATTGCTGGTGGTCAGCTCCAGTGCCAGCGCCGGGTAGCGCGGCATGAAGGCCGCCAGGGCCGGCAACAGCAGGTGCTGCAGCACCGCGTCGGTGCAAGTCAGGCGCACCGTGCCGCTGACCACCTCGCCGCCCTGCTCCACGCTGACCTGGGCCACCTGCAGCGCCTGTTCCGCCTGCTCGGCCTGGGCCGCCAGGCTCACCGCCAGCGCCGTGGGCAGGTAGCCGCCGCGGCTTTTCTCGAACAGCGACTGGCCCAGCGCCGACTCCAGCCGGCGGGTCGAGCGGAACACCGTCGACACGTCCACGCCCAGCAGGCGTGAGGCCCGCGCCAGCGAACGGCCACGCACCAGGGCAAGGATCAGGTCAAGGTCGTGATGACTGAGGCGATATTGCATGAATGCACGGATACTTTGCCGAAATGCCAATATTGATTGCGCGGGTGCCAGCTTATAGTGGCCCTACTTGCACCGGCAAGGACCCACTGAAGGAACAGCCTCATGCCCCGCTCGCGCCCGCTGCACATCGCCCTGGTCGGCGACTTCGACGCCTCGATCACCGCCCACCGCGCCATCCAGGCCGCCCTGCCACTGGCAGGCCGCGCCCTGGGCATCAGCGTTGAGGCGCGCTGCCTGGCCACCGACCAGGTCACCGCCGCCAGCCTCGACCAGCCCTTCGACGCCATCTGGTGCATGCCCGGCAGCCCCTACCGCTCGCTGGAAGGCGCACTCACCGCCATCCGCCACGCCCGCGAACAGCGCATCCCCTTCCTGGGTACCTGCGCCGGCTTCCAGCACGCGCTGCTGGAATACGCCCGCAACGTGCTGGGCTGGGCCGACGCCGAGCACGGCGAAAGCTTCCCCGACGCCGCCCGCGCCATCATCAGCCCGCTCAGCTGCTCGCTGGTGGAAAAACGCGGTGGCCTGCACCTGACGCCCGGCAGCCTGATCGCCCAGGCATACGAGCAGTTGGACATCGAAGAAGGCTACCACTGCAACTACGGCCTCAACCCGGCCTTCGCCGACGCGCTGTTCGCAGGCCCCCTGCGCCCTTGCGCCCATGACGCCGCCGGCGATGTGCGCGCCGTGCAGCTGGAAGGCCACCCGTTCTTCGTCGCCACCCTGTTCCAGCCCGAGCGCGCCGCCCTGGAAGGCCGCGTGCCTCCGCTGCTGACTGCCCTGCTGCACGCCGCCAACCGGAGCGCCTGAGCATGTTCGCCAACACCCCGAACCCGCCCTACTACGCGGTGATCTTCACCTCCACCCGCACCGACGTCGACGCCGGCTACGGCGAAGCAGCCCAGCGCATGGTCGACCTCGCCAGCGACCAGCCGGGCTTCCTCGGCGTGGAATCGGCGCGCGGCGAGGACGGCCTGGGCATCACCGTGTCGTATTGGCAGAGTGAAGCCGCCATCCTTGCGTGGAAGCAGCACGCCGAACACACCGACGCCCGCACTACCGGGCGGGCGCAGTGGTACCAGCACTTCATCACGCGGGTGGCCCATGTGCAGCGGGCGTACGCGTTTGATCGCGAAGGCTAGCGTCCGGTCAGGGCATGACGGGGGGCACGTATTGCAACGTCGTCCCCAACGCCCACAACAGCAACAGCACCAGCGGCACATGCACCAGCAACTGTACGAAGCTGAAACCGATCAGGTCGCGCGCCTTCAGGCCCAGCACGCCCAGCAGTGGCAGCATGTAGAAGGGGTTGATGAGGTTGGGCAGCGCCTCGGCGGCGTTGTAGATCTGCACGGCCCAGCCCAGGTGGTACTTGAGGTCGTTGGCCACCTGCATCACGTACGGCGCCTCGATGATCCACTTGCCGCCGCCCGAGGGGATGAAGAAGCCCAGCACTGCCGAGTACACGCCCATCAGCAGCGCGTAGGTGTCGTGGGAGGCGATCTGCACGAAGAAGGTGGAGATGTGCTGCGCCAGGGTCTGGCCTTCGCCGCCCTTCACCGTGGTGAGGATGGCGGCGATGGAGCCGTACAGCGGGAACTGGATCAGCACGCCGGTGGTGGTGGGCACCGCGCGGGCCACGGCGTCGAGGAAGCTGCGCGGGCGCCAGTGCAGCAGCGCGCCGAGCATGATGAACAGGAAGTTGTAGGTATTGAGCCCGGAAATGGCGGTGATCGCCGGCTTGGTGGAGAACTCGTGGTACAGCCAACCGGCCGCCAGCGCTACCAGCAGCAAGGTCAGCACCGGGCTGTGCTCCAGCCACTCGCCGGGGCGGCTGCGCTGGGCCTGGGGCGGCAGGTTGAAGCTGGGGTCGATGCCGCAGGCCTTGGCGTCGCGGGCGCTGTTGGGGCCCGGCGCGGTGGCGTAGGCGATGACCAACGACACCAGCACCAGCACGGCCAGCATCAGCCCGGACTGCCAGAGGAAGATGGTCTGGGTGAAGGGAATGACGCCGGTGATGGCCAAAATCGACGGCGGCAGGCTGGCGGGGTTGGCTTGCAATTGCGCAGCTGACGACGACAGGCCCAGTGCCCAGACGGCGCCCAGGCCCAGGTAGGCGGCGGCACCGGCGGCGCGGTAGTCCATTTTCAGGTCGGTGCGGCGCGCCAGGGCGCGCACCAGCAGGCCACCGAACACCAGCGACAGGCCCCAGTTGAGCAGCGAGGCGACCATGGAAATCAGCGCCACCCAGGCCACCGCCGAGCGGCCATTGCTCGGCAGGCGCGCCAGGCGGTCGATGAGCTTCACCGCGGGCGGCGAGCTGGCCACCACGTAGCCGCCGATGACCACGAAGGCCATCTGCATGGTGAAGGGGATCAGGCTCCAGAAGCCGTCGCCAAAGGCGGTGGCGGTGTCGTTGGGCTTGGCGCCCATGGCCATGGCCGCCAGCGCCACGACGATCACCGCCACGGCAGCGAACACCCAGGAATCGGGGAACCAGCGCTCGGCCCAGTTGGAGCAGCGCAGGGCGAACCGCGCGTAGCGGCTCTCTTCAATGTCTACGGACATGGGGTACTACCTTTTATTGTCTTTATTTTTGGATGCTGCAAAGCACTGTAGCCGCTGCCGCAGGCTGCGCTGGCCCCTGAGTTCGCTGAATGTCTTCAGTGAACTCAGG